>JAGOCP010000270.1 GCA_017998715.1 Thermoanaerobaculia bacterium | reverse complement strand
GAATCGCCATCTCGATCGGCGTCCTCGTGGATGGAGCGATCGTCGAGGTCGAGAACGCCTACAACAAGATTCACCACTGGCAGGTCGGTGGTCGCAAGGGGAGCTTTCATCAGGTACGCCTGGAGGCCCTGATGGAGGTCGGTCCATCGGTCTTCTTTTCGCTTCTGGTCATCGCCGTCGCTTTCCTGCCCGTCTTTGCCCTCGTCGACCAGGAGGGGCGCCTCTTCAAGCCCCTCGCCTTCTCGAAGAACCTGGCAATGGCCATTGCCGCGCTCCTTGCCATCACCCTCGACCCCGCGCTACGCATGATGTTCGCGCGGATCGATCCGTTCAGCTTCCGGCCGCGGTGGCTGGCTCGGCTGGCGACGGGCGCCCTCGTCGGCACCTACCATGCCGAGGAGCGTCATCCGATCAGCCGCTCGATCTTCCGCGTCTACGAGCCGGCCTGTCGCTTCGTCCTCCGCCACCCCAAGAAGGTCATCGGTGCGGCGCTGCTCCTGGTCGCGATCTCCGTACCGGCCTATTTCACCCTCGGCTCCGAGTTCATGCCGCCACTCAACGAAGGCACCATTCTTCACATGCCCACGACGCTTCCGGGCATCTCCGTGGCCCAGGCGCAAGAGCTGTTGATTGCCCAGGACAAGGTGCTGCGCGCCTTCCCGGAGGTGGAGAGGGTCTTCGGCAAGGCGGGGCGAGCCGACACGTCCACCGACCCGGCTCCGTTCTCGATGTTCGAGACCACGGTGGTGTTGAAGTCCGAGGACGAGTGGCGAGCCAAGCCGCGGTGGTACTCGGACTGGCCCGACTGGACGAAGCCTGCCTTCCGCCCCTTCTGGCCTGACCACATCTCCTGGGACGAGCTCGTCGACGAGATGAACCGCGCCCTGGCGAGCCCCGGCGTAACCAGCGCCTGGACGATGCCGATCAAGGCCCGCATCGACATGTTGACGACGGGAGTTCGCACTCCCGTGGGGATCAAGGTTTTCGGCGCCGACCTGGCCGAGATCGAACGCCTCGGCGCCGAGATCGAACAGGCCGTCCGCGACGTACCCGGCACGCGGTCGGCCTACGCCGAACGAGTCGCCGGCGGCTACTTCCTCGACATTTCTCCGCGCCGCGACCAGCTCGCTCGCTACGGTCTCGTCATCGACGACCTGCACATGGTGATCGCGGCGGCGATCGGCGGCGAGAACGTCACCACCACCATCGAAGGGCGCGCCCGCTATCCGGTGAATGTCCGCTATCCACGCGAGCTGCGGGACGACCCCGAGAGGCTCGGTAGGGTGCTGGTGCCGACCCCCACGATGGCCCAAGTACCTCTCGCCCAACTCGCCGATGTCCGGCTGCTCCAGGGGCCGTCCATGCTTCGCGACGAGAACGGGTTCCTCGCCGGCTACGTCTACGTGGACATCGCCGGGCGCGACGTCGGCAGCTATGTCGAGGAGGCCAAGCGACGGGTCGAAAGCGCAGTAACGCTGCCAGCTGGGTATTCGCTCACCTGGAGCGGGCAGTACGAGAAC
Organism: Thermoanaerobaculia bacterium; assembly: GCA_017998715.1. Classification (GTDB taxonomy): domain Bacteria; phylum Acidobacteriota; class Thermoanaerobaculia; order Multivoradales; family JAGPDF01; genus JAGPDF01. Next base: position 3,479 of record JAGOCP010000270.1, on the reverse strand, counting down.
ATGATCCGCGTCCGCGAGCGGCTCAAGGTGGTCGTGCCGGTCACGCTGGTGCTGATCTTCGCCCTGCTCTACGCCAACACACGTTCGGCCTTCAAGGCCACCGTCGTGATGCTCGCGGTGCCGTTTTCCGCGATCGGCGCCATCTGGCTGTTCTGGTTCCTCGGTTACAACGTCTCGATCGCCGCCTGGGTCGGCATGATCGCTCTCCTGGGCCTCGACGCCGAGACCGGCGTCTTCATGCTGCTCTTCCTCGACCTCTCCTGGGACGACGCCAAGCGGCGCGGCCTGCTCCGGAACGAGGGCGAGGTCGACGAGGCGATCGTCCACGGCGCCGTCAAGCGGGCCCGCCCCAAGATGATGACCGTGGCGGCGGCCTTCATGGGCCTCCTGCCGATCATGTGGTCGACCTCGGCCGGGTCGGACGTCATGAAACGCATCGCCGCTCCGATGATCGGCGGCCTCATCACCTCGTTCGCCCTCGAGCTGTTGGTGTATCCGGCCATTTACAAGCTCTGGCGGCGTCGCGAGATCGAGAAGAACCCCGAGCCGCAGCCCGGTTCGGAGCCGGAGCTCGAGCCGAGCGTGGCATGACTCCGATCCCAATTCCACCCCGATGTACAACGCAGCCAACGCAACGGAGGTTCCCCATGTTGATCCACAAGGTCCTGATTCCGGCACTCCTACTCTTCGCGGGCACCACCGCGCGCGCGGAGGCTGCGCCGCCGCCGACCGCGCCGCTCTTCGCGGCCTACGACGAGATCCACGATGCGCTCGCCGCCGACCGCGTGGCGGGCGTGACCGCGGCGGCGTCCCGCCTCGCCGCGCTCGCGAACGCCGCGGGCGAGGGTGCGGACGGCGCTTATGTCGAGGTGGTCCAGACGGCGAAGAAGCTCGACGGAGAGGAGCTCGAGCAGCTACGGGCGTCATTCGCCGAGCTGTCGCGCGCGATGGCGCGGCTCGCGACGGCGACCGGTTTCACTGGCGCCCAGCTCTACCACTGCCCGATGGTGAAGGCCTACTGGCTGCAGCCGACCTCCGACACGGCGGTCGCGAACCCCTATTACGGATCGTCGATGTCGAAGTGCGGCTCGCGCGTCAACGGCATCGACTGACGCGCAGGCGACCCCAGATCGGGCCGGCCCTCCGCGGCTGGCCCGATCGCGCAGATCCGCGGAGAGTCGAGGAGGCGACAGTGACACCGCATCCGCCGAAGCTCATCGAAGCAGCTGACCTCCATCGCACGGCCCCCTTGACGGCGCGGCGCACTCTTTCGGCGCGGATCTGGGGCGCCGTCCGCAGAGGCCGGAGACGAAACCTCCGCACTCCGGAGGACCCCGCACTCTCCGGGCGATCGATGACCCAGGATCCTGCGCTTGCGAAGGCGAGGGAGCGCACGCTCCGCTGGGCATGGGTGCTCCTCGGCGCGATCACCGTGCTCCACGTCCTCCTTGGCGCGCGGGGCACCGGCCTTCGTCACGCGGTCCACGTGGGCCTGGCCGCTCTCTATCTGGCGCCGATCGTGATGGCGGCGCGGGCGCGCGGCGCGCGCATCGGTGCCCTGTTCGCCGGCGCGGCGAGCCTGCTCTATCTCGGGCACGTGGCGCTCCGCGATCCGGTGCCATGGCCTTCGCTGCTCGACGAGCTTGCCGTCGTGGCCGGCTTCGTCACTGTTGGGCTGCTCGTCGGCTCGCTCACGATGGATGCGGAGAGCCGGCGCGACGAGCGCGACCGCGTGCTCCTCGCCGCTGCCCGGAGCGAGGTGCGCAGTGCCCTCGACGCTCTCGTGACCGCCCTGGGCGCGCGGGACCCCGCTCTCGCCGAACACTCCCGCCGCGTGGCGGACCTCGCGGAGCTCGTCGCTCACGAGCTCGGCCTCGATCGCTCCCAGAGGGCCGCGGCGCACCTCGCGGGCCGCCTCCACGACGTCGGCAAGATCGGCTTGGGCGACGACGTTCTTCAGTCCGATCAGCAGCTTTCGCTCGAACAGCGGGCCAGGATCCGCGACCATCCACGCATCGCCGCGGAGCTGGTGCGCTCGGTTGGCGGCGACGAAGATCTCGCCGAGACGGTTCTCGCTCACCACGAGAGCCCGGACGGCAGCGGCTATCCACGAGGCCTTCGCGGCCCGGAAATCCCGCTTCTCGCCCGCGCCCTGAAGGTCGCGGACATCTTCGTCGCGATCACCGAAGCACGACGCTACCGGCCCGCCGCGACGCCGGAGTCCGCCCTCGAAGAGCTGCGCGCCATGGCGCCCGATCGGGTCGACCCCGCGGCGCTCGCGGCGCTCGAGGGCGTCGTCGCGAAGGGGTGGTGGCCTCCCGGCCATAGCGGAGGGCACAACGAGATCGCCGCGGCCACGGCCGCACCCGCGATCGTCGGAGAGAGAGGAGGAAGCCATGAAGCGCGATGAGAGATCACTTTCCGATTTTCTGCTGGGCTGGCGCGCCGGCTCGGCGTGGTTGATTCTGATCGCGGTCGCCGCCTGGGCGGTACGACCCGGAGCGGCAGCAACCATGGAGCCGGGGTCGCCGGCGATCGTCGCTCCGGCGTCCGACGGCGAGCCGGCCAATGCCCTCCTCGCCACCGAGGCGGCGACGATCGACCTCTTCGAGGCGGCCTCCCGCTCGGTGGTGTGCATCCGGACCTTTTCGCGGCACGTCGAGGAGGCGGCCGGCGCGGTGCACGAGCTGCCGCTCGGCGCGGGCTCCGGTTTCGTCTGGGATCGCCAGGGCCATGTCGTCACGAACTTCCACGTCATCGACGGAGCCGAGCAGGTCGAGGTGGCTCTCGCCGATCACTCGCATTGGCGTGCGCGCCTCGTCGGCCTTGCGCCAGAGCTGGACCTCGCCGTGCTGAGAATCGACGCTCCGGCAGAGCGGCTGGTGCCGCTGCCGGTCGGCGACTCGACCCGCCTTCGGGTCGGCCAGACCGTGCTCGCCGTCGGCAACCCCTTCGGCTTCGACCACACGCTGACCACCGGGATCGTGAGCGCCCTCGGTCGCACGGTCGATTCCCCTTCGGGCGCCCGCATTCACGATGTAGTCCAAACCGACGCGGCGATCAACCCGGGGAACTCGGGCGGCCCGCTGATCGACAGCCGTGGCCGACTGGTGGGCGTCAACACGGCGATCTACGGCACCTCGGGTTCCTCCGCCGGCGTGGGCTTCGCGATCCCGGCAGCGGCGGTGGTGCGAGCCGTGCCCCTGCTCGTTCGCCATGGGCACATCGTTCGGCCGAGTCTCGGCTTCGAACTGGCGCCTGACGCCCTGCCGGAGGCGCTAGGCCTCGCGGGGGCGCTCGTGCTCTCGGTGGACGAGGGCAGTGAAGCGGCACGGCTCGGCGTGACCGGCACCCGAAGGAGTACCCCGGGAGGGTGGGTTGCCGGTGACCTGGTCGAAGCGATCGGTGGTCACGCGATCCGTTCGTCGGGCGAGCTCCTGGACTGGCTCGAGACCAGGCAGGCCGGTGAGACCGTGACC
>JAGOCP010000035.1:4751-18859 GCA_017998715.1 Thermoanaerobaculia bacterium | reverse complement strand
CCGGTCTTTTGCTTTTCGGCTGCAGCGCCACCGCCGCTCCGCCAGACCCCGTAACGCAGACTGGCGAGAATCTTGCGAAGCCCGATGCCTCCGGCAGGGTGACGCTCGCCGTTTCCGGCCAGGCCGAGGTCGCGCCAGGGCTCGTGCTCACGCTCGAGAGGGTAGTGGCCGACAGTCGCTGCCCGGTCGACGTCAATTGCGTCTGGGCGGGGGAGATCCGCGTCGCGCTCGCGCTCGAGTGGCGAGAGACCGAGGCGCCGCGCCGCGAGTTCGAGCTCTCGACGACCGCGCCCTCGGCCACCGTGAACGAGATCGGGTTCGAGCTCCTCGGGGCCCTTCCCGAGCCACGCTCGACGGTGAAGATCGCCGCTTCCGACTACCGGATTTCGCTGCGCGTCGGCCCTGCCGGAGGTGGGCAGGTCAACCAGCAATGAAGGCCGATCCTCGGCGGCCGGCGAGGAGCCTCAGCGATTCAGCGTCTCGTCGACCTCGGTGAAGTAGTTCGGCGGCACGAGGACGTCGCGCGGCTTCGAGCCCTGCTGCGGACCGAGCAGGCCTTCGCGTTCCATCATGTCGATCAGGCGCGCCGCGCGCGAGAAGCCGACCCGCATGCGGCGCTGCAGGAAGCTCGCCGACGCCTGGCGCTCCTGCACGACGAGCCGCGCCGCCTGGTCGAAGAGATCGTCGTCGATCGGGCCGGCACCGCCCTCGTTGCCACTCTCCTCCGGCCCGGCGAGCACCGCCGGATCGAGCACGGGCTTGCCCTGCTTCTTGAGCCAGCGCACCAGCGCGGCGGTCTCCTGCTCCGTGATGTACGGGCCGTGCAGTCGGATCGGGCGGCTGCTGCCCGGCGGCAGGAAGAGCATGTCGCCCTTGCCGAGGAGCTTTTCGGCGCCGACGCCGTCGAGGATCGTCCGTGAGTCGTGGCGGCTCGCAGTGGCGAACGACAGGCGGCAGGGGAAGTTCGCCTTGATCGTACCGGTGAGGATGTCGACCGACGGCCTCTGGGTCGCGACGATGAGGTGGATGCCGACCGCGCGCGCCATCTGCGCCAGGCGGGCGATCGAAGTCTCGACTTCCGCCGCCGCGACCATCATCAGGTCGGCGAGCTCGTCGATGATGATCACGTAGTACGGCAGCGGCTTGAGATCGGAATCGCGCACCGGCCCTTCGGTGTCGGTGAGCTCGAGACGCTTGCGCACTTCCGGATCCTTGATCGCCCGGTTGTAGAAATCGATCGAGCGCACGTGCACCTCGGCGAGCAGCTTGTAGCGCCGCTCCATCTCGGCCACCGCCCAGCGCAGCGCGTTCGCCGCCTTCTTGGGCTCGACCACGACCTCGGTCTTCAGGTGCGGAATGTCGGCGTAGACGCCGAGCTCGATCCGTTTCGGGTCGATGAAGATGAACTGCACCTGATCGCGGGTCGCCTTGTACAGGATCGAGGTGATGAGACTCTGCAGGCCGATCGACTTGCCCGAACCGGTCGCGCCGGCGACCAGCAGGTGGGGCATCGTCGCCAGGTCGGCGTAGTAGGGCTCGCCGTGGATCGTCATGCCGACGGCGAGCGACAGCAGCGAGGGCGATCTGCGAAAGGCATCGTTGGCGAGCATCGCGCCGAGCCGGATGATGCCGCGGCGCGGATTCGGCACCTCCATGCCGAGCGTCGAGCGCCCGGGGATGCGGTCGATGCGCACCGACTCTGCCTTGAGCGCGAGCGCGAGGTCGTCCTGCAGGTTGACGATCTGGCTGACCTTGACGCCCGGCGCCGGCTGGAATTCGAACACCGTGATCACCGGTCCCGGGCCGATCCCTTCGATCGTGCCCTCGACACCGAACTCCTCGCAGCGCGAGCGGATCGATTCGCCCAGGCGGACGAGCTCGTCCTCGTCGATCGTCGGCTTCTCGTTCTCGAGTTGCAGGAGGTTCAAAGGCGGCAGCTCCGACTCGGTCTGGGTCTCGACGAAGCCGAACTCCTTCTGCTTCTCGCGCCGGACCGGAACCTCGACACCGGCGGCCGCAGGCGCGGCAGGAGCTGCGGCGGGCGCGGCGGGGGGAGCAGCGGCGGCCGACGGCGCCGCGACCCGGCGCACGGTCAGCGGGCGCTCCACCGGCCGTTCGGAGCCGCGCAAAGGCAGATCGAGCCGGCCTGCGGGCGGCGGCACGGCGACCTCGTCGGCGGGCGGATCCGCCGCCGGCCGCTTGCCTGCCGCGACTCCGGCCAGCTTGTCGAGCCGTTCCTGTTTCTCCTCGGCGACACGCTGCAGATGCTTGACCACGACCCGGTTGCGCGAACGCTCTTTCTCCTTGCGTTCGGCGCGCCGGGCGCGCGCCAAGCGCCACTGATCGAGCGCCCCGGCGAAGCGTCGCCGCCAGCGGCTGAGCAGATCTCCGAGGCTGGTCTGCACCAGGAGCGCCACGCCGACGATGCACAACGCGAGGAGCAGGACGAGCGCGCCGGCGAAGTTCATCCGCTGTGCCAGCAGGCTCGACAGGACGACGCCGACGGCGCCGCCGGAGTCGATCGACTCGCCGCGCCAGGGCAGCGCCGGCAGGACGAGTTGCAGCAGAGCCGGCAAGGCGACGAGCATCAGGCCCGCTCCGGCCCCGCGCCCGACCACCGTCGGCCGGACCTTCGGCCGCAGCCGCCGCCAGGCGGCGACCGCGAGCAGCAGCGGAATGAGCAGGCAGGTGACTCCGAGCAGCCCGAAACCGGCTGCGCCGATCTCGGCGCCGAAGCCGCCGATCCAGTTCCGCGTCGCGGAGGCGCCCGAGACCTGGCGCAGGAAGCTCGAGTCCGCCGGGTGGTAGCTCGCGAGGCTCGCGCCGCAGATGACCGCCAGCGCGGCAAACAGGACGCCGACGATCTCGCGCCCCTTGTCGGGGGAGATCTCGACCCGGGGCATCTCTCGACGCGGTTCGCTCAAGGTTTTCCGAGGTTTCCGAAGTTTTCGATGCCGGGAAGGATACCACCCGGCGCTTCGGCGTCCGCCCCGTCGCGCCCGGTCAGGGCGCGGAAAAGCTCCAGGAAATCGGTCATGGCGAGCGCCTCGGCGCGCGTCCTCGAGTCACGGCCGAGGGTCGTCAAAGCGCTCTCGACGGCCAGACGCGAGAAGCTGCTGGCAAAGGAGTTCGTGATCGTCTTGCGCCGCTGGCTGAACGCAGCGCGGAGGAAGCGCTCGAATTCAGGCATCTCGCTCTCAGGCAGCGGCGGTGCTTGCAGGCGCAGGCCGACGAAAGCGCTGTCGACCTTCGGCGGAGGAACGAACGAGCCCGGCCGGACGATCCCCAGCCGGGCCACGCTCGCGCGCGCCTGGGTCAACAGCGAAAGAGAGCCGTAGTCCGGACTCCCCGGGCCCGCGACCAGCCGGTCGACGACCTCACGCTGCAGCAGGAAGGCCGCCCGGTCGACGCGCGGATAAGCGCGCAGCACGCGGTCCACGATCGCCGTCCCGACCTGATAGGGCAGATTCCCGCAGACGAGGGCCCCAGGGCGCACCGAGGACCAGTCGAAGTCGAGAACATCACCCACCTTTACTGAAAGCCTTTCGCTCGGCAATCGAGAGCGCAAGGTATCGGCCCACTCCGGATCGAGCTCCAGAGCGAGGACCTCTGCCCCGGCAGCCAGCAGCTCGGCCGTCAGAACGCCCCCTCCCGGTCCGACCTCGACGACGAAGGGCGGGGCAGTCGTCGGCGGAAGGCCGGCGAAAAGGAACTCGATCAGGGGCCGGCAGAGGCTCCCTTCGCGCAGGTGGTGCTGGCCAAGTGCCTTCTTGCGGCGGGGGATGGCCGCTGGCTCTGGCGCTTCCGGGGTTGGGGATGTTCTTGCCGCTTTCAGGACCAGGCTCCTCCGCCATCTTGGCACAGAGACGGTGGCATTTCCCTTGCAGCCGCGCCCAGCGGGAGTGTGTGCATGGAAACCGTCGCGAATCCTGAAGCCAGCAGCAGTTCCAGCTCCGCTGCGCCGGTGATCCCGGCCATCGAACGCGAGGCGCTCGCGCTCAAACAGGTCGAAGCCGAGATCCGGCGCGTCATCGTCGGCCAGGACTACCTCGTCGAACGCCTGCTGGTCGGCCTCCTGGCCCGCGGCCACGTGCTCATCGAAGGCGTCCCGGGCCTGGCCAAGACCCTGGCCGCGAAGACCCTCGCGCGCACCCTGGCGATCGACTTCAAGCGGGTGCAGTTCACCCCCGATCTGCTGCCTGCCGACCTCGTCGGCACGCTGATCTACGATCCGCGCAAGGGCGACTTCGAACCCCGGCGCGGACCGATCTTCACCAATGCTCTCCTCGCCGACGAAATCAACCGCGCACCCGCCAAGGTCCAGTCGGCCTTGCTCGAGGCGATGGAAGAGCGCCAGGTGACACTGGGCGACACCACTTACAGCCTGCCGGAGCCGTTTCTCGTCCTCGCAACCCAGAACCCGATCGAGCAGGAGGGCACCTACCCGCTCGCCGAGGCGCAGATCGACCGCTTCATGCTCAAGCTCAAGATCGGCTATCCGACCCGCGCCGAGGAGGAGGAGATCCTCGAGCGCATGATGGTCGAGCACGAGGTGGAGATCCGCCCGATTCTCGATCAGGCGCGGCTCGTCGAGCTGCGGCGCGCCTGCGACGGGGTCTACCTCGACGGCAAGCTCCGCGGATATCTGCTCGATCTGGTGACCGCCACGCGGCAGCCGGCAGCCGCCGGCATGAAGGAGCTCGCGCCGCTCATCGCCTTCGGTGCCTCGCCGCGCGCCACGCTCTTTCTCGCCCGCGCGGCGAAGGCGATGGCCCTGCTCTCCGGGCGCGGCTATGTCATCCCGGAGGACGTCAAGGAGATCGCGCCGGACGTCCTGCGCCACCGCGTCGTTCCGACCTACGAAGCCGAAGCCCAGAACCTGACCAGCGACGACCTCGTCGCACGGCTCCTCGACCGCGTCGAGGTTCCGTAACTTCAGGGCGCCCGAATGCTCTCCGCGCTGCGCGAGCGCTGGCGGCGCCGCAAGGCGACGGCCACCTCGCCGACGAAAGCCGTAAGGCGGGTCCCCGCCGACCTGCTGGCGAAGGTGCGGCGGATCGAGATCTCGACCCGCCGCCTGGTCGACCAGGGGGTTGCCGGCACCTATCACTCGGTATTCAAGGGCCGCGGCATGGAGTTCGCCGAGGTGCGCCCCTACCAGCCGGGCGACGACGTCCGCACGATCGACTGGAACCGCACGGCGCGCATGGGCGTTCCGTTCGTCAAGCAGTTCGTCGAAGAGCGCGACCTCACGGTTTTTCTCGCCGTCGACGTCTCCGGCAGCCTCGGCTTCGGTTCGCGCGCGATTCTGAAGCGCGAGCTCGCGGCGGAGATCTCTGCCCTGCTCGCCTTCGCCGCCCTGCGCAACCACGACCGCGTCGGCGCGGCCCTGCTCTCCGATCGGCTCGAGCTCTTCCTGCCGCCGCAGCGGCGCCGCAATCAGGTGCTGCGCCTGGTTCACGACGTCCTGCAGCATCCGGCCGCTGGCGGCACCGATCTCGAGAGAGGCCTCGGCGCGGTGCTTTCGAACCTGCGCCAACGCTCGGTGCTGTTCGTGATCTCCGACTTCGTCGGCGCGCCGCCGGTCGCGGCGCTGCAGCGCGCCGCGGCCCGGCACGACGTGATCGTCGTCGAGCTCGCCGACCCCAAGGACCTGCGTCCGCCAGATGCGGGCCCGCTCGTGTTGCGCGACGCCGAGACCGGCGCGGTGGCCTTCTACGACGGACGCAGGAACGCCGCCGCCGAGGTGGCACGGGCGCGCGGCGAGCGCGAGGCCCTGCACGCGACGATCCGCAGCCTCGGTCTCGACCACCTGACGCTCGCTACCGATCGGCCATACATGCCCGAGCTGGTGGCTTTCTTCGAGTCGCGCAAGAAGAGGCTCCGGCGATGAGCCGCCGTTCGGCTCTTTGCGCCGCCTCGGCGCTGGCGCTCGCCTTCGCCTCCGCCGGCGGGGTCGGCGCCGCCGAAGGCGTTGCCGCTGCGACCGCCGAGCTGCGGATCGAGGTCGCGCTCGAACCGGCGACGCTCGCGGTGGGAGATCCGGTCACTGCGACACTTTCCCTCGCCCTGCCGGCCGCCGCTTCAAGCCGCGAGGCGACCTTTCCCGACTGGTCCAAGGGCTGGGGCGAAGCCGAAGTGCTCCAAGCGGGACCGGTCGAGCGCACGCCCGCAGCCGACGGCACACATCTCGTGCAGCGCCTGCGAATCACCGCCTGGAAGTCCGGCAAGGTCGCCTTGCCGCCGGCGGCGGTGATCCTCTCCGGCGAGCCCGCGCTGCGCGCCGCCACGCCGCCGGATCTCGCGCTCGACGTCCGATCGGTGATCGCGCCCGACGACCAGGAGCTCACTCCGGCACCGCCCGCGCCGCCGCGGTCGATCGCCGTCGCGCGGAGCTTCTGGTGGGCTCTCGCCATCGGTACCGCGCTCGCCGCCGGCGCCGCAGTGCTCGCCTGGAAGCGCCGCCCGGGGATCGATCCGCTGGCAGCCCCTGAGCTCTCGCCCCTCGCCGAGCTCGAGCGCGCTCTCGGGCTCCTCGCCGGCGAAACACCCGCCGGAGCCTTCGCCCATCTCAGCCAGGCGCTGCGGCGCTACTTCGGTCGCCGGCTGGACTTTCGCGCGCTCGAGAGCACCACCACCGAGCTTCAACGCCGGCTCGCCGCGTTGCGCCTCGATCCGCAGTTCGTCCAGCGCGCGGTCCGGCTGCTGCGCCTCTCCGACCAGATCAAGTTTGCCCGCCGTCCGGCGGAAAGCTCCGAGGCCGCGGCGCGCATCGCCGAGACGCGCGAGATCGCGGCAGCGCTCGAGACTCACCTGGCGCCGCGCGACGAGGCCGCAGCGTCAGCGCCAGCGCCGAGCCGCGGGGGCGCCGCTTGAACGTCCTGCCGCAGTTCGCCGACCCGCTCTGGCTGCTCGCCTGCCTGGCGCTGCCGATCCTCGTCTGGCGCCACCATTTTGGCGGCGGCGGGAGCGGCAGCTCGCACGGCGCGCTGCTCGCCAGCCGCCTGCCGCGTGCGACCGGCGGGCGCTGGCGGCTTCACCTGCCGTTCTACCTCCGGCTCGCCGCGCTGCTGGCGCTCATCCTGGCACTCGGCCGGCCGCGTCTCGGCTACTCCTGGGAAGAGGCGACGACGGAGGGCATCGATATCCAGATCGTCGTCGACACCTCGGGCAGCATGGGCGCGGAGGACTTCCAGCCCAAGAACCGCCTCACCGTCGCCAAGCAGGTGGTGCGCGACTTCATCGCCAAGCGCCCCGGCGACCGCATCGGCGTGACGATCTTCGGCGGCTCGGCGCTGACGCGTTCGCCGCTCACCACCGACCGGGCGATGCTCGATGAGCTGGTGGATTCGATCGAGCTCAACACCGTGCAGGACGGCACCGCCATCGGCGTCGCGCTCGCCAATGCCGCGAGCCGGCTCAAGGACAGTGCCGCGAAGTCGAAAGTCATCGTGCTGGTCACCGACGGGGTCAACAACGCCGGCGAGATCGACCCCCTGTCGGCGGCGGCAGTCGCCAAGGGACTGGGCCTGCGCGTCTACACCATCGGCGTCGGCCGCGAGGGCCGCGTGCCGGTGCCGGTGCAGGTGCGCGACCCGCTCAGCGGCAGAGTCGAGACGCGCCACGTCATGATGGAGGTCCAGGTCGACGAGAAGCTCCTGCGCGCGATCGCCGAGCGCACCGGCGGCAGTTACTTCACCGCCACCGATCCGCGCGCGCTCGCCGCCGTCTTCGACCGCATCGACCTCCTGGAGAAGACGCCGATGCAGGTGAAGCGCTATATCCGCTACCGCGAGAGCTTCCAGCCGTTCGTCTGGACGGGCCTCGCGCTCCTCTTCCTGCCGTTCGCCGCCGGCCTGATGCGGCTCACCGCCGAGCCATGAACTTCGCCGAACCGCGCCTTCTCTGGCTCGCCCTCGCGGCGCCCGTGGCCGCCGTCGCCGCGCTCTGGCTGCAGCGCCGCCGCGCCATGGCGGAGGCGGCCTGGGCATCGCGCGCCATCGAATCGCGACTGCGCTCGGGCAGCCGGCCGCGCCGCCCGCTGTGGGCGGCGCTTCTCCTCGGCATCGCCACCCTGGGCATCGTGCTCGCACTCGCCCGGCCGCGCTGGGGCGAGTCGATCGAACAGGTCGACCAACGCGGTGTCGACATCGTCTTCGTGGTCGACACTTCGGCCTCGATGGGGAGCTACGACGTCCTGCCGTCGCGTATCTGGCTCGCCCAGTCGCTCGTTCGGCGGATGGCGCAGCAGCTGCCGGGTAACCGCGTGGCGCTGGTGCAGGCGGAAGGAGTGGGCGTCGTCATGGCGCCGCTCACCGTCGACATCGCCGTGCTCGACTTGCTGCTCGACGCCGTCGAGCCCGGCTCGCTCCCGCTCCCCGGCACGCAGTTCGCCCCCGCTCTGCGGCGGGCGATCGATCTGTTTCCCGCCGGCCACGACAAGCAACGCGTCATGGTTCTGCTCTCGGACGGCGAAGACCACGACGAGGATCTCGGCGCGATCGTCGACCAGCTCGTCGAGGCCGGCATCGTGGTGCACACGATCGGCGTCGGCACCACTCAGGGCGCGCCGGTTCCGGTCAGCGGCCGCGAAGGCGAGTTCAAGCGCACGGCCTCCGGCGAGGTCGTGATCAGTCGGCTGCAGCCCGGCGTGCTCGAGAAGCTCGCCCAGGGAACCAGCGGCACCTACCTCGAAGCGGCGAACGCCAACACCGATCCGCGGCCGATTCTCGAGCGCATCCAGTCCATGCAGAAGCGCAGTCTGGCGAGCTCGACCGTCTCGACACTCGAAGAGCGCTTTCAGTGGCCGCTCGGCCTCGCGGTCGCGGCCCTCGCGCTGTGGCTCGCGCTCACTCCCTATATGCGGTGGCCGCGCCGCCAACCGCCGGAGGCGGCAGCGTGAGGCGCCCCGGACCGACTCGCCTCTCGCGGAGGCCGGCGACTCAGGCCGTCCTCGGAACGATCCTTGGCGGCTTCCTGCTCGCCGCCGGCGTTCCGTCGGCGGCGCAGCAAGCCGGCGCCGCGCCGACGGCCGATCCCCGCGCCACCCCGGCCACCCCGGCCGGCACTGCGGGCGCGCCGCTGCTCGAGCCCTATCGCTTCAACGCCCGCGAGCGGACTTCGCGCGCCCTGGCCGCCTGGGAGAAGGGCCGGCCGGAGGACGCGGTCGCGCCGCTCGACAGCGCGCTCCGCCTGCAGCCGGGCGACCCGCTGGTCGAGTTCAACGCCGGCACGGCGCACCTGGGCGCCAAGCAGCCGGACGCCGCGAAGTTGCTCGAGCAGGCGGCGAAGCACGCGCCGCCGGCTCTCGCCGCGGACGCGCTCTACAACCTCGGCAACGCGCGCCTTTCGGCCAAGGACGCCCGCGGCGCGATCGATGCCTACAAGGGTGCGCTGCGCGCGCAGCCCGATCTGGGCAACGCCAAGCGCAATCTCGAGCTCGCGCTGCGGCTGCTCGAAGAACAGCAACGTCAGCAGGAACAGCAGCAGAAAGACCAGCAGAACGACCCGTCCAAGAATCAGCAGCAGAAGCAGCAGGGCGGCGAGGGCGAGGGCGAGAATCCGCAGCAGAAGCCCGAACCGCAGCAGCCGCCGAAGAGCGACTCCGGGCAGAACCCGCAGCAGCCGGACCCGTCGCAGCAAGGCCAGCCGCAACCGGGCGGGCAACCGCCCCCAGAGCGTCCCCTGCCGCAGTTTCAGGACCAGCAGGACATGACTGCCGAGCAGGCGGCGGCGATCCTGCAGGCGGTGGAGAATCTCGAGCGCCAGCAGCGCCGCGATCAGGCGCGGGCCGTCGCTCGCGCCAAGACGAGCGTGGAGAAGGACTGGTGAGCGCAGCCGCGAGCGCGCGATGCGCCGCCGCCTTGCTGCTCGCGGCGCTGGTGATCGCCGCCGTCGCTCCCCTCCCGGCCGAGGAACCGCGCACCGAGGCGACAGCGATGCTCGACCCCGGCCTCATCGGCGTCGATGAGTTGGCGAGCTTCTCGATCACGGTCAGCTCCAGCGGCTTCGGCGGTCTCGATGTCCACCCGGCCTTCGAGCTCGACAACCTCGAGGTCGCCGCTGGTCCTTTTCAGTCGCAGAGTCAGCGCTGGGTGAACGGCACGACTTCGAGCACGCTGCAGCTCACCTGGAGGTTGCGCCCCAAGGGAGTGGGACCGGCGCGGGTGCGCGCCATCGCCCTCACAGTCCAGGGAAAGGCCCTGCGGCTGTCCGACAAGGAGATCCAGGTGCAGCAGCAGGCGCCGCCGCGGGCGGAGGCTCCAGCGGCGGCTCCCGGCCGGGCTTTCGATCCGTTCGAAGACCTCTTCGGTCGCGTCGGTGCAGGGCGCCGGCGGGCGCAGCCCGAGGCCGAGCTCCGACGGCCCAAGATCTTTCTCCGCGCCGCCCTGGATCCGCCGACGGTCTACGTCGGTCAGCAGACGACCTACACCCTCTGGCTCTATACCCAGACCGATGTCGGCGCCTTCCAGCCGACCCACATGCCCGCCTTCAAGGGCTTCTGGGTGCGCGAGATTCCGCAGCCTGCCGAGCTCAAGCCCGAGTGGCTGGAGCAGAACGGCGAGCGCTTCGGCCGGGTTGCGATGCTGCGCCGCGCCCTCTTCCCGCTGCAAGCCGGGAAGTTCACCATCGAACCGACCGAGGTCGACCTGGTGGCGCGGATGGCGGAGATCGGACCTTTCGGCACCCCCTTCGGCCGCTCGGAGACGCTGCACCTCAAGACCGACGCCCTGCCGCTCGAGGTCCTGGCTCTTCCGCCCTCGCCGCCCGACTTCACCGGCGCGGTCGGCGATCTCGCCGTTTCGGCTCGCCTCGACCGCAATGCCCTCGCCGTCGGCGAGGCGGCGACCCTCACCATCCGCTCGACCGGCCACGGCAACCTCCAGAGTCTCCGCCCGCCGAACCTCGTGCTCCCGGAGGGCCTTCGCCTCTTCCCGCCGCGGCAGGAGAGCACCGAGCGCTTGACCGACGGAAGCCTGGTGTCGTCGCAGGAATGGAGCTATGTCCTCGTGCCGCAGCGCCCGGGGTCCTTCGAGCTGCCGGCGCTCGCCCTGCCCTACTTCGATCCGGCCGCCAGGGCCTATCGCAGCGCCGCGACTCGCCCCCTGCAACTGAGTGTGACGGGCCCGGCGGTCGCCGCCGCGCCCGCGACGCCGCCTGCTGCGGCGGACGTACCTCCCGCACCCCCGGGAAGCACAACCTCGCCGGGTGCCGCGACGGCCTCGGCCGCTGGGTCCGCGTCCGCGAACGACTGGCTCGCAATCGCCGGAGCGGGGGGCCTCGCCGCCGCTCTGCTCGCCGGCGGCGCGCTTTGGCGGAGAAGAGGGTCGCCAGGTCGCGCCTCCGGCCGATCCCTCGCCGCCGCTCTGCGGGCGATCGAGTCGACCGCCGCGAAGGCGACGCCGCGCGAGACTGCGGCCGAGCTCGAGGAGGCCCTGCGCCACCACCTGGAAGCGCGTTTCGACATCGCGCCCGGCACTCCGGTTTCGCAGTGGCACGCCCGCCTGATCGCCGCCAGGGTCGACCCGGCGACCGCCACAGAGCTCGCCGAAGTCACCAAGGAGCTCCACTACCTGCGTTACGCCCCCGAGTTGGCCGCGGCCGAAGAGCTCCGGGCCGATACCCTCGAGCGCGTCCGCCGCCTCGCCCGCGCCCTGCGCTGACCGGGTGCACAGGGCGATTCCCGCACTTCTGGTATCTTTCCGGCGGTTTCACTTCAGCGTCCAGAGCGCTTCGTCATGAGCGAAGTCTTCAGTCTCGACCCCCACGCACTCGAGCAATTCCTCGAGCGACGACGCGCGTCTCAGCCGCACTTCGAACCCGAGATGAGTCTGGCCGACAATCTGGTCGAGGTGCTGCGCAAGGCCGACGAGTTCGTGCCCTCGGAGGCGGGCTCGATCCTGCTCGACAATCCGCGCATCAAACAGGTCGACCGCAGTCGCAACCGCCTCACCTTCCTCGCCGCCTTCGGCGACAAGGCCGAGCTGCTCGTCGGGCAGACGCTGCCGGCCCACCAGGGAATTGCCGGGCATGTCTACCTGTCGGGCAAGGCCTACTCCTCGACCAACGTCGCCTCCGATCGCTTTTTCGACGCCTCGGTCGACGCCGAAACCCAGTATCGGACCGAGTCGCTGGTGGCGATCCCGATCCGCATCGGCAACGACGTCTGCGGCGTCCTCGAGCTGGTCAACCGACGCGGCGCTCTGTCCTACAGCGAACACGAGCGCGACCTGCTGGAGATCTTCGCCGACTACATCTCGATCTCCATTCAGAACGTCCTGGATGGCCGCCTGGCACAGGAAGCCGCCAAGCGAGACAACCTCACCGGACTCTTCAACGACCGCTACCTCCACTCGGCGCTCGAACAGACCCTGCTCCAATGCCGCGAGCTCGGCCGCGACCTGGCGCTTCTCTTTCTCGATCTCGACTACTTCAAGCTGGTCAACGACAAGCACGGCCATCTCGCCGGCTCGCAGGTCCTGCGCGAGACCGGACAACTCCTGCGACGGTCCGTCGGCCTCGCGCGCGCCCTGGTGGCGCGCTATGGCGGTGATGAGTTCGTCATCGTGCTACCCGACACTTCGGCCGTCGAAGCGATGGGGATCGCCGAACGTCTGCGTGCCGACGTCCAGGATGCGGTCTTCTGCGACGCGCCGGGCGAGATCCAGCCCGATCCGCTCTACCTTTCGGGTCTCTTCTGTTCGATCGGAGTGGCGACGCTCTCCCGCCACGTGCGACCCGAGCAGTCGCTCGCTGTCGCCAAGAGCCAGTTGCTGCGGCTCGCCGACTCGGCGATGTATCGCGCCAAGGAGGCCGGCCGCAACCGGGTGATGCTCGCCGAGACCGCGGCTGACCTGAACTCAGGCCTGTCGCGCACCGCAGCGCGTTGACCCCTTCTCGACGCGGCTGATAGACTTTCCCCGGCACGACTTCCCTGCGAAGGCGCTCCCGCCTTTCGAATCAATGACTTCCCGCACTTCCATGGCCAGTACCCAGATCGACGCGAGGCCCCGATGACGACGACCGTCCACCACTCCGTCCGTTTCACCCCGCAAGAGGTGCGCGAGGTTCTCTCCCGGCACATCCTCGTCGACGGCTACCACATGGTGCAGGACATCGAGAAGAGCCATGGCGTCTTTCTCCACGACGCTGTTCGCGGGCGCGACGTGCTGGATTTCTTCGGCCACTTCTCCACCTCGCCGCTGGGCTTCAACCATCCCAAGCTCCTCACCCCGGAGTTCGCGCAGCGAATTCTCCCGGCGGCGCTCAACAAGCCGGCCAACTCCGATATCTACACCACCTTCATGGCCGACTTCGTCGAGACCTTCGCCCGCACTGTGCCGGCGGCCTTCCGCAAGCACCTCTTCTTCATCGAAGGTGGCGCGGCGGCGGTCGAGAACACGCTCAAGGTGGCCTTCGACTGGAAGGTGCGCAAGAACCTCGCCGCCGGCCGGCCCGAAGGGGGATCGCAGATCCTCCACTTCCGCCAGGCCTTCCACGGCCGCAGCGGCTACACGCTGTCGCTCACCAACACCGCTGACCCGCGCAAGACGCAGTATTTCCCCAAGTTCCCCTGGCCGCGGGTGGTGAACCCGATGCTGCGCTTCCCGTTGACCCCCGAGGGCGTCGAGGCGACGATGGCGCTCGAGCGGCAAGCCGTCGCCGAGATCGAAAGCGCGGTGGCCAAGCACGGCCACGACATCGCGGCGCTCATCATCGAGCCGATCCAGGGCGAGGGTGGCGACAACCACTTCCGCGCCGAGTTTCTGCGCAAGCTCCGAGAGCTCGCTGACGAGCACGAGTTCCTGCTCATCTTCGACGAGGTACAGACCGGCTTCGGCACGACCGGCAAGTGGTGGTCGTTCGAGCACTTCGGGGTCGAGCCGGACGTCTTCTCCTTCGCCAAGAAGACCCAGGTCTGCGGCCTCGCCGCCGGCCCGCGGGTCGAGGAGGTCGACTCGGTCTTCAAGATCTCCTCGCGCATCAACTCCACCTGGGGCGGCAACCTCGTCGACATGGTGCGCTGCCAGCGCATCATCGAGGTGATCGAGGAGGACGGTCTGCTCGCCAACGCCAGCGAAGTGGGCGAGCACCTCGTCGAGGGTTTC
>JAGOCP010000035.1:0-4651 GCA_017998715.1 Thermoanaerobaculia bacterium | reverse complement strand
CTCGGGAAGGCGAGCGGCGACGAGTCTTCGATCGCCGCCGCACTCGGCAGCCTCATCCTGCGCACCCCCGCGCGCTCCACCCGGATGCGCGCCACGTCCGCCGGCCATGGCGTTCTCCGGAAGAGGTGCAGCGACACGGCGAGCGCCGGCGTGGTGTCGATTTGCGCCGCGAGATCGACCTCGTCGACCGGCGGCGCATCGGATGCAGAAACCGTCGGCGTCGCCTGGCCCGCCTGCTTCAACAGCTCGACCCGCCAACCGGCGTCGACTCCCGGCCAGCGCTCGAGGCGGGCAAGGGCCTGACTGCGCAGCCGATCGCGGCCGCGCCAGGAGCTCGCGGCGGCGGCGCGCGGCTCGGCGAGCATCGCCCTCGCTGCGCAGTCGGCCTCGTCGAAGCGGGAGTCGGTGGCGCCGCCGAGGGCCGCGAGCTGGAAAGGCGCAAAACCGCTCAACGGGTCTAGCGCGAGCGCGTGCTGCAAAGCCTCGCGCGCCAGGTCGGCGCGCCCGCTTTCGAGCGCCAGAGCGCCACCGCGCAGCCAGAGAGCCGAGACGCCCTGGGCCGCGCGGGCGGCGGCCAGCGCCGCCTCGGCCCGTTCGCCGAGGGGAGCCTCGGCCGACCAGGCCCAGCGGGCGCCATAGAGCGGAAACTGCGGATCGAGAGCGAGCGCTCGCGCCATCAGCGGCGCTGCCTGGGTCCGCACCCGCAGAGAGGCCGCGCGCTCATAGAGCGCCTGCGCCCGGGCCAGCGGCAGCAGTACCAGAACCGCGGCGCCAGCATAGAGCCAGACCGGCAAGGCTTCGCCTGAGCGCCACCAGCGCCGTGGCTCTGCTGGCGATGGAGCCGGTTCGCTGTCCGCCTGCCCCGCACCGGCGAGCGCGGCCCCTGCCGCCAGCATCGCCGCCAGGGGCAACGCCGTGACCGAGAGCTGCGCTCCGCCCAGGCCGGTGAGCAGGAGACCGGCGACGCCAGCGAGGCCAGCCTCGACGAGCGCGCGGTCGACGCTCGCGGCGCGGGCGCGCCAACGCCGGAGACAGAAGAGGACGAAGACACCGGCCGCCAGCGCGAGACCCGGGAAGCCGAGCTCATAGCCCAGAGCGAGCGGTAGCGAGTGCATTTCCCCCACCACTTCTCCCGGCGGATTCACGCCTGGCAGCGGCCGCAGGTGGAGAGCAAGCGTCCAAGGGGTCGAACCGGGCCCCCAGCCGACGATCGGCCGCTCGCGCATTCCGTCCCAACCGGCGCGCAGATAGACCTGGCGCGCCGAGGCCGAAGAGTCCTCGCCGCGCACGATCGCCGTCGCGCGCGGCACCAGCAAGGCGAGGCCCAGCAGAGCCAGGCCGAGGACGAGGTGCCGGGCGCGTTCGAACCGCGCCGCACCGGCCAGGGCGAGAACAGCGAGCGCCGCCCCACCCAGGAACGACCGCGTCTCGACCAGGGCGATGACTCCGGCGACGAGGGCGAAGACTGCCAGCCACCGCGAAATGCCTCGGCGGCGCAGCGCCGGCACGACGAGCGGCAGAGTGATCACCAGAAAGGCGGCGAGGAGGTTATGGTGCCCGAGCGGCATGGCGGTGCGCGAGGTGCCCTGGCGCATCTGCTCGACGATCGCCCAGACCGAGGTCGCGGCGACGACAGCGCTCCAGGCCGCGAGCCCGATCTCGCGCCGGCGAGCGGTCGACCAGCATCGGGCGACGAACGGTGCGAGCAGCAGAAAGGCCGGCAGGAGGCACAGGCCGACCCGGCCCGCGCGAGCCACCGGCGAGGTCCAGAGGCTGAGCGCCACTGCCGCGAGCAAGGCCAACACGAGCCAGCGTCCGGCCCGACCGAGTCCCAGCGGATCGCGCCAGCCAGCGGCGCCCAGGAGCGCAGCCGCGAGCACCAGCCCCTGCCCCGCCGGACCGGCCGGGAAGGCCGCGCCACCCGGAAAGGTGCCGCACCAGAATGCGAAGCATGCGAGAAGGAGCGCCGGCAGCAGTGGCATCGGATCGCTGCATTCTAGCGGCTGCCGCAGCGGCCAGGCGCGCCTTCGGCGCCGGGCTTGCCGCCTACGATAGAATTGCCGCTCAGCGTTCGTTCCCACGGGCGCCTCCTCCACCGAATCCCAAGCGCACGCAAGCGGAGATCCTCATGACCGTTGCCAACCCGTCCGATGTTTCGTCCCTGCTCTCCCGCCTCGGCCTCGCCGAGGAGAACTCCGGCGCTTTCGCCGGCACCTGGCTCGAGACCTCCGGGCCGCGCGTCCAGTCGATCAATCCCGCGACCGGCCAGCCGATCGCGGCCGTCCGCGACGCGACCTCCGCCGACTACGAGAAGGTCGCCGCGAGCACCGCGGCGGCGTTCGACGCCTGGAAGCGTTGGCCCGCGCCACGCCGCGGTGAGGTCGTGCGCCAGCTCGGTGAGGCGCTGCGCCAGCACAAGGATGACCTGGGCCAGCTGGTGACCCTCGAAGTCGGCAAGGTGAAGAGCGAAGGCCTGGGCGAGGTCCAGGAGATGATCGACATGGCCGACTTCTGCGTCGGCCTTTCGCGCCAGCTCTACGGCCTGTCGATGCACTCGGAGCGGCCCCTCCACCGCATGTACGAGCAGTGGCATCCGCTCGGGCCGGTCGGCGTCATCTCGGCGTTCAACTTCCCCGTCGCGGTCTGGGCGTGGAATGCGATGATCGCCGCGGTCTGCGGCGATTCGACGCTGTGGAAGCCTTCGGAGCAGGCACCGCTTTCGGCGATCGCGGTCACCAGGATCGCGCAGCGCGTCCTTGCCGCCAACGACGCGCCGCCGATCTGGAATCTCGCGGTCGGCGACCGGCACGCCGTCGGCGCGCCGCTCGCTGCCGACCGGCGCTTCCCGATGATCTCGGCGACCGGCTCGGTCAGCATGGGCAAGTCGATCGGCAAGGTCCTCGCGGAACGCCTCGGACGGGCGCTCCTCGAGCTCGGCGGCAACAACGGCATCATCGTCACCGCTGACGCCGATCTCGACCTCGCGCTGCGGGCGGTGCTCTTTGCCGCCGTCGGTACCGCCGGCCAGCGCTGCACGACGACCCGCCGGCTCTTCCTGCACAAGTCGATCGCCGCCGAGATGAAGGCCAAGCTCGTCAAGGCCTACGGTTCGGTGCGGATCGGCGATCCGAGCGATCCCGCGACGCTGATGGGCCCGCTGGTGCACGCGAAGGCGGTAGCCGACTACCGGCATGCGATCGAGACCGCCGTCGCCCAGGGCGGCAGCGTCCTCTATGGCGGCAAGGTCCTCGATCGGCCCGGCTTCTTCGTCGAGCCGACGCTGGTCGAGGCGACGGCGCACATGCCGATCACCTGCGAAGAGACCTTCGCACCGATTCTCTATCTCTTCGAGTTCGAAGACCTCGACGAGGCGATCGCCGTCCACAACAGCGTGCCGCAGGGCCTGTCGTCGGCGATCTTCACCCTGAACATGCGCTCCGCCGAGAAGTTCCTGTCGGTCGACGGCAGCGACTGCGGCATCGCCAACGTCAACATCGGCACCTCCGGCGCCGAGATCGGCGGCGCCTTCGGCGGCGAGAAGGAGACCGGCGGCGGCCGCGAGGCCGGCTCGGACTCCTGGAAGTTCTACATGCGCCGCCAGACCTGCACCCTGAACTACGGCGAGAAGCTGCCGCTCGCGCAGGGCGTGACGTTCGACATCTGACCGCGCGGCGGTTTCAGACCATAAGCAGAAGGGCGCCGATCGCTGGATCGGCGCCCTTTCCTTTTTCCGGCGAGCTGTCGGTCAGTACGAGGCTGCGATGGGGCGCGCGGCCTCGAGCCGCGCCAGGCGCTCGAGAAGCTCGCTATTCTGGCGCTCGAGCGCGCGCAGCCGCTCGTCCTGCGCCTGCAGGCGTTCGTCCCTCGCCTCGACCTCTTCGCTCAGACCCTTGATGGCGGCGAGCGCGACGCCGCCGAGGTCGGTCATCCCGACGTGCTTGTCGTCCGGGCCGAGCCCGAAGGTCGCCCACCAGTCCTCGGCGATCGGTCCGATGTGACGCTGCGCCGGGTCGCCGATGGCGTTCCACGAGGTGAGCGGCATGGCGGTGAGTCGCCGCAGGATGTCGCGGCCATCGACCTGCGCGAAGTTCTCCTTGATGGAGCGGCTCGATCCGGTGAGGTACTGCGTGCCGCCGATCGTCATGTTGCCGTTGGCGTTGATGCTCACCTGGGGAGTCGCGGAGCCCGGGACGGAGATCTGGAAGGTGACGTTGAAGTTCGACATCTGCCAGTCGTTGGCGCCAACGTCGGTGCGATCGAAGAGCGTCTGCACACCGCTGTTGTTGGAGAAGCGCGCCATCGTCGCCACCGCGCCGCTGCTGCGCACGACGTCGAGCGCGGCAGTCGGGCTCGCCGTGCCGATGCCGACGTTGCCGGCGGCACTGATGTCGATCGAGCTGGTCGGCGCTCCCGGGCGGATGCGGAGCGGCAGACGCGAGCCGCCGGTCACGTCGCGGACGAAGAAGTTGGCCTCGTTGCCGGCGACATCCCAGGTTTGCGGAGTGAAGCCGCTCGAGCCGTTCTGCTCGAGGCGCAATGCCGGCGTGTCTCCGGTGTTGACGTGGAGGTCGAGCACCGGCGTCGCGGTACGGAAGCCGACCTTGCCGTTGGACCCTACGAAGACCGAGTTGGTCGGCGCCCCGGCGGTGAC
>JAGOCP010000269.1 GCA_017998715.1 Thermoanaerobaculia bacterium | reverse complement strand
TGTCTCTCGGCCTCGCCGGAGTGCTCGCGTTCCTCGTGTTGGTCTCAGTGCGCCTCGCCAGGCGAAGCGATCTCGCCTTTCGCCACCGCACGCTGAAGCGCGGCGGACGACTTCTCGCCCCTGGGCAGCTGTTCGTCGCCGTGGCCGCCCTTGTGGCGCTTTTCTGGATCCACAGCGGCTGGCTCCAGGCCGAGGTGCTGCTCGGGCAGCGCGCCTTCGCCGCCGCCTCCCGCGCCCGCCTGGCGGCGCTTCAGATAGCCGACGAGGTGCCGCCGGCGACCGCGGCGGAAAGCGCCGCCAGCGCCGCCGCAGCGGAGCATTTCGGCCGGGTCGCCCGGTGGGGGCTGTTCCGCTGGCGCGGCCTCGACTCCCTGCACGCCCAGAGCTTCTGGGTGGCCGGCGACCGTGCCGGATTCCGCACGGCGAGCGCCCGCGCCCTTCTGCGCCGCGACGCTCCGTACGAGATTCTGCTGCTCGCCGCCCGCGACGCCTCCGATCGCGGCGACATCGGCGGTCTGATCCTCGCTGGCGAACGCGCGATCACCCTCGATCCCGCCCGTTTCGAGGGCTATGCCGGGATCGGGACGCTGCTCGCGCGCAGCGGCTCACCGGCCGGGTTGGCGGCGTCCGGCGACTTTTTCGCGCGCGGCACGGTCCACTTCCCCGGCTCTGCCGTACTCGCCTATAATTGGGGGATTACGCATGCCTTGCAGGGGAACCCGGAGCTGGCGATCGAGAAATTCCGCCAAGTGCTGAGCCTCGATCCGGGGAACCGCGAAGCACAAGAGAATCTGGCTGGAATGCTCGCGCAGTCCGGCCGCCTGGAAGAGGCGGCCGCGCTTTACCGCCAGGCGATCGCAGCAGCGCCCGGCGATGCTGACCTCCATGTCCTGCTGGCGCAGACATGGATCGCGATGGGCCAAGACGAGGCGGCTCGGGCAGAGCTCGCGGCCGCCCTGAAAATACGACCCGGTCATCCGCAGGCGAGCGCGCTCGCGGCGGCTCTGGCAACCCCCACCCCGATCCACTGACGGAGGCAGTCTCCATGTCGTTCTGCGCACCGGAAACTCTCGGCGCCGGTCACCGGCGCACCCGCCCGCCGGGACCACTCTTGGCCGCCAGTTGCCTCACGCTCGTTGCCGGGTTCGCGGCGTTCGCCGGCGCCCAGACGCCGACGAACGGCCCCGACGTCACGATCATCGACCTCACCGGCACCGGCAACTACGGCTCGAGCGGCGGATTCCGCGGCTATTCGGTCGGCACGAACTCGTGCAACGTGGGCAACCAGCCGGTGAACTGGTGCAACAACGGCGGCGGCTGCGGCGCCCTCACCGACGATCAGCATCCGGTGATCGCCCAGGGCCTCTATCGTCTGAAGAGCGGCCGCTTCGAACAGATCGGCATGAGCTGGCTGAAGCACGGCTTCCTGTCGACGAACTCGCCGAACAGCGCCTGCCAGACCGGCCACCCGAGCTGCACGACGCCGCCTTTCGGCAGCGATCAGCTGGGAGTCGGCTGCACCGACACCTACGGCCCCTTCCTCAACGGTTCGACGCCGCTCGGCCGGCGGTCGGAGGTCAACGCCACGACGGGAGTCTTCCCCTATCCCTACTCCGAGGTCTTCCCCGGCAATGTCGTCGAGCAGCACGTCAGGGTCGCCGAAACAGACGTCGCTGCCGCTTCGAACCCCGGCGCGCTCTATTGGATCGAAGCGCAGTACATTGCGGACAACGACGCCGCCGCCGGCAACGGCTTCAACAACGCGTCGTATCGGGCGGTCACCGTCCAGGCCACTTCCCCTTACGACCTCTCGGTGAGCGGCGCGACGATCCGCGAGAAGACCGCGTTGCGGGCCTGGCAAGTGCAGGACTCCAAGGTCGAGCTCGTGAACGTCGACATCCCCGGCGCGATCGTCGAGCGCTTCGAGGTGGCCCGCCGGGTGACGAATCCGTCCTCGGGTCTCTGGCATTTCGAGTACGCCATCCGCAACATGAACTCGGACCGCTCCGGGCAGTTGTTCGCCATCGACTTCCCCGACGGCACGAGCTTCTCCAACGCCGGCTTCAAGGACATCGAGCACCACTCGGGGGAACCGTACGCCACCGCCGACTGGACGAACGCCGTGGACGACCCGAACTCGGTGATCTCGTGGGCGGGCGAGGAGTTCGCCGCCAATGCCGACGCCAACGCTCTGCGCTGGGCGACGCAGTTCAACTACTGGTTCGACGCCGACTCGCCGGCGAGCGGTACCCATCGCCTGGCCTTCTTCAAGCCGGGTTCGCCGGCCTTCGTCGACTTCAAGTTCCCCGGCATCTTCACCGACGGTTTCGAGTTCGCCGACACGGCGCAGTGGTCGGCGACCGTTCCCTGATGCCTGTCGCGAACCTCCTATCCATAAGAGTGCACTCGAACAACAAAGAGGATTCGATTGGCGACACCCCGATTCGAGGACCGCACTCCGCCCGGGGGGATCAGGGGACGGGTCGGCACGAGAGTCGGCGCCCGTCCGTTCGCATGTTCACTCCGTTGTCATTTGGGCTGGCGTATGCTCCGTCGACTTTTCCCCCACCATTCGCTCTGGAGGCCCCCTTGCAGACGACTCGAACCCGCCTACGCCGTCTAGCTCTCGCCGTCGCGGTGATGGGCCTCGCGGCCCTGGGCCTTACCCCGGCAGCCAGCGCCCAGGGCCTGCCGACCAGCGGCCCGGACGTCACGGTGGTGGACGTTTACGACATCGACAGCTACGGCGGCGGCGGCGGATTTCACGGCTACGCCGTCGGCACGACCTCGTGCAACATCGGCGACGACGAGCTCAACTGGTGCAACACCACGGGCTGCGGCGGCGGGCTCTCCTCGAAGCAGCACCCGGTGATCGCGCAGAACCTCTACCGGCTGAAAGCGGGCCGGTTCGAGCAGATCGGCATGAGCTGGCTGAAGCACGGCTTCTTCGCCACCAACAAGCCGAACGCGCAGACCTGCAAGCAGGGAACGAGCTGCATCACTCCGCCGCTCGGCTTCGAGCAACTCGGCATCGGCTGCACCGACACCTATTGGGCGGGGCTGAACGGCGATCGTCCCGCGGGGCCGAGGTCTCAAGTGGATGCCTCGACCGCAAACTTTCCGTATCCGCCCTTTCCCGCTCCCCCGGGCCCGCCCTATGCGACGGAATACGAGCAGCGCGTCAAGGTCGCCGACGCCGACGTCGACCCGGCGCAGAATGCCGGCGCCTTCTACTGGGTCGAGGGGCAGTACGTCTCGGACAACGACGCTGCGGCCGGCAACGGGCTCAACAACGCCTCGTACCGCAAGGCCACCGTCTCGCCCGGCACTTTTGCACTCAACATGGAGCCCGACAATCCGCCGGGCTATTTCGCCACCGTGCGCGAGCATTCGGCAATTCACGCCTGGCCGGCGATCGATCCGACGGTCGAGCTCCACTACGTCGACGTACCCGGAGCGATCGTCGAGCGCTTCGAAGTGGCGCGTAAGGTGACGGCGGTCGATGGCGATACCTGGCACTACGAGTACGCCATCCACAACGTCAACTCCGACCGCTCGGCACGGGCCTTCAGCGTCGACTTCGCCGACCCGACGCCGATCTCCGCCACCGGCTTTCACGACATCGACTCGCACTCCGGCGAGCCCTACTCCACCGCCGACTGGGCCGCGGTCGTTACCCCCGGCACCGGCACGGTGACCTGGAGCACCTCGACGTTCGCCGCCAATCCGAACGCCAACGCACTTCGCTGGGCGACGCTCTACAGCTTCTGGTTCGACGCCGACGCCCCGCCGGCGAGCGCAGTGCAGACGATCGAGCTCTTCAAACCGGGCTCTCCTACCGCCGTCACCTTCACCTTTCCGCTCTTTTCCGACGGCTTCCAGTCGCACAATTTGACCGCCTGGTCGGTCGCCGCTCCCTGATTCCTGTCTCTCTCTCGCAGAACAAAGGACAACGCCATGCCGACAGACTCGAAGCGCAGTCCCCGCCTGGCCGCCCTGCTGGCAGCTTGGACGCTCGCCATCGGTGCAGGAGCTCTGGCGCCCGCCGCCGACGCCGCAGTTCTGACCGTCGGTCCTGACGTCACGGTCGTCAATCTTCCGAGCATTACGAACTGGGGCGTCTCCGGCGGCATTCGCGCCTACTCCGTCGGCACGACCTCCTGCAACATCGGCGACAAGCCAGTCGCCTGGTGCGACGCCGGGACCTGCCTCGGCGGGACCCTGCAGTCCAACGATCATCCGGTCATCGCCCAGGGGCTCTATCGGCTGAAGGACGGTAGGTTCTCCCAGATCGGCATGAGCTGGCTGAAGCACGGCTGGCTCTCGACCAACTCGGGCAACAACAACTCGGGCTGCGGGCCCGGCGTCTGCACCCAGCCGCCGGGGGGCGGCGATCAACTCGGTATCGGCTGCACGGACACCTACGGTTCGGACCTCAACGGCGGCACTGGCAACCCCGGCACCTGCGCCGGCGGTGGCGGCTGCCGGTTGGGGGCGCGCTCCGAGGTCAACCCGACGACCGGCGACTTCCCGATGCCGTACACCAACTTCCCGCATCCCTCGGCCATCGACCAGCGCATCCAGGTGCCGGAGACGGAGATCGATCCGGCGCTCAACAGCGGCGCCCTCTACTGGCTGGAAGGTCAGTACCTCGCTGCCGATGACGGACTGGCTGGAAACGCCTACAACAACGCCTCGTATCGTCGGGTGACGGTCGGAACGTCCAGCCCGTTCAACCTCTCCTTCTCCGGAGGGACGGTACAACAGAATACGGCGCTGCAGGCCTGGAAGATCATCGACACCGCCGTCGAGACGTTCAACACCGATTTCTGCTCCGCGCCGGTGGAGCGCTTCGAGGTGGCGCGCAAAGTCACCGTCGTCGACGCCGACACCTGGCACTACGAGTACGCGGTGCGCAACATGAACTCCGACCACGCCGCGCAGCGCTTCGCGGTCGACCTGCCGGACGGAACGCCGATCGGCCATGTCGGCTTCAAGGACATCGACCA
>JAGOCP010000268.1 GCA_017998715.1 Thermoanaerobaculia bacterium | reverse complement strand
GGCGCTGACCATCTTCGAGCGCTTCGCGCAGGAGGATGCGGTGACATTGAGCCTGCTCGCCAAGCTCAGCCAGTACTTCTCGCAGGTCCGCAATCAGCCGGACCTGCGATTCGACCCGAACAGCCTCTAGCCCGGACTACCGGTGCTTCACAGGTACGGCTCGAGCTCCGGCCAGGCGTCGGACTCGAGCATCTTCTTCACCGAATTCATGAAGTGATCGGCGTCGGCGCCGTCGACCAGGCGATGGTCGTAGGTGATGCCGAAGTACGACATGACGCGGATGGCGATGGTGTCGCAACCGTCGGCGTCGGTCATCACCATCGGCCGCTTCTCGATCGCGCCGATGCCGAGGATCGCGACCTGCGGCTGGTTGATCACCGGCGTGCCGAAGAGGCTGCCGAAGACCCCCGGGTTGGTGATCGTGAACGTCCCGCCCTTGAGCTCGTCCGGCCCCAGCTTCTTCGCCCGCGCCCGGTCGGCGAGGTCGTTCGCGGTCTTCGCCAGGCCGAGCAGATTCAGCTGGTCGGCGTTGCGGATCACCGGCACCAGCAGCCCCCAGTCGAGCGCCACCGCCATGCCGATGTTGACGTCCTTCTTGAACACCACGTTGGTGCCGTCGATCGAGGCGTTCACTTTGGGGTGCGCGCGCAGCGCCGCGGCGACCGACTTGAAGATGAACGGCATGTACGAGAGCTTGGTGCCGTTCATCTTGAAGAACTTGTCCTTCGCCCGGGCGCGGATCCGGTCCACCTTGGTGAAGTCCATGTGGAAGACCGTCGTCACATGCGCCGAGGTGTCCTTCGAATAGCGCATATGTGCCGCCGTGATCTGGCGGATCTTCGACATCGGCTCGATGGTGACGTTGTCGCCCGGCTGGTAGGCCGCAATATGGAAGCCGGTCTCCACCTTGCCTGCAGCCGGTGGGGCTGCGGCCGCAGGAGCGGCAGCGGCACGCGGCGCCGCTGGAGCCGCAGCGGGAGCGACGGCAGCGGCCGCTCGCACCGGCTTGCCCTGGGCGATGTAGTCGAGCATGTCCTGCTTGGTCACCCGGCCGTGGATGCCGGTGCCGGTGAGCTGCGCGAGATCGATGCCCTCCTTCGCAGCGATGCTGCGCACCAGCGGACTCGAAAGCTGGCGCACGCGCTCTTCGAGCGATCCGGCCGGCGAAACCGGGACGGCGGCCGGTGCGGCCGCGGCGGGCGCTGCCGGTGCAGCCGCAACGGGCGCTGCCGGTGCTGGCGCCGCAGCCGGGGCTGGCGCTGCAGCGGTCGCAGCGGCGGCAGGAGCGGGCGCCGGCGCAGCTGCGGCAGCCGGCGCGCTGGCGGTCGCGGAGCCGGCCTCGCCGATCATCGCCACCACCTGGTTGACCGGCACGGTCTCGCCTTCCTGGTTGCGGATCTCGAGCAGCACGCCGGCCGCTGGGCTCGGAATCTCAGCGTCGACCTTGTCGGTCGAGATCTCGAACAGCGGCTGGTCGCGCTCGACCTTCTCTCCGACCTTCACCAGCCAGCGGGTGATGGTCCCCTCGGCGATCGACTCGCCCATCTGCGGCATCACGACTTCGGTTGCCATTGCTCTCTCCGTTGAAGCGATCCGTCGATCCCGGTCAGGCGCGAAGCAGTTCGCGGATGCGGGCGATGAGTTTATCGGCATTCGGCAGGTACTCGTCCTCGAGCGGCGGCGAGTAGGGCACCGGGGTATCGAGGCAGCAGACCCGGGCCACCGGGGCATCGAGATGCCAGAACGCCTTTTCCGCCACCCGCGCCGCGACCTCGCCGGCGAACGAGCCGGTCTGCGGCTCCTCGGTCAGCACGACGACCCGGCCGGTCTTCCGGGCCGTCGCGAGCACCGCCTCTTCGTCGAGCGGCTTGAGCGTCCTCAAATCGAGGACCTCGATCTCGATGCCCTCCACCGCCAGGCGCTCCGCCGCCTCGAGGGCAACATGCAACATCGCCGCGTAGGTGATGACCGAGAGGTCGCGGCCGGGCCGCGCCAGGCGGGCCTTGCCGAGCGGAATCGGCGCGGCGTCGGCGGAAATCGTCCCCTTGATCCGGCGATAGAGGTACTTGTGCTCGAAGAAGAGCACCGGGTTGTCGTCGCGGATCGCCGAGCGGATGAGGCCGTAGGCGTCCTCGACCGTGCCGGGATAGACGATCTTCAGCCCGGGCGCGCGGTTGAAATAGGCCTCGGGATTCGCCGAGTGGAACGCCGAGCCGGAGACCCGCCCGCCCGAAGGCCCGCGCATCACCATCGGCACCTTCTGGCCCCAGCGATAGTGGTTCGTACCGGCGAAGTTGACGATCATGTCGAAGGCGTTGGCGATGAAATCGATGAACTGGAACTCGACGACCGGGCGCAGCCCCATCATCGCCGAGCCGATCGCCGCGCCGACGAAGCCCGACTCGGCGATCGGCGTGTCGATCACCCGCTCCGGCCCGAACTCGTCGAGCAGCCCCGCGGTGAGCTTGAAGGCGCCGCCGTAGACACCGATGTCTTCGCCGATCAGGTACACCGTCGGATCGGCCTTCATCTCGTCCCACAACCCCTGGCGGATGGCGTCGAGGAAGGTGACTTCCTTGCGGTCGCCGCTCACGCCTGGCCTCCCTCTGCGTAGACGCCCTCGTGCGCGCGCTCCGGCGGGGGCATCGGCGAAGCGAGCGCAAAATCGACCTCGGCGTCGAGCTCGGCGTTGATCCTGCCGGTGATCGCTTCGAGCTCTTCCTGCGTCGCGAGCCCGTTGCCGAGCAGGTGGCGCTCGAAGCGGCCGATCGGGTCCTTGGCCTTCCACTGCTCGAAGAGCTCTGTCGGCACGTAGGAGGCGTCGTCGTGCTCGGCGTGGCCCTTCATGCGGAAGGTCTTGACCTCCAGAAGCTGGGGTCCGCCGCCGGCGCGTGCCGCGGCGAGCATCGTCCGCGTCGCCTCGTAGACCGCCAGAACGTCGTTGCCGTCCACCGTGCGCGCCGGAACTCCGTAGGCCGAGGCGCGCTGCGCCAGGTCCTTGATCTTCATCTGGCGCGCGGTGGGAGTCGAATAGGCGTAGCCGTTGTGCTCGGCGATGACCACCAGCGGCACGCCGAGCGCCGCCGCGACGTTCATCCCTTCATGGAAGTCGCCGGTCGAGGTGCCGCCGTCGCCGATGTAGGTCAGGGCGACGTAGTCGCGGTGCTGGAGCTTTGCCGCGAGACCGACGCCGGCCATCACCGGCACCAGCGCCCCGAGCATCGATATCGGCGAGATCAGGCCGCGTTTCAGGTCGCCGAAGTGCAGGTTGCAGTCTTTGCCGCCTGTCGGGCTCCCGCCCCGCGCCATGTACTGGGTGAAGACCTCGCGCGGCGAGACGCCGCGCACCAGCATGGCGCCGAGGTTGCGGATCAACGGCGCGACGACGTCATCCGGGCCGAGCGCGTAGGCGGTGCCGATCGAAATCGCCTCCTGGCCGCGGCTGCCGTAGAGGCCGCCGACGACCTTGCCCTGGCGATAGAGGTTGATCAGACGGTCTTCGACCAGCCGGTTGAGCTTGAGCAGGCGATAGAGCTCGAGCTGCTGCTCGCGCGAAAGCGTGGTCTTCGCGAGCTTCTCCGTGGGCAGAGCGGCGTCGGGGTGGAGCGATCCGAGAGAAGTCATCAGGAGTGGATCGGCGGGCCCAGCGTCGCGTGGGCGGCTTCCATCACCGCCTCGGAGAGGGTCGGATGGGCGTGGATGGTGTGCATCAGCTCCTCGGTGGTCATCTCCGCCTGCAACGCGACACAGGCTTCGGCGATCAGATCGGTGGCATGGGGACCGATGATGTGGACGCCCAGGATCTCGTCGTACTTCTTGTCGCGCACGATCTTGACGAAGCCTTGCGCCTTGCCGAGGATCCGTGCCTTGCCGCTCGCCATGAAGCTGAACTTGCCGACCCCGACGTCGTAGCCGCGCTCCTTCGCCTTGGCCTCGGTCAGGCCGACGCTGCCGACCTCGGGCTCGCAGTAGGTGCAGGAGGGCGTGCGGTCGTAGTTCAGCGGATGCACCGCCATCGCCTTCATGTGCTCGACGGCGAGAATCCCCTCGGCCGAGGCGATGTGCGCCAGCCACGGCGTGGGAACGACGTCGCCCAGGGCGTAGATGTTGGGAACCTTCGTCTGCATGACGCCGTTGATCTGCAAGTAGCCCTTCTCGGTCGTGAGCCCGACCTTGTCGAGGCCGATGTCCTCGGTCACCGGCGCGCGGCCGACCGCGACCAGCAGGATCTCGGCGTCGATCTCAGACTCCTTGTCGCCCTGCTTGAGCGTCACCTTGACGCCGCCGTCGTGCGGCTCGGCCTTGGTCAGCTGGGTGGCGGTCATCACCTTCATGCCACGCTTCTTCAGCTGACGCTCGAGCTCCTTCGAAACCTCTTCGTCTTCGATCGGCAGGATGCGCGGCAGCATCTCGACCAGGGTGACGTCCGAGCCGAACGACTTGAAGACCGAAGCGAACTCGGTACCGACCGCTCCCGCGCCGAGCACGACGATCGACTTCGGGATGCGCTCCATCTCGAGGATGTGGTCGGAGTTGAGGATCGTCGTCCCGTTCGAGGGGGCGACCCGGATGTCACGCGGCACCGAGCCGGTGGCGATCATGACGAAGCGGGTGGTGAGCGTCCGCCGGCTGCCGTCGGCCGCCGTCACTTCGACCGAGTGCGGCCCGTTGAGGCGCCCGTAGCCGCGCACCCCTTCGACCTTGTACTTCTTGAACAGCGATTCGATACCCGAAGCGCTCTTGTCGACGATGCCGCGCTTGTAGGCGTGCACCTTCTCGATTTCGATCGCCGGTTCCCCCACCGCGATGCCGAAGTCGCCGGCGTGGCGGATCTGATCGACGAGCTCCGCCGAATGCAGCAGCGCCTTGGTCGGGATGCAACCGCGGTGGGTGCAGGTGCCGCCGGATTTGGGGTCCTTCTCGACACAGGCGACCTTCATCCCCAGTTGACCGGCGCGGATCGCCGCGACGTAACCGCCCGGACCGCTGCCGACGATCACCAGGTCATAGTC
>JAGOCP010000267.1 GCA_017998715.1 Thermoanaerobaculia bacterium | reverse complement strand
GGCTGGGTCAGGAGATGCGCCGGACGTTCGCCGACGCCGGGCCCTTGGGGCCCTGGACGATGTCGAACTCGACCGCTTCGCCGTCGTTCAGGCTCTTGTAGCCCTCGCCGGCGATCGCCGAATGGTGGACGAAACAGTCCTTCTCGCCATCTTCACGGGTGATGAAGCCGAAGCCCTTCTCGGCGTTGAACCACTTCACTGTGCCCTTCATTTGCTTTGTCCTTGGGTCTACGCCTCGCGAACCGCACATCGGGCCCGGCCTGGCGTGGAAGTTTGGAAGAGCTCCGGTGCGCAACTCGAGCGCTGCCAAGAAGCCCCTCTCCACGAACACAATGGCACGAATCCGGCGTGAGCGATAGTCACCTCGCTCGGGCAGCGCTCACGGAGCACCGATCGGCGCCGAACGGCAACGCGCCCCAACCCGCTGGCGAGGCGACGTCCGCTACGGCACCCAGGCCGACCAAGCCGAGCTGCCTCCCGATGCGAAACCGTCGGCAAAGATGAACCGTGTCGCCGGGCAAAGGACGGAGCCGTAGTTGGCCGACGAAAGGCCGCCGGTCTCGCGGGCCCGGATCGTGTAGTCGACGAGTCTGCCGTGGGTCGGATCTCCGCCTGCGCCCGGCTGACCGCAGGTCACCCAATATCCCGGGAATACCATCGTCGAGGGAACGAACATGCTGGACTGAAAGAACCCTGCAAAGGCTGCGCGAACCCGGCCGTCGATCTCCACGGTCATGTCGACGATGTACTGTGAAGCGCCGGCCGTGACGTAGAGGTAGTTCCACTGGATCACGCAGGACTGTCCAAACTCCTGCGGGCGATAGCAGGTCGCGGTGGGACTGTCGATGAAAGAAATCGACGGCGTTTCCCCGGCGACTTCACGCTCGCGAATCGGTCGGGCAGCCGTGGAGCTCATCGCCAGCGTCGCTGCGCCCGCAGGTTCGGCCGCGAACGAGAAGAGGCCCGCAAGAACGATGAGCCCCCACCGATCGGCGAGTCTGAGGTTGTTTCGCGGTCGGTTCATCGGGCCGCCCGTCGTTTCACGGTACGTAAGCCGGGCAGACCACGGAGCCGTAGTTGGCGGCGCCCAGGTTCGCGCTGTCCCGCGCCCGGATGGTGTAGGCATAGATCAGACCGCGGTTAGGATCGCCGCTCGCTCCCAGTGCTCCGCATGCGACGCGAAAGCCGCGATCCTGCAGGTTGTAGGGTGCGTACATCGATGTCTGAAAAAAACCTTGATAGCGGGCGACCTTGCCGATGTCGTTGAGCGTGATCTCCATGCAGATCATGTAGTTCGGGTTCGCGTCGACCGCAAGGTAGTACCAGTTCACGAAACAGGTGTCTTGTGCCGGGTCCGGCTGATAGCAGACCGCGGTCGGTGAATCGATGAAGCCGATCAGCGGAGCGTTCGCACCCTCGGCGGCCCGCCGCATCTGCGACTCGCGTCGCGCCCCGGGATGCTCTTCGAACGGCATTGGCGCCGTGGCGCCGGGCGCCGGAGGATCGCAAGGATCGACCGCCCGGAGGGTTCCGGGCAGGGCGAGCAGCAACATGGGCAAGGCGAGGCCGAAACGGACCGAACGGCACGTGGAAATCTTCATGCTCTTCTCCTCTGGATTGCGATCACCCTATCCGTCGAAGAAGCAAACGGCAATGGACCTGTAAACCGGACAACATCCGCCGCACGGGCCCTCTCGCGCGGCGGCAGAGCCGAGCCGCCGCGAGAGGCTGCGCTCAGCGCTTTCCGGCGAGCGCTCGCTCGAGCTCGGTGATCTCGCGCGGCGCGGTGCAAGAGAGGCACTCGCCGCCTGTTTCGGTGACCAGGATTTCGTCTTCGATGCGCACGCCGATGTTCCACCAGCGCGGATCCTTCGTCGAGCCCTCGGGGATGTAGATCCCTGGCTCGACGGTGAAGATCATGCCCGGGCGGAGAAGGGTGCGCGCGTCGCGGCGCCGCTCGGGGCCGGAGGCGCCCGGCGGGATGCCGTAGCTGCCGGGATCGTGGACGTTCAGGCCGATCCAGTGGCCGGTGCCGTGCGGAAAGTACTTGCGATGCGCGCCGCTCTCGATGAGCGCCTCGCGCTCGCCCTCGAGCAGACCGAGGCGGACGAGGCCGTCCACGATGACCGCGACGGCGGTGTCGTGCATCGTGCGGTAAGGGATCCCCGGCTTCACCGCCGCGATCGCCGCCTTCTGCGCCGCGAGGACGATCTCGTAGATGGCGCGCTGGTCGGCGGAGAACTTGCCCGACACCGGATAGCTGCGCGTGATGTCAGCGGCGTAGTAGCCGTACTCGCAGGCAGTGTCGTTGACGATCATGCCGCCGTCGTCCAGCCGCTTGTCGGCGGGCTCGTAGTGCAGGATCACCGAGTTCCTGCCGGATCCGACGATCGGCGGATAGGACATCCTGGCGGCGCCGCCGTGCAGACAGGTCGCGACCATCGCCGCCTTGACGTCGTACTCGTACCGACCCGGTTTCACCTGGGCGAGCGCCGCGATATGCGCCTCGGCCGAGAGCTGAGCGGCGCGTCGCAGCAGAGCGAGCTCGGTCGCGTCCTTGATCAGCCGCAGCTCGTGGACGATCGGGCCGGCCTCCGCCGCCGGCCGCGGCTCGGTGGCGTTCGAGTTCGGCCGGTTCCAGGCGGCCAGCAGCGAATTGCGGAACGGCTCGTCGCCGCCGTCGAGATAGGCGAGCGAGGTCGCCCCGACGAGGAGCTCCGGGAGCTTCTTGTCGAACTCGTCGATGACGTAGGCGGCCTCGGCGCCGAACGCGAGCTTGGCCCCTTCGACACCGGCGCGGTAACCCGTCCAGGTCTCTTTCTCCGGATCGCGCGGCGCGACGAAGAGGATGTAGCGCTCCCCCTCCGCGGCCCAGGGCCGGAAGACCGCCACCGCATTCGGTTCGGTGAAGCCGGTCAGGTACCAGAAGTTCGAATCCTGGCGGTACGGATCCGGCGAAGTCTCGACCGAAGTCTCGGGCGCCGTGCGCACGACGGCGATGGCGCCCGCCGGAAGCTTCGCGACGAAATTCGCGCGATGGGCGGCGAAGAACGCCGGCGTCGGAGCCGGCATCGGCGCCGGCGGCGGAGCGGCCGCGAAGGCGGCCGCGGTCGCGGCGACGACAAGGTTGGTGCCGGAAAAGAAGCTCTTCGCCCAGGCTGGAGTTCGCATGGCTGCGCAATCTATCAACTCCGCCAAGGGCGCGAATCCGGCTGTCACATCTCCGATCTCCGGACGTCACAAACCGGACACCGGATCCCCACAGCCGGCCGGTAAATTGTCCACTCATCGGCCGAACCTCTCCCGGCCGGCGGAATTTCCGTGACCCAGCGCACCCTACCGACCATCACCCCCTCGCTCTCGATCGGCGATCTTCCGGGCTTCGACGCCGCCGTCGAGATCGACGCGCGCGGCAAGAAGCTGGCGGAGCTCTTTCACGACCTCCCGGATCTGCCTGGCGTTCTCCTCACCGAACAGGGAGTTGCGCGCTCGGCGGTCTCGCGCCGCTACTACCTCGAGATGATCGGTCGCTATTGCGGTCGCGACCTCTACCTGCCACGCCCGATCCGGTTGATGATGGAGCGCTTCGAAGAGCGCGGCGGAGCCCTTCTGCTGCCGGCCGCGATGGGCATCGAGGAGGCCGTGCGCTGCGGCCTCGACCGCCACCCCGACCTGGTCTACGAGCCGCTCGTGGTCGCGCTCGACAGCGACCATGCGCCGGATCTCGCCGCCCGCCTGGTGGACTTCGAGACGCTGCTCGTCGCCGATTCCAAGCTCACCATCCTGCGCAACGCGCAGATGGGGCAGATCCTCGACACGATCCGCGACGGGCTGCTTCTCGTGACCCGCGACCAGGTCGTCCTGGGCGAATACTCGCGCTCCGTCGAAACGCTCTTCGGCACGCGCGCCATCGCCGGCCGGCGATTCTCCGACCTGCTCGGCGACTTCCTCGAGCCGGAGCGCTGCGAGCTCGCGCAAGGCTTCCTCTCCACCCTGTTCGACTCGAACGTCATCGAGTCGCTGGTCGCGCGGATCAACCCCCTCGCGCGCGTCGAGGCTCGCCTGCCGGCGACCGGGGAGCGCCGAGTCCTCACCTTCCGCTTCACCCGCGGCACGCAAACCGAAGGAGCTCCGACGGTGCTGGTGAGAGTCGACGACGTGACCCGCGCGGAGGAGCTCGCGCTCGCGGTGACCGCCGAACGCGAACGCTCCGAGCGCCGTCTCGGGCTCGCTCTGGCGCTCGTCGAAGTGCCACCGGAGGAGCTCGCCGGGCTCATCGGCCGCATCGACCGGATGCGCGAGGCGCTCGGCCGCGGTATCGAGACCTGGCGGGCCTCCGCGCCGATCGCCGCCGAAGTCGACACCGCCTTTCGCGAGGTGCACGCGCTCAAGGGCGAGGCGGGCCTGGCGCGCTTCGAGCCCGCGCGGCGCGAGCTGCACGCGCTCGAAGACTCGCTCGCGGCGCTGCGCAGCGGCAACGGCGGCGCCGAGGCGATGGACGCCGCGGCGAAACGCATCGATCTCCTGGGCGCGCTCCTCGCGGAAACCCGGGAAGTGACGGCGCATTTCGCGGGCCTCGCCGGAAACGGCGCCGGGGCGCGGCGGGACGGCAGCGACTCCGGGCTGCTGTCGGGCATGGCGCGTCTGGTGGCGGAGCTCGCCGCCGAGCTCGGGCGGCCGGCGCGTTTCGTGTCGCGGGCGCGCGAGACGGAGCTGCCCGAACGCTGGTCGGGGCTGCTGCGCGACGTGCTCGTGCAGCTGGTACGCAACTCCCTGGCGCACGGCGTCGAGCCGGCAGAGGAGCGTCTGCGCGCCGGCAAGCCCGAGGTTGCCACGCTGCAGCTCGCCCTGCGCACCCATGACGAAGGGTGGACCGAATGGGTCTTCCAGGACGACGGGCGCGGAATCGACTGGGAACGGGTTCGCCAGCGCGCCGAAGGCCAGGGCCTTCCCGCTGGCTCGCAGACCGAGTTGGCGGAGCTGCTCTTCCTGCCCGGCTTCTCGACGGCTCGCGAGACGACCGC
>JAGOCP010000266.1 GCA_017998715.1 Thermoanaerobaculia bacterium | reverse complement strand
CTCCGGAGTCGTCGTGACCGACCGCCTCGAAGCCGAGGCGGTGGCGGCGCTCTACCAGACACTCACCCGGCGGGTGAGCGATGCGACTGGCGGCGGAGCCGGTGCGGCTCCGACCATGGAGCTCGACACTTTCCGCGGCTACCTGTCGCAACAGATCGAGTCGATCCGCTTGAAGACCGGCTGCGAGGCGGTGCAGTTCCGCATCGCCTCCGAAGACGGCAAACTCAAACTGAAAGCGAAGCCGGTCAGCAAGTAGACGCTTGCACGCCCACCTTCCCGTCCATCGAAAGGACTCGCCCTTGCGCAAGCTCATCTCCACCGTCGCCGTGCTGCTCGCCTGCGCCGCGCTCTCCGCCGCGCTCGCCTATGCCTCGGCACCGAAGAATCTCGACCGGGCCATCGACGCGCAGCGCGCGCTTCTTGCCGAGCGCCCGGCGGATTCCGCGCTCGAGAACGACCTCGGCAGCCTGCTCGTCCTGGGCGACGACCTCGTGGGTGCCGAAGAAGCCTACCGCCGGGCGATCGCCATCGACGACACCAACGCCTCGGCGCACTACAACCTCGGTCTGCTGCTGCAGAAGCTGGGCGAGCGCCGGGATGCGCTCAAGCAGTTCAAGCGCACCATCGAGCTCGCACCGCGCCACGCCTGGGCGCACTACCAGGAGGGCACGATCTATCACGCCCAGGGGCGCGATTCGGCGGCGCGCAAGGCCTACGCCAAGGCGCTTGCGCTCGATCCCGCGCTGGGCAATCCGGAGATCAACCCGCACCTCATCGACAACGAGCTCGCGACCTCGGCGATGCTCTACTCCTATCGCCACTATCGCGACGAGCTCCTGCCCGAGAAGGAGTTCGAGGAGCCGGCGCGCATCGCGCGGGTGCTGATCGACCGCCCCGTGAGCGATGCGGAGGCCGTCGCGGTCGCCGGGCAGGAGACCGACAGCGGCGGCTTCGTGCGCGGCAGCGGCGCGCCGCAGGAGACCGGCGCGGCCGAGGCCGGTGCCGAGACCGCCGACCTGTCGGAGAGCGCCAAGCCCGAGCCGGTCGACGACGAGAGCCCCGAGTCGCGGGTGCTCTCGAACAAGGACCTCGACCCGTCGCGCACCAGCGGTCAGGTCGTCGGCGGCGCCGCGATTGCGCGGCCCGGCCCGGCCAATCGCAACACCGGCGGCCAGATCACCTCGAGCAACCGCGGGCGCACCCGCGACACCCAGCCGCAGCTCCGCCCGACCCTGCGCGGTCCGCAGACCACGACTCCACCGCCGGTGACGGCGCCCACGCCCTTCCTGCCGACCGGCGACAGCACCGGCATGATCGAGATCCGGCTGGTCGAGGTCGACGAGTGGAGCTGAGCCGCGCGACGCGGCGTCAATCCAGGAAAGCAGCTTTCAGGTCGCAGGCCACCACGACCGCCCCTGCGCGCGCGGACGCTGCGCTGAATTCAGGAGGTCTCTGGCGGAGGCGGCGGCGCGAGAACGAAGACGGCGTCCCGGAGGACGGCCGACAGGGCGCCGTTCTCTGAGACCAGGCGAAGCCCTGCGATGCGCGATGAGCTCAACGCCTCGAAGTGCATCGAGCCAGCCCAGTAGGTGTAGCCGAGCTCGAGACGACCCGGCCGGACACGGAATTCGACCGCCGCGTGACACACGGGACACAGAGAGCTACCGGAGTCGGTCGCGGTGGAATAGCCGGCGACGGCCGCGAGCAGGCTCTCCGGCGAAACATGCTCGTCGCAGCGCGGGCAAATCAGCGCAGCCATGCGGAACGTTCCGGCTGGGCTGGTGAGCCATGCCGGCTAGGCACGGCCACCGAGAATTCCGGCATAGAGCTCACGGTGAAGCGCGCCGGGCGAAGAGACGCCGGATGGATCGGCGAAGTCGTCGACGGACCGGACGGGATCCGTGATGCCGATGGACTGCAGCCAGTCCCGCAGTTCGCAGAACCGTTCCTCCCCGAGTTTCCGGAAGAGCAGAGCGACGCCGAAGTTGCCCCCGCCGCAGAACCGGAATTGACCCTCATGGTCAAGCGTGGCGAGGGGCGAGTCCGCGATGGCGGGACCTTCCGGGCCGCGCCAATACCCGAAGTACTCGCCGTCCTCGTGGGCGGCGAAGAACGCAATCGCGTCGCAGACGGAGTGGATGGCTTTCACATTGGCCGCGATCTCGGGATCGGCCCAGTCGGCCTCGGTGAGATAGCCGGTATCTCTCCAGGGAGCCCAATCCGGGTCGCCGTTGAGCTCGATGCCCGTGCTCTTCCACAGCGCATCGCGGTGCTCGAAGAGGATGCGAAGATCCTCCGGCAGCGGCTCACCACCGAGCCGTGTACGTGAGCAGCGCGCTTCTAGTTCGATATCTCGCATGTCAGACGGTTGCCTCTGTCGCCTGATGCATCCTGAACTTGGCGACGAACTAGCGTAGCCCGTCTGTCCGCTCCAGCGAAAGGTCAGAAGGCCAGTCACTCCTTCCTGATCGCCCGCACGCCAGAACCCACGTCGGCCACGCCCGCTCAAATGGCGCCAGCAACCTTCGCACAAGATTCAGAGTCTGATGCTTCGCCCTGAAATGAGCGCCAGGAAATGAAGCGCAAAGGCATACCTAGGTTCTCCTCGGACCTCTCCAGTTCTGGCTCATCAACAGCAAGAAGAAGTTGACCTGCATGAGGTGCGGCGGGAACACCTTCCAACTTGGCGACGAATACCTATTCGTGAAAATCGCTGGAACCCAACTCGGCCTGCTCTTCGAGCGGGGAAGCGGTACGAACGCAGGCCAATAGGCCAGGACCCGGGCCACCATTGTCGCTGAGCGTGGTGAGGCGAGCCCTTCCTTCGCACTGAGCGGAAGAAAACAGCGCCAAAGCCATCGCGCCCAGCGCGATTCCGCAGGCATTCCATCTCATCTTGACCTCCTACGCTTCTCTACGAGTCTCACGCATCCACGGTTGGTTCATGGCCGCCGAACTAAGATTCTTCGCGACGTGGTGCGTGGACGTCGCGCGCGACATCGGCCGCGAGACCCACGAGCTCCCTACCGCCGGCGACAGCACCGGGATGATCGAGAACCGCCTTGGCGAGATCGACGAGTGAAGCCACGCGGCACCACTAAGCTCTTATCGCGAAGCGCAGCACTGCCAAGGCTTCCGAACTCAGATCTCGAACTTGTTCTTGCTTCTCAACCACCCATATAGTTAACTCAAACTCGCCGTCAGGTCACTTGGAGGCTGAGTCATGAAAGCCATACCGATCCAGCGACCGTCCTGTGTTGCCGCTTTGCTGATTCTCGCTGTGACATGCCTTCGTTCCGCTCCAGCCCAGTTTCTTGATCAGGAGTTCCAGGTCAACAGCTACACGACGAGTGTTCAATTCCGCCCAAACGTGGCGTCGGATGGCTCGGGCAACTTCGTCATAGTCTGGGAAAGCCTGCAAGACGGCGCTAGCTATGACGTCTTCGGGCAACGGTTCGACTCGGCGGGGAATCCCAGCGGAAGCGAGTTTCGCGTCAATAGTTACACTCCGAACAGTCCGTCTCTGCCAGCCATAGCGGTAGGAGGCACGGGCGACTTCGTCGTGGTGTGGGTGAGTCCCGGCCAAGACGGATCCAGTTCAGGGGTGTTCGGCCAGAGGTTCGATTCCGCAGGTAGCCCAGTGGGGGGCGAGTTTCAGGTCAACAGCTACACAACGGGATCCCAATTGCGGCCAAGAGTGGCTATCAACGGCTCGGGCGACTTCGTTGTGGTCTGGGACAGCCCGGGACAGGACGGATCCAGTCAAGGAGTGTTTGGGCAAAGGTTCAGCTCGGCAGGGAGCCCGGTGGGAGGTGAGTTTCAGGTCAACAGCTACACGACCGCAGCGCAGTACGCGCCAGACGTGGCGATGGGCAGCCTGAGCGATTTCGTGGTGGTCTGGGAGAGTTACTACCAAGACGGTTCGAGCCATGGAGTTTTCGGCCAGCGATTCAACTCGGCGGGTATTCCTGAAGGCGTTGAATTTCAAGTCAACAGCTACACGACGAGCGCCCAGCGGGGACCAGTCGTGGCTGCCGATGGCTCCGGCAACTTCGTAGTGGCATGGGATAGCTCAGGCCAGGACGGTTCCTATCACGGCGTTTTCGGGCAGCGGTTCAGTCTTTCTGGAAGTCCCTTGGGGAACGAGTTTCAGGTCAACACTTACACGGCAGAAACTCAGTATGCGCCATCCATCGCAATGGGTGGCTCAGGCTTGTTCCTTGTGACATGGGCGAGCATTGGTGGGCAGGATGGGTCCTTCTCCGGGGTCTTTGGGCAGCAGTTCAACACTGCGGGTGCTCCCATGGGCAGCGAGTTCCAAGTCAACAGCTATTCGATGCACTCCCAGAAGAGGCCGCAAGTTGCTCCGGACGGCTTGGGCCGATTCGTCGTAGTTTGGGATAGCTACAGTCAGGACGGATCCAACGTGGGCGTCTTCGGAAGACGGAGTCTCGGAATCTTCTCCGACGGGTTCGATCTCGGCGATGCCTGCGCCTGGAGCTTGGCGCAGGGAGGCGGCTGCTAGCAAAGTCTGCCAGCAGCGAATGAGCTGGTTCTCCACAGACCTGCTAGACAGGAACGCCTCAGTGAAGCCCTCCAAGTCGAGCTACCTCGCCGAATAAAGTTCCAAGACCTCCACCCGCGACTGGCTCGGCTGCGTCGTGTGCTTTGGCGGCGAGCGAGTGTCCACCTACCGCCAGTTCCACCAACGGGCGCAGCTGCTACACGTTGAAGCGGAAGTTGATGACGTCGCCGTCGAGGACGATGTACTCCTTGCCTTCGAGGCGAAGCAGGCCCTTGTCGCGGCAGTGGGCGAGGGTCTTGTGTTCGAGGAGGGCCTTGCAGGCGACGACTTCGGCGCGGATGAAGCCGCGCTCGATGTCGGAGTGGATGGTGCCCGCGGCCTCCTTGGCGTGGATGCCGCGGCGGATCGTCCAGGCGCGCACCTCGTCCTCGCCGACGGTGAAGAAGGCGATGCGGCCGAGGAGCTCGAAGCTCGCGCGCAGCACGCGGTCGAGCGACGGCT
>JAGOCP010000034.1:4898-18965 GCA_017998715.1 Thermoanaerobaculia bacterium | reverse complement strand
TTGACGATCTGGTAGGCGCCGCCGCCCAGGCGCTCGATGCGCCAGAGCTGGTCCTCGTTGCCGTTGTAGCGGAACTGCTGCACCGGGTCGCCGTCGCGCTCGCCGGCGCCGCGAACGTCGAGCACCTTGTTGCTGTCCTGGCTGACGAAGACCACCCGGCCCCGGCCGGCATCGATCACGTCCCAGAGCTGATTGGGTGTGCCCTTGAAGGTGTACTGGATGACCGCCGCGCCGTCGTAGTTGCTGCCAGCGGCGACATCGAGTGCCTTGCCGCTGTGGAAGCTGAGGACCGCGCCGCTCCACACCGTGCGACCCTGCGGCTTGTAGCCCGGTCCGCCCGGCCAGCCTTCCTCGTTCCCGCCGAGCGCCGGCCCCGTCCAGCGGTAGCTCACCTTCGCCACCCCGTTGCGCGAGTTGAAGGTGCACTTGTAGTCGTACGGCCGGCCGCGGTCGTAGCGATCGCGCCGGTAGAGGCCCTGACCCTCGACGAGGGTGCGGGTGGAAGACTGCATCGCCACGCGTGCGCGGCGGTAGTCGAGACCCGAATCCGGGACGCTACCTCCGACCTTGCGGGAGATCTCATAGGTCAGCTGGATGTCGCAGCGATCCTTGGCGATTTCGTCGGTCTCGTGACTCGCCCGGGCAGGGGCGGCAGGGGCGAAGGCGAAGACGGCAAGGGCGCATCCGATGCAAAGTGCGGGAAAAATCTTCATTGCTCTCTCCTCGTTGGGCAAAGCGCTGGCCGGGGGCCAGGCAGACGATGCGGCCGGAGGCGCGAAAGCCCGCGTGCACCGGCCTCGCGGGAGACCAGGTGCACGACCTTTGCCAGCTGGAGAGGGGGCGGCTAGCGCGGGGCGCCGAGTCGACGGGAGAGGTGGTACTGCGCCTGGCGCTTCCACCAGGCCCAGTTGTGGGCGACGTCGTAGCCCCAGATGTCGCGGTCGTGCGGAATCCCCTTCGCGTCGAAGAGGTCCCCCAGGGCCTGGGTCTCTTCGATACACCCCTCCTCGAAGGCACCCTGGCCGCAGACCAGGGTGAGGTGGGTGTTGCGGCGCACGCGCTCCAGGGGCTCGCCCGCGAGCCCCTGGACGTAGGCCAGCGGATTGTTGAGATAGACGTCGAGGTTCGAGAAGCCGTCGGTGAAGTGGGTCATCAGGTAACGGCCGCTCATGCACAGGGCCCAGCGGAAGATCTCCGGGTACTTGAGGGCGATGTTCGCCGAGTAGAAGGCGCCCAGGCTGGCGCCTGCGGTCATCATCGGAGCAGACGGGCTGTTGCAGTCCTCGCGGATATGCGGCACCAGGGTCTCGACGACCCACTTTTCGTACAGCACGTGGCGCTGGATCCGCCAGGCGGCGTCATTCTCCTTCTTGGTCCACGCCTCGGCGACGTTCGACTCCGGGCAGTAGAGCTTGAGCTTGCCGGCTTCGAGCCAGGGGGCCAGCGCCTCGACCATTCCCTGCGCCTCCCACTCGTGGGCGAAGCCGGCGGCGGTCGGGAAGACCACCAGGGGGGGACCCCAATGGCCGTAGCTCCACAGACTGATCGCCCTGCCCAACTGCGGGCTCTGCACTCGCTCGAGCCTCTTCTTCATGCCAAACCTCCTGGAAAACGGCGCCGCGAAGCCTATCGCAGCCCGGGCGCGAGCGGTCCCGCCGAGCTCGATTCCGCGCCTCAGGGGTGATCGGTGCATCCACCTGCGCAGCGCGGCGCGTACCGAGTTGCTGATCGACCGGTCTCGGAAGCCGCCGCAAGCAGGCGGGGTTTGACAAGCCGCCGACCGATGTGAAATTTTCCGCGGACGATTCGCACGCCCTCGGCGCGCCCTGGATACGTGCGCGACAACGGAAAGAGCTAACAACTTATGTCGCAGATCTTCCCTCGCAGCGCGAACGCCTTGGCTCGGGCATCCGTCTTCGTGGCCCTCTTTCTGGCCGCGGCGGGCGGCTACGCCCTGTGGACGCTGGCCAACTCCGG
This sequence comes from Thermoanaerobaculia bacterium, assembly GCA_017998715.1. Taxonomy (GTDB): domain Bacteria; phylum Acidobacteriota; class Thermoanaerobaculia; order Multivoradales; family JAGPDF01; genus JAGPDF01. The sequence goes on along the minus strand of JAGOCP010000034.1, from coordinate 16,988 downwards.
GTACGTCACCCGCCAGGGAATTGTTTTTCCCCAGCCGGTGCCGTTCAGCCACGATCACCACGTGGCGCAGATCGGCATCGACTGCCGCTACTGCCATACCAGCGTCGAGCGCGCGGCTTCCGCCGGAATTCCGCCCACCCAGACCTGCATGAACTGCCACAACCAGATCTGGACCAACGCCGCCGTGCTCGAGCCGGTGCGCGCGAGCTGGCGCGACGGCAAGCCGTTGACCTGGAACCGGGTCAACGATCTGCCGGACTTCGTCTACTTCAATCACAGCATCCACGTCGCCAAGGGGGTCGCCTGCACGACCTGCCACGGGCCGATCAACAAGATGCCGCTCATGTACCAGGGGACGCCGCTCACCATGAAATGGTGCCTCGACTGCCACCGCGACCCGGTCCCGAACCTCCGGCCGCGCGAGGAAGTCACCAACGTCCTCTGGCAACCGCCAGCCGACCTCGCCGCAAAGCAGAAGGAGTGGGCGCTCGCCAACCATGTCCAGAGCAAGGTCAGCTGCTCGAACTGTCATCGCTAGAGAGCCCTCATGACCGATCTGATGAATCCGAATCCCTCGCCGGCCCCGGCCTCCGGCTCGAACCTCGCGGGCGATTGCCACGTCGAGTGGAAGAAGCCCGCGGCGGCCTCGTCCGGGCTCGATCTCGCAGCGGCGCGCGAGCGCTTGAAGAGCCGCAGCGGCGCAACCTACTGGCGTAGCCTCGAGGAGCTCGCGGAGACTCCCGAATTCGGCGAACTGCTGGATCGCGAGTTTCCCCGCTTCGCTTCGGAGTGGCCGGACGGGGTCTCGCGGCGCAACTTCCTGCAGCTCGCGGCCGCCTCGCTCGGGCTCGCCGGGCTGACCGCCTGCACCCGCCAGCCGATCGAGAAGATCGTGCCCTACGTTCGCCAGGCCGAGGAGTTCCTCCCTGGCAAGCCCGTTCTCTTCGCGACGTCGATGGCGCTCTCGGGAGTCGCCACCGGCCTGCTGATCGAGAGCCACAACGGACGGCCGACCAAGGTCGAGGGCAATCCCGAGCATCCGGCGAGCCTGGGCGCCTCCGACGCCGTCACCCAGGCTTCGGTGCTGGGCCTCTACGACCCGGACCGCTCGCAGTCGATCGTCCAGCTGGGCGACGCGGCGACCTGGATGGAGCTCAACCAGCAGCTCACCGCAGCCCTCAACGCCCAGTCGGCGTTCTCCGGCGCCGGCCTTCGCCTGCTCACCGGCCCGGTGACCTCGCCAACCGAGGCCCGGCTCATCACCTCACTGCTCGAGAACTACCCCCAGGCGCGCTGGCACCGCTGGGATCCGTTGGTCAGCGATGGCGCGGCGACGGGCCTCGCGGCCGCCTTCGGCTCTCCGGTCGGGATGCGCTTCGACCTCGCCAAGGCCGACGTCGTCCTGGCGCTCGAGTCCGACTTCCTGACTGCCGGACCCGGAGCCGTGCGCTACGCCCGCGACTTCGCCGATCGCCGCAAGGTCGGGCATGGCGAGACGAAGATGAATCGTCTTTACGTCGCCGAGTCGAGCCCGACGGCCACCGGTACGGTCGCTGATCACCGCTTCCGCATCCGGCCCTCGCAGGCCGGCGCGGTCGCCCAGGCGCTTGCCGCTGCTGTCGGCGTCGCCGGAGTCGCGTCGCCCGGAGGCCTGGGGTCCGATGTCGTCAAGTGGGTCGAAGCCGCTGCGCGCGACCTCGCTGCCCACCGCGGCGCGGCGCTGGTCGTCGCCGGCGATTCGCTCCCGGCCGCGGCGCATGTCCTGGTCGCAGCGATCAACGATGCCCTTGCCGCCAGCGGCACGACGGTGATCTACAGCGCGCCGATCGAAGCCGACCCGGTCGCCCCCCTGCCCTCGCTCACCGCCCTGCTCGACGACATGAAGGCCGGCAAGGTCGACCTCCTGCTCGTCTCCGGCGTGAACCCGGTCTACGACGCCCCGGCCGATCTCGACGTCGCTGCGGTGTTCAAGGCAAGCTCGGCCCTGCGCATCCATCACGGTCTCTACGACGACGAAACCGCCGCGTTCTGCCAGTGGCACATCCCGGCTGCGCACTACCTCGAGTCCTGGGGAGACGGACGCGCCTACGACGGCACCGTCTCGCTCGTCCAGCCGTTGATCGAACCGCTCTACCGCGGCAAGACGCTCTCCGAGATGCTCGGCGCCCTGCTCGGACGCCCTTCGGAAGACGCCTACGCCCTGTTGCGCGAGACCTGGGAAGGGCAGATGGGCGGCGAGACCTTCGAAGCGTCCTTCAAGCGCCTCCTGCACGACGGCATGGTGCCCGGTAGCGCCCTGCCCGCAACCCAGCCGGTACTGGTCGCGGCAAGCCTCGGCGAGGCCACGGCAGCCCTCGCAGCCGCTCCGTCCGGCGGCGAGCTCGAGCTCGCGCTGCGCCCGGACCCGTCCGTTCTCGATGGCCGCTTCGCCAACAACGGTTGGCTGCAGGAGCTGCCGAAGCCGATCACCAAGCTGACCTGGGAGAACGCCATCCTGCTCGCCCCGGCCACCGCCGAGAAGCTCGGCGTCAGAGGCAACGACGTCGCCGAGATCACGGCACCCGACGGGCGCAAGCTCGCCGGTCCGGTCTGGCTGCTGCCCGGACAGGCCGAAGGTGTCGCCACGGTCCACCTCGGCTACGGCCGGACCCGCGCCGGCCGGGTCGCCAACGGCATGGGTTTCAGCGCCTTCGCCGCTCAGACCAGCACCAGCCGCTACGGCCGGCCGGCGGTGACGCTCTCGGCAACCGGCGATCGTGCCGAGCTCGCCACGACCCAGGGCCATCAGTCGATCGACTGGATGCGCGAAGAGGGCGAGCAGGCCACGGCGCGCTCGATCGTGCGCCAGGCGACGCTCGAGGAGTTCGAGAAGAACCCGCACTTCGTGCACGAGGCCGCACACGGCGAGCTCGACCTCAACACCTCGTTCAATCCCGGCTTCGAGTACAAGGGTTACGCCTGGGGCATGGTGATCGACCTCAACGCCTGCAACGGCTGCAACGCCTGCGTCGTCGCCTGCCAGTCGGAGAACAACATCCCGGTGGTGGGCAAGGAGCAGGTCGCGCGCGGCCGCGAGATGCAGTGGATCCGCATCGATCGCTACTTCCAGGGCGACGTCGACGAGCCGTCGGCAATCGTCAGCCAGCCGATCGTCTGCATGCAGTGCGAACAGGCCCCCTGCGAGGTCGTCTGTCCGGTCGCCGCGACGACGCACTCGACCGAAGGCCTGAACGACATGGTCTACAACCGCTGCGTCGGCACGCGGTATTGCTCGAACAACTGCCCCTACAAGGTGCGGCGGTTCAACTTCCTGCTCTACCAGGACTGGGAGACGGAGCAGTTCAAGCTGCAGCGCAACCCGGACGTCACGGTTCGCAGCCGCGGCGTGATGGAGAAGTGCACCTATTGCGTGCAGCGCATCAACCGCGCGCGCATTCCGGCCGACCGCGATCTCCGGCAGGTCGCCGACGGCGAGATCCTGACCGCCTGCCAGCAGGCCTGTCCGCCGCAGGCGATCTCGTTCGGCAACATCAACGATCCGGCCGCCAAGGTCGTCGCCGACAAGAAGAATCCGCGCAACTACGCGTTGCTCGAGGAGCTGGGCACCCGGCCGCGGACCACCTACCTCGCGATGGTCAAGAACCCCAATCCGGAGCTTTCCGCATGAGTGTCGCCGATTCCCCCCGCCTGCGCGTGCCGATGATCGAACCGCCGGCCGATCCGCCGGTCATCGCTCCCGGCCACTCGCCGGCGTCGGTCACCGACAAGATCAGCTCGGTCGTCTTCGGCAAGATGCCGCTGTGGTTCTACGTCGCCATGGCGATCGCCTTCGGCGGCGCGATGATGCTGCTCACGGCGCTCACCAAGCTGGTCTTCACCGGCATCGGCATCTGGGGCAACAACAACCCGGTCGGCTGGGGCTTCGACATCATCAACTTCGTCTGGTGGATCGGTATCGGCCACGCCGGCACGTTGATCTCGGCGATCCTCCTGCTCCTGCGGCAGGAATGGCGCACCTCGATCAACCGCTTCGCCGAGGCGATGACACTCTTTGCTGTCGCCTGCGCCCTGCTCTTCCCGCTCTTCCACACCGGGCGGCCGTGGCTCGCGGTCTACTGGCTGCTGCCCTATCCGAACACGATGGCGATCTGGCCGAACTTCCGCTCGCCGCTGATCTGGGACGTCTTCGCGGTCTCGACCTACGGCTCGGTTTCGCTGGTGTTCTGGTTCATCGGCCTGGTGCCCGACCTCGCGAGCTTCCGCGACCGCACCAAGAAGCTCTGGCAGAAGAAGGTCTACGGCGCGCTCGCCATGGGCTGGCGCGGATCCGCCCGCCACTGGCACAACTACGAGTCGGCTTATCTGCTGCTCGCCGGACTCTCGACCCCGCTGGTCCTCTCGGTCCATTCGGTGGTCTCCTTCGACTTCGCCTCGGGCCAGGTGCCCGGCTGGCACGCCACGATCTTCCCGCCCTACTTCGTCGCCGGAGCGGTCTTCGCCGGCTTCGCGATGGTGCTGACGCTGATGATCCCGCTGCGCAAGATGTTCGGCCTCGAGGACTTCATCACCATGAAGCACATGGACAACATGGGCAAGGTGATGCTGGTGACCGGCCTGATCGTCGGCTACGGCTACCTGGTGGAGATCTTCACCGCCTGGTACAGCGGCAACATCTACGAGTGGTACATGATCCGCAACCGGATCTTCGGCCCCTACAAGCTCATCTGGATGAGCCTGATCCTGTGTAACGTCCTGGCGATCCAGCCGCTGTGGTTCCGCAAGGCGCGGAAATCGATCGCCACGCTGTGGATCATCTCGATGTTCGTCAACTTCGGAATGTGGTTCGAGCGCTTCGTCATCATTCCGACTTCGCTCCATCGCGACTTCCTGCCGGGCTCCTGGGGCATGTACTACCCGACCCGCTGGGACTTCGCGACCTTCTTCGGCACGATCGGCCTGTTCATGGCGCTCATGTTCCTCTTCGTGCGCGTCTTCCCGGCGATCGCCATGTTCGAGATGAAGGGGCTCACCCCCGACGCCAAAGTCAAGGAGCCCGCGCACGGATGACTACCGCGACCTCACTCACCGACCCGGGCCTGCACGGCCTGATGGCCGAATACCCGACGGCGCAGGACCTGCTCGACGCGGCCGAAAAGGCCCATCACGCGGGATTCCGCGCCATGGACGCCTACACGCCTTTTCCGGTGGAAGCGATCTCCGAGGTGATCTGCGATCACCACAAGTCGAAGGTGCCGCTGATCTGCCTCACCGGCGGCGTCATCGGCGCCCTCTCCGGGTTCGCGCTCGAGTACTGGACCTCCGCCATCGACTATCCGATGAACATCGGCGGCAAGCCCTACAACAGCTGGCCGGCGTTCATCCCGGTGCTGTTCGAGTGCACCGTGCTGTTCGCGGCATTCTCGGCGGCGATCGGCATGTTCGTCCTCAACGGCCTGCCGCAGCCGTACCACCCGGTGTTCAACGTCTCGCGGTTCCGCGAGAAGGCGTCGCGCGACGGCTATTTCCTCTGCATCGAAGCGCAGGACGGCAAGTTCGACCGCTCCGGAACGCGCGAGTTCCTGCTTTCGACCGGCGCGATGGAGGTCAACGATGTCGAGCTCTGACCGCAAGAAGACCTCCGCCCGGGCTGTCCCGCTGCGTGCCGGGCTGGTGCTGCTCGTCGCGCTCGGCGGTTTCGGCGCCCTCGGCTGCCGCCAGGACATGCACGACCAGCCGAAGCTCAAGCCCTACCGTTCGAGCGAGTTCTTCGCCGACGGCAGCGGCATGCGCGCGCTGCCCGTCCACACCGTGGCGCGCGGCTCGCTGCAGGAAGACACCCACTTCTTCACCGGCCGGATGGCCGACGGCAGCATGGCCACCGAGCTGCCGATGCCGATGACCAAGGCGCTGCTCAAGCGCGGCCAGGATCGCTTCACCATCTACTGCACTCCCTGCCACGGACAGGTCGGCGACGGCCGCGGCATGGTGGTGCGCCGGGGCTACAAGCAGCCGACCTCGTACCACGACGAGCGCCTGCGCCAGGTGCCGATCGGCTACTTCTTCGACGTCATGACCAACGGTTTCGCCGTCATGCCGAGCTACGCGCCGCAGGTTCCGCCGGCGGACCGCTGGGCCATTGCGGCTTACATCCGCGCCCTGCAGCTTTCTCAGCGCGTCGACGCCGCGAGCCTGACGGCCGAACAGCGCGCGGCGCTCGATGCGCCGCCTGCCGTCGCCTCGGGGCACGCCGCGGGGAGCGCACATCCATGACCGGCAGGCTTCGCAAACCGACGGACCTGTCGAAATCGACCCGCCGCACCCGCCTCACCCGCCGCATCCGACCGACGAGAGGAACCGCGATCGCGCCATGAGGACGCTCCATTTTCCGCTCCGCACCGCTGACTTCGAGGCGCCGGCAGCGCTCTCCGGCCTCGCCGGCAGAGCGCTCGTGATCGGCGCCGCCGGCGCCGCCGCCTCGATCGCCGGCTTCTTCCTGGCCCGCCAGGAGTTCATCGCCGCCTACCTCGTCGGTTGGCTGCTCTGGTACACCGTGGCCGTCGGCTCGCTCGGATTTCTGATGCTGCAGCATCTCTCCGGAGGTGGTTGGGGCCTCGCAGCGCGGCGCATCCTCGAGGCCGCCGGGCGCACGATTCCGTTCGTCGGCATCGCGGCGATTCCCTTGTTCCTGGGGCTCGAGGACATCTTCCTGTGGGCCGACCCGGCCAAGGTCGCCCTCGACGAGGCCCTGCAGCACAAGGCGCCATACCTCAACACGCCGTTCTTCATCGCCCGCACGGTCTTCGCCGTCGCGCTGTTCTCCTTCTACGCCTACTACCTCTCGGCGAAGTCGAAGCGGCAGGACGAAAGTGGCGATCCGGAGCTGAAGCGGAAGATGCACGACGTCTCCGCGGTGGGACTGCTGCTCTATCTCATCGTCAACACCTTCATGGGCTTCGACTGGCTGATGTCGCTCGACCCGCACTGGTTCTCGAGCCTCTACGGCGCCATCTTCGTCGCCGGCGAAGCGCTCGCGGGCATGACCTTCATCATCCTGATCGCCAATTGGCTGCGCCAGCGCGAGCCGATGGATGCGATCTTCGGCCGCAAGCTCTTTCACGACTACGGCAAGCTCCTCTTCGCCTACGTGATGTTCTGGACCTACCTCACGATCTCCCAGTTCATCATCATGTGGCAGGGCAACCTCCCGGAGGAGGCGATCTGGTTCCAGGTGCGCTTCCACGGCGGCTGGGGCTACGTCGCCGCCGGCATCCTGATCTTCCACTTCTTCTTCCCGTTCCTGATCCTGCTCTCGCGCAGCGTGAAGGAGAAGGGCAAGACTCTGTCGGCAGTCGCCGCCTTCGTGCTGGTGATGCGCTGGGCCGATCTCGTCTGGTTGACCCGTCCGACCCTCCGCGAAGGCGGCTTCTCGATCCACTGGCTCTACGTCGCCATTCCGGTGGGCATCGGCGGTCTCTGGTTCTACCTGTTCGCGCGCGAGCTCGGCAAGCGCTCGCTCGTCGCGGTGAACGATCCGCAGTGGAAGGAAGTGCTCGGTCATGACTGATTCCAAGCACAGCGAACATCACGCCCCCGAGCGCGCGCCGATCGACTCGGAGATCGACGTCCGCAGGGCGGTCGAAGTCGGCCTCTGGCTGGGCGGCACGACGATCGGCGCCCTGGTCATCGGCTACTTCCTCTATCTCGGCCTGTCGAAGTGGACGACCGGTGCCGATCCGGCACCGGCGGCGCTCGCCGAGGCCGGTCGCAACCTCTTGCCGCCGGCGCCCAACCTTCAGGTCCAGCCCGAGAAGGAGCTCGCCGCCATGCGCGCCGCTGAGCGCGAGCGCCTGACGACCTGGGGCTGGACCGACAAGTCGCTCGGCCTGGCACATATGCCGATCGAGGAAGCCATCGACCGCCTCGCCGTGCCCGAACCGGCGGCGCCGCCGGCTGCGGCAGCCCCCACTCCGGCGGCTCCGGCCGCTGCTGACCCGCACGCCGCCGAGGCCGCTCCGGCTCCGGCGCACGAAGGAACGGTGCACTGAAGCCCGCAATGCCGACCCGCGATTCCTCCACCCGCCCGATCGTGGCGCTCGCCGCGCTCTTCGCGCTCGCTTCGGCCTCCGGTCTCGCAACCGCGGCTCGCGCCGAGACCCGCATGTTCACCGGCCCGGGACTCGCCGAGCGCACGCCGCAGCCGGGCGCGCTCAATGCGCAGAAGATCTCCGAGCAGGTCGGCTTCGACCAGCGCCTCGGTGAGACCCTGCCGCTCGACCTGCCGTTCCGCGACGAAACCGGCAAGGCCGTGCGCCTGGGTGACTACTTCGGCGCCAAGCCCGTCCTGCTCACCTTCGTCTACTACCGCTGCCCGGTGCTCTGTCCGCAGATCATCATCGGCACCTCGGCGGCCCTCAAGGGCATCCCGTACGAGCCCGGCCGCGAGTTCGAGGTCGTTTTCGTGAGCTTCGACCCGGAGGACACCCCGGAGCAGGGCGCGGAGAAGAAGAGCTCGGCGGTGGAGCGCTACGGCAAGCCCGCGACGGCGGCCGGCTGGCACTTTCTCACCGGCGAAGCGGACGCGATCGAGCAGCTCACCCGCGCCGCAGGGTTTCGCTACGCCTACGATCCGACGATTCAGCAGTTCGCGCACGCCAGCGGCGTGGTCGTCGCGACCCCGGACGGCCGGTTGGCGCGCTACCTCTACGGCGTCGAATACGCGCCGAAGGACTTGAAGCTCGCGCTCTTCGAGGCCGCCGAAGGCCGCATCGGCGGCCTCTCGGAAAAGCTCATGCTGCTGTGTTTCAACTACGACGCCGCGCTCGGGAAGTACACCGTCGCCACCCTGTTCTCGGTCAGGGTGGCGGGGGCGGTCACTCTCGCGGCACTCATCTTCTCGATGGTCTGGATGTTGCGCAGCGAGCGTCGTCTGGGACGCGCCGCGGCCGGAGGAGTCGCACGGTCATGAATTTCCAGCTTCCCTTCATGCCGGAGCAGGCCTCGGCCGGCGCCAGCGAAGTCGACAACCTGACCCTGTTCCTGGTCGGGATGGGCACCTTCTTCACCGTGCTCATCGCCCTGATGGTCATCGTCTTCGCGGTCAGGTACCGCCGCAAGGCCGACAATCAGGTGGGCAGCAACTTCGAGAACTCTGCCTTTCTCGAGATCACCTGGACGGTGATTCCGCTGCTCATCGCGCTGTTTTCCTTCGGCTGGGGCGTCAAGGTCTTCTTCCGTCTCTATCGCCCGCCGGCGAACGCGATCGAGTACCAGGTCACCGGCAAGCAGTGGATGTGGAAGATCCAGCATCCCACCGGGCAGCGCGAGATCAACGAGCTGCACGTCCCGGTCGGCCAGCCGACGCGCCTCGTGATGACCTCCGAGGACGTCATCCACAGCTTCTTCGTGCCGGCGTTCCGCGCCAAGGCGGATGTTCTTCCGGGACGCCAGTCCTCCATCTGGTTCACTCCGACCAAGGTCGGCCGCTACCACCTGTTCTGCACCGAGTTTTGCGGCACCGAGCATTCGGGAATGATCGGCTGGGTGACCGTGCAGACGCAGGAGGAGTATCAGGCCTGGCTCGCCGCTGCCCCGGCGCCAAAGGCGCCGTCGGCCGATGGCGGGCGCCTTTTCGCCCAGTACGCCTGCAACACCTGCCACAAGCCGACCGCGGGAGGTCGAGGTCCGGTGCTCGCCGGAATCTACGGCACCGACGTCGCGCTCGCCGACGGCGGCAAGGCCCACGTGGACGACGCCTACCTGCGCGAGTCGATCCTGATGCCCTCCGCGAAGATGGTCCAGGGATACGAACCGATCATGCCCTCGTTCCAGGGCCAGATCAGCGAAGAGGCCCTGCAGCAGCTGATCGCTTACATCAAGAGCCTGCCCACCGCGGACGCCGCGGCGGCGGGAACGACACCGGATTCCCAGGGGATGACCCGATGAACGCAACTGCATCCGCCCTCGCCCCCTCTCCCTCCGATACCGCGGGGCGGCCGAACTTCCTCACCGCCGAGCACGGCCTGAAATCCTGGCTGCTGACGCTCGACCACAAGCGGGTCGCGATCCTCTATCTCATCTCGGTGAGCTGCTTCTTCCTGCTCGGCGGCGTCTTCGCCATGCTGGTGCGGCTCGAGCTCATGACGCCCGCGGGCGACCTGATGCTCCCCGACACCTACAACCGTGTCTTCACCGGGCACGGCGTGACGATGGTCTTCTTCTTCCTCATCCCGGCGATTCCCGGCATCCTCGGCAACTTCCTGATTCCGCTGATGATCGGCGCCAAGGACGTCGCCTTCCCGCGACTGAACCTGGCGAGCTGGTACCTCTACATGACCGGCGGCATGCTGATGCTCGCCGGAACGCTCAACGGCGGCGTCGACACCGGCTGGACGTTCTATCCGCCGTACAGCACGTCCTACACCACGACCAACGTTCTCATCGTCGGCATCGGCGTCTTTATCAACGGCTTCTCGTCGATCCTCACCGGCCTCAACTTCATGGTCACCGTGCATCGGATGCGCTGCCCGGGCATGACCTGGTTCCGGCTGCCGCTGTTCATCTGGGGCCAGTACGCCACCAGCCTGATCATGGTCCTCGGCACGCCGGTGGTCGCGATCACGCTCTTGTTGCTGGTTTTCGAGCGCCTGTTCCATCTCGGCATCTTCGACCCCGGCAAGGGCGGCGATCCGATCCTCTTCCAGCACCTGTTCTGGTTCTACTCGCACCCGGCGGTCTACATCATGATCCTGCCGTCGATGGCGGTGATCTCCGAGCTCATCGCCTGTTTCTCGCGCAAGCGGATCTTCGGCTACCACTTCGTCGCTTTCGCCTCGATCGGCATCGCGGTCCTCGGTTTCGTCGTCTGGGGGCATCACCTCTACGTCTCGGGCCAGTCGGTGTACGCCGGAGTGGTGTTCTCGCTGCTCACCATGCTGGTGGCGATCCCCTCGGCGGTGAAGGTGTTCAACTGGTCGATGACCCTCTATCAGGGTTCGGTTTCGCTCGAGACGCCGATGCTCTACGCCCTCGGCTTCATCGGCCTGTTCACGGTCGGCGGTCTCACCGGCGTCTTCCTCGGCACCCTCGGCTTCGACGTCCACGTGCACGACACCTATTTCGTGGTGGCGCACTTCCACTACGTCATGGTCGGCGGCACGATCATGGGCTACCTCGGGGGCCTGCACTTCTGGTGGCCGAAGATCACCGGCCGGCTCTACCCGGAGTTCTGGGCCAAGATTTCGGCGCTGCTGGTGTTCGTCGGCTTCAATCTCACCTTCTTCCCGCAGTTCCTGCTCGGCTACATGGGCATGCCGCGCCGCTACCACGCCTATCCGCCGGAGTTCCAGGTGTTGAACATCCTGTCGACGGCGGGCGCCTCGGTGCTGGCGCTGGGATTCGTCCTGCCGACGATCTACTTCATCTGGTCCTTGAAGAGCGGCAAGCTCGCCGGCAACAACCCCTGGAACGCCCGCGGCCTCGAGTGGGAGACGACCTCCCCGCCGCCGACGCAGAATTTCGAGTTCACGCCCAGTGTGTCGCGTGAGCCCTACGACTATTTCGAGGCGGCCGAAGAGGCCGCAGGGCGCGCGGTTCCTCCCGCGCGTTCGCATTGATAGAGAGCGACGAACAAGGAGCCGCCCTCGTGTCCCATGGCCATTCCCCGTTTCTGGCGCATCACTTCGACGACCTCGAGCAGCAGAAGGAAGCCTCTACCCTGGGGATGTGGCTCTTTCTGGTGCAGGAGGTCATGTTCTTCGGCGGCCTGTTCATGTGTTACCTGCTCTACCGCTGGAAGGACCCGAACGCCTTCGCCGCCGGCAGCCACGAGCTGTCGATCGAGCTCGGTGGCTTCAACACCATCGTACTGATCGCCTCCTCCCTCACCATGGCGCTGGGCGTCCGTTCGGCGCAGCAGGGGAAGATCAAGGCGCTGATCAACTGGCTCTACGCCACGGGATTCCTCGGCACGGTGTTTCTCGTCGTCAAGTACTTCGAGTACTCGGCGAAGTGGGAGCATCACCTGATCCCCGGCCCGAACTTCCACTTCGCCGGCGAGGTCGGCAATCGCGCCGAGCTCTTCTTCTCGCTCTA
>JAGOCP010000034.1:0-4798 GCA_017998715.1 Thermoanaerobaculia bacterium | reverse complement strand
CGGCGCGCGGCGGCCGACATCCTCGCCCCCGCTGACCCGCGAGCCAACGCGCTCTATGAGGAGTACGAAGAAGGTAGCTCGACCGAAGCTCTCTTCGTGCGCGCCTGCGACAAGCTCCAGCTGATGATCAAGGTGACGGTCTACGAGAGCTGGGGGCACCGGGGGCTGGCGGAGTTCTGGGGCAACCCGGCGAACTTCCCGAAGTCCGAGTTCGCCTCGATCGAGAGCCTCTTCAGGAGCCTCCAGGAGCGCGCGACCGCCCGTCCCGCCGCGACTCCCGTCGGCTAGACGAGCGCGGCCGGAATCCAGCCGCGCAGGGCGTTGACCAACAGAACCCGGCGCGCGCGCGAAAGATCTTCGCGCGTCAGAACCGCCTCCTTCAGTCGCCCGCGTTCGAGCAGCGCCTCGCGGAAGACTCCCGCCAGCAGCCCGCACTCCCTCGGCGGTGTCAGACGTTCACCGCCGATCTCCAGCACCAGGTTCGTCCGCGTCCCCTCGGTGAGCTCCCCGCGCTCGTTCCACAGGATCGCCTCGTCCGCCCCCGCCGCGCGAGCGCCGGCGAGCGCGGCATCGTAGACCCTGCGGTCGGTCGTCTTGTGGAAGAGGGAGACGGACTGTGAATCGACCGGAACGCCGGCGAGAACTACGCGCCAGGTCCGGCGATCGGGGCGAAAAGGCCCGCTGGTAAAGGAAAAGACTCCGTCCGGGGCGAGCTCGAGGCGGATGCGCTGGCGCTGTGTCTCGTTGCCCGCCAGGGCGGCGAGTCCGGCCTCGACGGCGGAACGCCAGGCTCTTGCGTCGAGGCTGAAGCCGAAGTAGTTCGCCGAGGCAGCAAGGCGAGCCAGGTGATTCTCGAGCAAGGCGACGCCGCAGCGCGGGCGCCAGAGCATCGTCTCGAATAGCGCGAACGGTGGTGGCGGCGCGACGAACGCACGCGCCTTCGCCAGGCACTCCAGATACTCCGCCGCCGGCTTCGAATCCCAGACCACGCCGCTGCCGACGCCGTAAGAGAGCGTCCCGGCAGTGCGGTCGATGACCGCTGTGCGGATCGCGACCGAGAAAGAGGCGCGCCGGGTCGGGGCCACCCAGCCGATAGCACCGCAATACACGCCCCTGGGGAACCTCTCCAGGCGGGCGATCCAGTCCATCGTGCGCGCCTTCGGCGCGCCGGTGACCGAAGCGCAGGGAAACAGGGCGGCAAAGATCTCCGGTAGGCGCGCGCGGCTCCGCGCGGACACCGTCGAGGTCATCTGCCAGACCGTCGGATAGCGCTCGAGCGCGAAGAGACTCTCGACCGCGACACTCCCGGCCTCGGCGATCCGTCCGAGATCGTTGCGGACCATATCGACGATCATCAGATTCTCGGCGCGCTCCTTCGCCGAGATGGCGAGCTCCGTCGCCTGCCTCCCGTCCTCCTCCGGAAAGCGGCCGCGCAGCCGGGTACCCTTCATCGGGCGCATCTCCAGGCGGTCGCCAGTCCGGGTGAAGAAGAGCTCCGGCGAGAGCGAAACGACGGCGCTGTCGCCGCAATCGAGAAAGGCGGCGTGCGGCGCGCGGCTCGCGGGCGCCAGGCTCCAGAACAGCCCCTCCGGGTCGCCAGTGAATCGGGAGCGCATCGGAAAGGTGAAGTTGACCTGGTAGGTCTCCCCTGCAGCGATCGCCTCGCGGATCGTCGCCAGCGCCGCCGAATGCTCGGCGCTGTCGAGCAACGGCGAGAGCCTGGCGGCGAGGGCCGGCTGCATACCTGACGGCGTGGGAATCGGCTCGGGAGGAGGGAAGAGGCTGAAAGCGGCCAGCAGCCCGGCCGCCGGGGGGCGCACGGCCAGCGCCGGGTCGAAGGCCGGCGCAGCCTCGTAGGCGACGCAACCGACCGCCCAGAGCCCCTCCTCAGTGGCGCGCTCGACACGCTCGAGCAGCTCGGGGACCTCCTCCAGGCTCGTGGCGCCGATGCGCGCCGACGGCGACCGGAAGCGCCACCAGCGCGCCTCCCGGCCGTCGTCGGGTGCCCGCAGGATGGCGCTCGCGGGAGCTTCGTTCAAACCAGGGTCGCCGCCTGCCGGGCCGCGCGCGCCGCCGCCAGCCGTTCGGCGACCACCCGGTGGGCGACGCGAAAGGGTGGCGTTCTCTCGCGCTCTGCCCGGTCGAGGAGCTGCGCGAGGTCCGCGCCGATGCGTTCGACCCGGGCCAGGATTCCGGCCTCGTCCAGTTCCCCGGTTTCAAAGAGCACGGAGAGCAGTCCGCCTGCGTTGACGACGTAGTCAGGTGCATAGAGCAGGCCACGACGGGCCAACTCCTCCCCTACTTCCTCCGCGGCGAGCGGATTGTTCGCGGCCCCGATGATCGCGCGGCAGCGCAGCTGCCCGGCGACGGCGTTCGTGATGACCGCGCCAGCGGCATTGGGCGAGAAGATGTCGCAGCCGACGGTGAAAATCTCGTCCGGCGCCACCGCGCGGGCTCCTGTCGCTTGCACGACGGCGTCCAGGCGGCCGGGAACGGTGTCCGTCACAATCAGGTCGACCCCTCTACCAGCGAGCTTTTGTGCCAGGCGACCACCTACCTCCCCGAGCCCCTGAAGCGCCACAGTGCAAGCGGAAAGGGGCTTTTCGAGACGCCGGGCCACGACCTCCATGGCCGAGACGACACCGATCGCGGTCAAGTCCGACGCGTCCACCCCCGCCATCGCAGGGGTATGGCCGATGAAGCTCGTGGCCCGGCCCATGACCGCGAGGTCGGCAGTGTCGATGCCCATGTCGCCGCCAGTGAAGAAGCGCCCGGCGAGCTCATCGACGGCACGGCCGAAGGCGAGCAGGAGCTCCGGCGTCTTGTCACGAAGAGGATCGCCGCAGATCACCGCTTTGCCGCCGCCGCAACCCATGCCGGCGAAAGTCGCCTTCGCGGTCATCGCATGCGACAGCCGCAGGGCGTCCTCGATGGCATCCTCGAACGCAGGGTAGCTGCGCATGCGGGTGCCGCCGATGGCGCGGCCGAGGGTCGTGTCGTGGATGGCGATCACCGCCCGCAAGCCCCAAGCGGGCTCCTGGACGATCATCACGCGCTCATGGCCGAGCTCGCGCGCGAGCTCGAAGACGGAGGTCATGGCTCGTCGATCTCCTCGAAGCCTGGAGCGACGACCTGAAGGCCGTGCTCGCGCGCTGCGGCCGCCAGACGCTGGTCGTAGCAGAGGAACGTCACCGGCACGCGCGAGAACTCGAGGGCCGTCGCGAGATGGATGGCGTCGAGCGTTCGCAGTTCGGTCGGACTGATCCTGGCGGCTCGCTCGAGGGATCCTGCCTCGACGCGGAGGAGTCGAAGGGTCGCCAGATAGATGTTCGCCTCGGCGGTGACCTCCTCGCGCACGCGAGCTCGGCGCAGCGCGCGCAGCAACTCCACGCGCACGACCTCGGACGAGACCAATCTCGTGGGTCCAGTCAGGAAGGCTCGCAGCGCTCGAGTTTCGGGCTCCGGCAAGAAGAGCTTCACCAGGGCAGAAGCGTCACAGTAGATCGGCGACGGCTTCAGAACGTCTCCTCGTCACGCATCTCCTGCAGGATCTGGCTGAGCGGCTTGGCGCCCGGAATGGCGGGCAAGGGAGGATGGGTTCGCAGAACTTCGGCCAGGTCACGCGTCGGGGCGATCGCCCGGCCTTCGGCGATCATCCGCTCCAGCTGGTCGTCGTCGTCGGGCAGCGGCACCAACAACGCGACCGGCCGGCCATGCTCGGTGACCTCCAGGCGCTCCCCCTCCTTCACCCGGTCGAGGTAAACGGAGAGGTTCTGACGCAGCTCGCGGACACCAACCTGCGGACTCGACGATTTCGTGGATTCGCCCATGACGCACACCGTAGCACAATCCTGCCGCACCGCCGAGGGCAGAGCGCCCTCAACTCAGTGCGGCAGCAAGTAGGCGACGGCGAAGCCCACCTGGGCGGCCATCATCATCAGGTACATCTGCTTCCAGCTGGGGTGATTCTCCGTCCGCGTCAGGTCGTCGGGATCGCGCAGGATCAGGTACACCGTGTAGCAGCCCCAGACGGTGAGCAGAGCGCCGAGCGCCGTGAGCGCGCCCTGGTTGCCGGTGAGAATCATGTGCGCCGGATTCTGTGGATCCGGCAGGTGCGCGAAGAGCGGCACCAACATCCAGGGGAGGATGAAGAACGGCGCGATGATCCAGGCGGCCTTCTTCGGGCCATGGAGAATCGGCAACGTCTTGCAGCCGCCGGCCGCGTCGCCCTTGATGTCGGCGAAGTCCTTGGTGGAAGCGGCGCCCACCAGGAAGAGCATGAAGATCGAGCCCAGAGCCCACGGCTCCCAGTGCCCGATTCGCGCCACCATCGCCCAACCGGCCACCTTGAGCAGGCAGCCGCGCGGAATGGCGATCGTCCAGTTGGCCCACATGCCGCGCGCCTTCGTGCGCCCCCACGAAGGCACGGAGTAGATCAGCGTGAAGACCATGCCGGCGAGGTAGATGTAGAACGTCTCGTGCCAGGGGAGGGGTGCGCCGATCTTCGCCGCCAGCGTCGTGTGGGGAAAGACCACCACCGCCCAGGTCGGAACCAGAGCGAGGGCATAGAAGATCCAGGTGAAGATCCAGCCCTCGCGCAGGGTGAGCGCGCCGGTGACGAGCGGCCGGCCGGGCTTGTTGACGCGGTCGATCTCGAGATCGGTGATCTGGTTGATCGCGTTCGACGCCGCATTCATGAAGCTCGCGCAAAGCGAGCCCAGCGCGACGGTGAGGATCACGGAGAGCGAAAGGTGGCGCGCCGGATCGGGATTGTGCACCGAGCCCCAGGCGCAGATCG
>JAGOCP010000265.1 GCA_017998715.1 Thermoanaerobaculia bacterium | reverse complement strand
GTCGTAGATCGTCGCGCCGGCGGAAAGGTCGGTCCGGCCCATCTTCCAGCCCAACGAGGCGTTCACCGAATGCGAGCGCGAATCGAAGCTGCTGTGGTTCTCGGAATACGAGCCGCCCACCGAGAGCAGAAGGCGCTGCCGGAAGAGCTTCTGCTGCACATCGGCGGCGATCATGTCGGTGGTCTGGACTTCGGCCGCCTGCGGCCCGCCGAACGAGCCCGAGCGCCCTTGCGGAAAGTCCCAGCGGCGGTGCGAGAGACTGCCGTGCAGGCGGGTCGAGCGCGACAGCGCGCCGGTGTACTGCAGCTCGCCCAGCCAGAGCGAGTAGGGGCTGGTCTCCCACTCCACTTCGCGGTATTCCCCGCGGGCACGCAGACCGTCCCAGCGAAAAAGGAGCCCGGCGGTCTTCGTCGTCGAGTCGGGGATCGCTCCCGGATAGAAGCCGGACTTCACCTCTGAGTCGACGGACGCATAGCTCACGTAGGGCGTCAGCAGGTCGTCGAACAGCGCCACGCTGCCGCTGAAGGTCTTGTAGCGCGAGGCCAGGCCGAAGGTGCCGGAGGCGAGCGAATAGGAGGCGACGAAGTCGTAGCTTCCCGGCAGCGTGAACTGCGGCGGCAGCGAGAGCACCTGGACCTCGAGCGCATTGACCAGGTTGGAGACGAGGTAGTGCAGACCCTCCTGCAGCTGGATCGACTCGAACGGCGAGATCGGCGAGCGCACGAAGACAGCGAGCGACTGCGGCTCGACGTTCTCCTGCAGGAGCGTGAACGCGCCGGGGACGGCGACGCCGGGGTGCGGTTCATTCACCACGTCGCTCTGCCCGGAGCTCTCGACGTCGCTGCGGCCGAGGTTCGCGCCGAGCAGCAGCCGGCCGTGAGGAATCGTTTTGTCGTACGAGAAGCCGAGCTGATGGCCGGTCGACCGGCTTTCGCCACCCTGCGAGCTCTGCTCGCCGCGGGTGAAGCGGTAGCTGCTGGTAAGACTCTCGAAGAGCTGGTGCGAAAGCAGCGCCGAGAGGTCGCGACTGAGGCTGGAGAGCGCGCGTGTCTGCCCGGGTGCGGCGTCCGGGAAGCGGCTGTCGCTCTTCTGGTGGCGGTAGGTCAGCTCGCCACGAAAGTTCATCGGCAAGCGGACATCGAAGCGCTCGCGCCAGATGAGCTGCTCGCTCTCGAAGCGCCGCGAGCGCAGATCCTCCTGCTCGTAGAGGGTCGAGCTCAGATTCGAATCGAGGCGGTAGCGTCCCAGGGAAACTAGGTTGCCGGCGGATACTTCGCGGTTCGATCCCGTGAGACCGCTGCTGCGGTCGAAGCGCGACGGCTTGTAGGACGCGGTGACCGAGAGGTAATCGTTGTCCTGGAAGAGCTTGAAGTACTCGCCGTCCAGCCCTAGCCGCTCGACGCTGGAGCTCAACTCTCCCGAAGTCAGCGTGTCGTCGCTGTAGCGCGCATGCACGAAGTAGGGCTTGTGCCGGTAGCGGAAGTCGGCCCCGTGGGTGGTCGAGATGCTGTTCTCGCGCCCTGCGAAGCGCTCGGTGAAGAGCGGCTCGTAGCGCCGTGCGAAGAGGCTTAGGTTATATGGATGCTCGGGCAGGAAGCGCAGACTGAAGTCGTACTCGAAGCCGTTGTCGGGCCGCCACTCGTCGGAGGGCACGAGCGAGGTGCCATAGCGCTCCTGGGAGATCACGCCGGTCACCGCCGCCCCGTAGAGCAGGAAGCGTGGGTGATAGACGTAGCCGTTGGAGAACAGGGTCAGCTTCTCTTTGAAGAAGGTGTCGCTCCACTGGAAGGTGCGATCGGCGTAACGGTTCTCCTCCTCCTCGAAGAGCCCGTGCACCTCGAGGTAGGCGCCGTTGTCGAACGTCCGCGGCAGGAAGTCGGTCCACGCGGCGAGCGTCGCCCGCGGCTCCACGGCGGCGAGCATTCCACCCAGGGCCAGTCCGTAGATCAAGAGGGCGGGCAGATTGCGGGAGGGGCGACGCACGGTCGTCAGGCTCCCGGCCGCAGCAGGAACTTGCGGTCGGACATGTGCGGCTCGTGACAGTCGGTGCAGTCGGCCTTCTCGCCGGCGTGACCGTCGCCTCCGGGGAGAGTCGAAAGGGAGGCGCGGTCGTGGCAGTGGAGGCAGAAGCCGCCCGAAGCGGAGACCAGCAGATAGCGGTTCGGCGAGCGATGCGGATCGTGGCAGACGAGACAGCCGCCCGAAGCGAGCGGGCCGTGGATATAGGCCTTGGTGGTATCGAGCGCATGGCAACGCTGGCAGAGCTGCTCCGCCGGTACGATCAGGGCGTTGGTCGCCGCGGCGTCGTGGCAGGCGCTGCACAACTTGGCGGCGTAGGGCCCGTGCTCGCCCGGGCGCACGAGCTGCCGGCCCACACTCGCCGCGATCGCCGGCGTCGTCGAAACGACCGAGGCAGCGGGATCGGGCACGCCGTCGAAGAAGAACGAGAGGACCCGATGGTGCTTCGCGCTGCTGCAGCCGGCCGCGAGCGCCAGCGCGACGAGTGCCCCCGGCACGAGCCGGAAGCAGCGGGCGAGAGGCGCCGCGCCGGTGCCGGACTGCGAGCTCCGTCTCATCCGGGTAGGGCCGGCTGCGGGAGGGTCAGGAATTCTCCGGACCCACAGGAGGCTTCTCGGGCGTGGAGGCAGGCGCCGGCGCAGCCGGCGGCGCGCTCTTCTGGCGCTCGAGCTCGATCTTCTCGAGCTCCTTCTTCCGTCGCTCTTCGATCTGCTGCCGCAGCTCCTCCTCGGTCGGGTAGCGCTTCCCCTTCTCGTGGCCGAAGCCGTAAACGCTCACCTTGCGCTCGCCGAACTGGCTGGTGACCAGGACCAGATACTCGATCTCGAACTCGGGTGCGGCGTAGGAGCGAAAGTAGGCGACGTTCTGCTCGTCGATCGCCACCTTGGCGGGCAGCATCAGCCCGCCCGGTCCGAGGCCGGAGTCACCGAAGAACATCAGGAGCCGCCCTTCGGGGTTGAAGATCTGCACGTTGTTGAACGCCGCGTCCACCGCGTAGAGCAAACCGTTACGATCGATCGCCGTGCCCTTCGGGCGAGCGAAGTGACCCGGCGTGTCGCCGATCTTGCCGATCATTGACTGGAAGTGCCCGTCGCGATCGAACTTGACGACCTGGAAGCGCCCGAGATCGGTGACGTAGAGGTTGCCCTTCGCGTCGAAGGAGACATTCGTCGGCCGGTCGAGGCGCTCGGAAGGATCGCCCTTGTCGCCGATCGTCTTCAGCAGCTCGCCGCTCGCCTTGTCGAACACCTTCACCAGGCCGTTGGCGTTGTCGGCCACGTACAGGCGGTCGCCGAACGGCACGGCATCGACCGGCTTCCAGGTTCCCGGTTCGCCGATGGCGCGCAGGTAGGCGTCGCCCCGGTCGAAGATGACGACCTGGCCGCGCACCGGGTCGGTGACGTACTTGGTGCCGTCGGGCTCGATGCTGATGTTGACCGGCTGCGAGAGCCTGCCCGGCCCGACCGCACCGGTCATCGACGAGAAGAGCTTCTTCTTGAGGTCGAGAACGATGACGGTCGTGTTGGTGTCGCAAACGTAGATCTTGCCGTCGTGCATCGCCACGCCATAGGGCTTGTCGAGCTCGAGGTTGAGCTTCTCGCCGACGACGAAGCGATCGAAACCGCTCTGCTCCTCGATGTCCTTGAGGCCGTTGAACGAGGTGAGGAACTGCAGGCGCGGCAGCGCCGGCGCCGGCGGGAAGAAGATCGCCGGCTCGCGCTGGACCGGCTGCGAGGCGCAGCCTGCGGCGAGAAGGACGAGCAGGCCCGGCGCCAGGGCCGTCAGCAGGCGTCGCGAGACTGCGGTGGATTGGCGTGTCTTCATGGCTCCGTTCCGGGTGCCGGGGTCGAGAGCTCTGCAGGCGGCACCGGTCGATCCTATGGCAGCGGGCTTCGCGGGAGCGCCACCCGGCCGTGTGGGGCCGACCAGCGCGACGCCGCGAAACCGGGTGAGGCGGGGCGATGATGGGAAAAACAAGAGGGGCCCGGTTTCCCGGGCCCCGAATTTCACAACCACCGTCTTCAGACAGCTTCCTGTTACGGCGTGGTGTACGTGCCCTTCATGTGGCAGGTCAGGCAGAGCTCGGAGTTGACGTCGCTCCGCCAGAGGAGGCTCTCGCCCTCGTTGCCGGTGTTGTGGACCGAGTGGCAGGAGGCACACTCGAGCTGCGTGTTGCCGGCGCCGTAGAGGTGGTCGCGCACCGTGTCGGTGGCAGTGAACGAACGGCTGTCGGCGTCAGCGATCTCGGTGTCGATCGCCTGCACGTCGTCGTAGTTGAAGCCGATCGGATGGTGGTTCTGCATGTTGTTGTCCTGCCCGACGCTGTAAGCGGTGCTGATCGTCGGGCCGCCGCCGCTCTGCGAGGTGGTCGGCTGGTCGGTGTTGCCGTAGGAGTTCACCGCCACGCTGCCGTCATGGCAGCTCATGCAGAGGAGCGAGACGCTGCCCATCTCCATGCCGTTCTGGATCGCCTGCGAGGCCTTGGCGCCGGTGGTCGGGGCGCCCGGGCCGTTCCAGTACATGCTGTAGGTGAAGTTGCCGGTGAGCTCGTGGTTCCACAGCGGCAGGTAGTCGAACGCGTCCGGAGCCTGCGGTCCGCTGCCGCCCGGGGCGCCCAGGTTGGCGGGGCTCAGGCGGTAGGTGTTGTGCGGCGCGTGGCAGAAGATGCAGATGCGGTCCAGGTTGTCGTTCGGGTTGGCTTGGTAGTCCATGTTGTTGTGGAAGGTGCCGAGATCGTGCACCGTGCCGTTGATGCCCGAGCCGGGCGGCGGGGCCGGCGGATCGTAGGCGAACACTGCGGTGGCGAGACAGAGCCCGAGGACGAGGGCCAGCAGGACAGTTGCGGTCTTTCTCATGGTGCCTCCAGTAGCTTCGTTGGTTCGCATGACGTTGCTCAATTCAGGATGTCGAAGAGGAGGGCAGGCGGCCGGAGCCGCCTGCCGCCCTCGGGTCGTTTACGGCGTCACCGCGTTGACGTTGACTGCGGTGGCGTTGGGTCCAATCACGATTCCGGAGACCTGCGGCGCG
>JAGOCP010000264.1 GCA_017998715.1 Thermoanaerobaculia bacterium | reverse complement strand
CGCACTCAGCTCGCCTTCGCCTCGCAGAACGCCGAGGAGGTGCGCGAGCGCTTCCAGAACGGCCTCGCGACCGCACTCGAGCAGACCGACGCGCAGGTCTCGGCGTTCGAAGCCGAGGTCGAAGTCGCCCGCCAGGGCTTCGCCCGCGACGTCGCCGACCTCGCCCTGCAGCGCGCGCTCGGCGGCTGGCCGGGCGGCGGGCCGGGCGCCGGGGCCCCCCCCACTCTCCAGGAGACGCCGTGATCCCGAATCGACTCCCTCGACCGCGCTCTTCGGCGTGGATCCTGCTGCTTCTGCCATGGACGTTCGCTCTCGCCGCCTGCGGCGCCAAGCCCGCCGCCAGCGGGCGTCCGGCGCGCGCCGAATTGCGCTTTCCGGTCGAGACCAGAACCGTAGCGGCGCGCACCGTCGAATACAGCGTCCGCGCCGTCGGCTCGATCGAGGCCTTCGAGCAGGTCGCGGTGACGGCGCGGGTGGCGGGCGTCGTCGAGCGGGTGCGCTTCCGCGAGGGCGACACCGTCACCGCCGAGACGGCCCTCGCCGAGATCGAGCCCGAGCGTTACCGACTGGCGACCGAGGCGGCGCGCGCCGCCCTCGCCAAGGCTCAGGCGACCGCCGACGAAGCCCGAAACGGCCTCGATCGCCGCCAGGCGGTGAACGTCAAGAATCCCGATCTGGTGCGTGCCGAGGAGGTGGACGCCTGGCGGACACGCGTCGCCGCAGCGGCCGCCGAGATCCAGCAGGCGAAAACGGCGCTCGCCCTGGCCGAGCTCAATCAACGCGACGCCATCGTTCGCTCGCCGCTCGCCGGCATCATCCAGACGCGCGCCATCGAGACCGGCCAGTACGTCTCGCCGGGCAGGGAGATCGCGACCCTGGTGCGCCGCGACCCGCTGCTGCTGCGCTTCCGCGTGCCGCAGAACGAGGCGACGCCGCTCGCTCCCGGGATGGGCGCCCGGTTCACACTGCGCGAAGGCTCCGCGCGGACCTTCTCGGCGCGCATCCGTTTGGTAGGCGCCGCCGCCGATTCGCGCGACCGCATGGTCGCGGTGACCGCCGATGTCGACGACCCGTCGCGCGCCGAGCTCCGCCCCGGCACGTTCGTCGAGGTCGAGGTGCCGGTGGGCGGTGCCGCTGCTGCCGCCGTCATCCCCCAGACCGCGATCCGGCCCAGCGAGCACGGCTTCCTCGCCTACGTCGTCGAGGGGGACGTCGCCCGCGAGCGCGTGCTCGAGCTCGGCCTGCGCACCGCCGAAGGGGATGTCGAGGTGCGGCGGGGTCTCGCCGCCGGCGAGATCCTCGTCGTGCGCGGCGCCGAGGCCCTGCGCGACGGCGCCAAGGTCGACCTCGAGCGCGCCCCGATCGACACCGGCGTGACCGGCCCCTCCGGAACCGCACCGAAAGACTGAGCTCGAGTCGATGAAAATCACTGAAGCGTGTATCCAGAAGCCGGTCTTCGCCTGGATGCTCATGGCGGGAACGGTCCTCTTCGGTCTGGTCGCGGCGTCGCGCATCGGCATCAGCCAGATGCCCGACGTCGATTTTCCGACGATCAATGTCTCGGTCAACTGGGAGGGAGCAGCCCCCGAGGTGATCGAGAACGACGTCCTGCAGCCGCTCGAGGAGGCGCTGGTTCAGGTCGAAGGGGTCGCCGGCCTGACGTCGACGGCGCGTCAGGGCAGCGGCTCGGTCACCGTCGAGCTCGACCTCTCGCGCGACGTCGATCTCGCGCTCCAGGACGTCACCGCCAAGGTGCAGCAGGCGGCGCGCCGGCTGCCGCGCGACCTCGACCCGCCGGTGATCTCGAAGACCAACCCCGAAGACCAGCCGATCATGTGGATCGGGCTCGCCGGCCCCTACCCGCGGCAGGTGATCGCCGACTACGCGCGCTACCGCGTCAAGGAGCGCCTGCAGACCGTGCCGGGCATCGGCGAGATCACCGAGGGCGGCTCGATCGAGCGCAACGTTCGTATCTGGGTCGACTCCTCCGCCCTCGACGCCCGCAATCTCACCGTCGGCGACATCACGCGCGCGCTGGTGCGCGAGCACGTCGAGCTCCCGGCTGGGCGCATCGAGGTTCCGGGGCGCGAGGTCAACGTGCGCGTCCTCGGCGAGGCGATGGATCTCGACACCCTGCGCAACATCGTCATCGCCGAAGGCGGCTCACCGATCGCCGGCGGCGCTGCAGGAACAGGCGGCACGCCGGTCTACCTCAAGGACCTGGCGCTGGTCGAAGACGGCTTCGAGGACATCCGCCGCGTCTCGCGCTTCAACGGCGAGCCGGCGCAGGGGCTCGGCATCCGCAAGCAGCGCGGCGCCAACGCCGTAGCGGTCGCGCGCGCGATCCGCGCCGAGATGGCCGAAATCACCAAGACGCTGCCTCCGGGGATGACGCTCGAAACCAACTTCGACTCGACGCTCTACATCGAGGAGTCGGTGAACGAGATCGAGTTCGAGCTCTTCCTGGCGGTCCTGCTCACCGCATTGGTCTGCTGGCTCTTCCTCGGCTCGCTCTCCTCGACGCTCAACGTCGTCCTCGCCATTCCGATGTCGCTCCTCGGCACGGTGGCGGTGATCTACTTCCTCGGCTTCACACTCAACACTTTCACCCTCCTCGCCCTGGGCCTCTCGGTCGGCATCGTCGTCGACGACGCGATCATGGTGCTCGAGAACATCTTCCGCCACGCCGAGTCGGGCGAGGACCGCGTCACCGCCGCCCGCGAGGGGACGCGCGAGATCGCCTTCGCCGCGCTGGCCGCGACGCTCGCCGTCTGCGCCATTTTCATCCCGGTCGTCTTCATGAAGGGGATCGTCGGCAAGTTCTTCCTCCAGTTCGGCGTCACCCTGTGCGTCGCGGTCCTGCTCTCCTACCTCGAAGCGGTGACCCTGGCGCCGGCCCGTTGCTCGCAGTTGCTCGATGTCTCGCGCGAGCACCGCAGCCGCCTCGGTCGCGCCGTCGACGGCGCCTTCGATCGGTTGGCGAGCATCTACTCGCGGATTCTGCCCTGGGCGCTGCGCCGCCCGGTGCCGGTGATCGCCGGGAGCTTTCTCCTCTTCGCGCTCGCCATCCTCGTCTTCCGCGCCATGCCGAAGGAGATGGTCCCGTCGCAGGATCAGTCGCGCGTCATGATCCGCCTCACCGGCGCGGTCGGCTCGGATCTCGCCGAGACCGACCGGTTGGTGCGCCGTGGCGAGGAGTATCTCCTGGCGCGCGCCGACGTCCTGCGCGTCTTCGCGGTCGCCGGCGGATTCGGCGGCGGCGGCGTCAACAGCGGAATCTACTTCGTCACCCTCGTGCCGCCGAAAGAGCGCGCGACGACGCAGGCGCAGTTCAGCAACGAGGTGCGCAAGGAGCTCAACTCCTATCCCGGGCTGCGCGCCGTCGTCCAGGATCTCTCGCAGCAGGGCTTCACCGCCCAGCGCGGTTTTCCGGTGGAATTCTCGGTGCGCGGCTCGGACTGGAACGGGCTGATCGCCACCAGCCAGCAGTTGATGGCCGACTTGAAGCAGTCGGGCCTGGTCGTCGATCTCGACAGCGACTACCAGCTCGGCATGCCCGAGCTCGCGGTGCTCCCCGACCGCGCCCGCGCCGCCGATCTCGGCGTCGGCATGGACGACATCGCGACCTCGCTCAACGCCCTCGTCGGCGGGGTGCGGATCGGCAAATACAGCGCCTCCGGCCGGCGCTACGACGTCCGTCTGCGCCTGCTCGCCGATCAGCGCTCGCGCCCCGAAGACCTCTCGCACCTGCGGGTGCGGGCCGGCACGGGCGAGCTCGTGCCGCTCTCGGCGCTGGTTGCGACCGAGGAGCGCCCGGCGCTGCAGGCGATCACCCGACGCGACCGCGAGCGCGCCATCACCGTCTTCGCCAACGTCGCCCCCGGCGCCTCGCAGGACAAGGCGCTCGCCAAGGTCGAGGAGCTGGCCAAGGGCACTCCGGTCGGCGTCCGCGTCGTCCTCGGCGGCGCCAGCGTCGCCTTCCGCGACTCGATGTCGTCGCTGCTGTTTGCCCTGGTGCTCGGGATCATCGTGGCGTACATGATCCTCGCTTCGCAGTTCAACTCGTTCCTCCACCCGGTGACGGTGCTGACGATCCTGCCGCTGTCGATCGCCGGCGCCGCCTTCGCCCTCTGGGGGACCGGCAGGAGCCTGAACATCTTCTCGATGATCGGCCTGCTGCTGCTCATGGGGATCGTCAAGAAGAACTCGATCATCCTGGTCGACTATGCCAATCAGCTGCGCGAGCGCGGACGCAGCGCCGCCGGGGCGATCCTGCGCGCCGGCCCGGTGCGGCTGCGGCCGATCCTGATGACTTCGGCGGCGACGATGATGGCGGCGATTCCCGCGGCGCTCGGTCTCGGCGCCGGCTCCGAGACCCGCGCGCCGATGGCGGTGGCGGTGATCGGCGGCCTGATCGTCTCGACCGCGCTCTCGCTGCTGGTGGTGCCGGCTTTCTACCTCGTGGCGGTGCGCGCCAAGGATCGGCTCAGGGCGCGCCGCGCAACGCGCTCTCGGGCGTTCCGAGAGCCAGCTCCTTCAACCACTGCCAGGCGGCCCTGAAGCCGCGCACGATCCGGCCTTCGAGCACCTCGCCGGCTCCGAGGCGTACGGCGAGCTCGGCCTCGCGGGTGCGAAAGCGCGGCGGGAAGCGCATCAGCGTCTGAGCACGCAACGCTCCTTGCCGCACGAGGAGCGGCGACAGCGCCCCCTTGAGCACCGCCATCTCGCCCGGCGGCAGCTGCACCGAATGCCGTGGCAGCACCAGCCACGGGCGATAGTGGAAGAGCCAGCCCCCGGCGCCGTCCTCCGCGAGGCGGCCGAAGCTGCGCGGCTTGACCCCCTTCAATCCGCGCTGCGAAAAGGCCGCGAGCGGGGCCGTCGCCGGATCGGCACTGCCGTCCCGGCCGGTGAGGAACTCCCACGACAGGATGCTGCCGTAGACGGTCAGACGGAACGACCAGCCGGCGGTCAACCAGGCGATGAAGAGGACCGCGAAGCCGAGCGTCGCCCCAAGGTACGGGTGGATCCACGAGGTCACGCCCAAAAGGCCCAGCA
>JAGOCP010000263.1 GCA_017998715.1 Thermoanaerobaculia bacterium | reverse complement strand
GCTTCTGCCTCGTTGTGCGGCGCGAGGTGATCTCCGGTCTGGGCGCTTTCGACGAGGCGTTCGAGCGCGGCTACTGCGAAGAGACCGACCTCCACCTGCGCGCTCGCGCCGCCGGTTGGCGCTGCGTCGTCGCCGACGACGTCTTCGTCTACCACCGCCAGGGGGCGAGCTTCTCCGACTCGAACGAGCGTTTTCGCAAGAACCTCGGCCTGCTGATGGCGCGCTGGCGTCATCTCTACGAGACCGAAGTGGCGGAGTTCGACCGCCGCAACGAGCTCGGGGCGCTGCGCGACTCGGCGACCTTCGAATGGACGGGCCCGCGAACCGAGGAGCCCTACGACGTTCTCTTCGTCCTGCCGATGATGGGCGTCTTCGGCGGCGTGGCCGATGTGCTCGAGCTCACCAACGCGCTGGTGCTCGAGGGCCTTCAAGCCGGCGTGGTGATTCTCGAGGAGGCAGCGAGCGAGATCGACCTCGAGCTGTTCTTCACGCCGCTCCGGCTCTCGCCCGAGCGCTTCGCCGACGAGCTGCCGGAGACCCGGGTGCTCGTCGCCACCGCCTACCAGACCGCGCCGCCGGTCGCGCTCGTCGCGGCGCGCCGGCCGGGGACGAAGACCGCCTACTTCATGCAGGACTACGAAGGCTGGTTCGGCGGCGATCCGGTCGAGGTCGTCGCGCAGACTTACGACCTCGTGCCGCAGATCACCGCCATCTCGACCTGGCTCGCGGACGAGATCGCCACTCGCCACGGACACCGCGCGACGGTCGTACCGATGAGCGGCGACCCGGAGGTCTTCTATCCGCGCGGCGACCGCACGGAGTCCGGGCCGGTGCGGGTGGTCGCCATGCTGCGCTACGAGGAGCGGCGCGGCTTCCGCTACCTCCTGCCGGCGCTGCGCGCGGTCGCCGCGCATCCGCAAGTGGAGATCGTCCTCTTCGGCGCCCACCGCTTCGAGGAGGAGAATTTCCCGCATACGCATGTCGGCGTGCTGTCGCGCGACGGTGTCGCCCGCCTTCTGTCGACCGCGCACATCGTCGTCGACCCCTCGCTCTTCCAAGGCTTCGGCCTCGTCGGGCTCGAGGCGATGGCCTCCGGCGCCGCCTGCGTCCTGACCGCGAGCGGCGGCGTTATGGAGTACGCCCGGCACGACGACAACGCCCTGGTCGTAGCGCCCGGCGACGAGCAGGCTCTGGCGACGGCGATCCTGCGGCTGGTCGAAGACAGACCGCTGCGCCAGCGGCTCGCGGCTTCGGGCCTCGCGACCGCGCGCACCTTCACCTGGAAGCGGAGCGCCGAGACCTTCATCGGCTTCCTGCGCGCGCTGCCGGAGCCGGCGCCGGTGCCGGCCGCCGAGCGCGCCGCGCTGGAGCTGCTCTGGCAGGCACGCAACCGCGACCGGGCGGAGATCGCGGCGCTCGCGGGCGCTCTGGCCGAAAGCCAAGGCACCCTGGAGACGATCCAGAAGTCCACTTTCTGGAAGGCGGCCGAACCCTACTGGCGATGGAAGGCCCGCATCAGTGGGCTGGGCGGGCGACGACGCTGACGTAGAGGTGGAAGCGGTCGTCGTTGCGGATCGCGCCGAGCATTGTCGAGTAGGGCTCGATGCCGAACTCCTCGAAGCGGAGCTCGCCGACGATCTCGGCGGAGAGGACGCCGTCGGCGACACGAAAGGTCGCCGGCAAGCGGCGCTCGATCGTCTTGCCGTGAATCGTCAGCCGCACCGGGACGACCCAACCTGCGGCCTCTTTGCCTTCACTGCGGGCGAGCGCCAGGACCTCCGCCCGGATCTCGGGGAACTTCGCGCCGTCGAGCTGGCTCTCGCCGAGCATGGCTGTACGCACTTTGCGCCGGTCGGAGTCGCCGACCGGTGGAAGGTCGCCGGAATGGATGCCGAGTGCCTTGAAACGGTCCTTCCACGCCGCACGCGGCGCCGGCGCATCGATGTCCAGGGCCTCGACGGCGACCGTGAAGGTGAATTTCGTCGCTTCGGGCGCTTGCGGATCGAACTCGAGCGCGACCACGGGCTGGGTCGCCACGATCAGGTGATCGTGCGCCAGCCCCGCACCGATCCCCGCCTTGTGGGTCAGGACGGCGAAGACCGATCGGGCGGGATCGATGGCGTACTCGCTCGCCCGAGCTGCCGCCGCGGCGCCGAGCGCCACCAGAAGGACTGCCGCTGCCTGTCGTCGTCCGTTCATCGCCCGGCCTCCGGACCGCGGTAAGTGGGGCTCGCGATCGCTCCGCAGGAGAATAGACAGCCGACGGGAAGGGCGGAACTGACCAAAGTGAGGCGCCGCGTCCGCCCCGCCTCGACAGGCGGAAACGAACGCGGCGCAGGGGACCGCGAGCGCCCGAACGGCTCTCGCCGCCGGCGGACTCAGTGGGAGTCGGTCTCGTCGTCCTCCACCTCGAGGACGATCGTCCTGCCGCCGGGCTCGCCGGCGAGGAAGGCACCGTGCTTGGGCGCCGACTCGCGTAGCGCCTCGAGGACCGTGGCGCGCGTCGCCTCGTCGAGCTCCTGGAACTTCGCCGACGCCTGGAGGCGCGCGATCGTCGCCTCGACCGGCAACGGCAGCGCGGCGAGCTCGCCGTCGCCGGTGGCAAAGGCGAAGGCATGCGGGCCGTCACCGGCCATCCGGCGCAGCATGACGACGTCGTGCCCGGTCTCGCCCCCTGCGATCGCCGCGCCGTCGCCGCCCTCAGCGCTCTTGTTGCGCAGGATCATGACGTTGGCGGCGCCATCCTCGCCCGGGCCGCCCTCCGTCACCATGATCCGCTTGTGGAATTGCCCCTGCCCCTCCGGCATTTCGGCGGCGAAGTGATCGGTGAGGCGGATCTTCTTGCCGTTGAGGTCGAGCTCGAAGCCCGCCTCGTCACGGGTGACGACGACCGGCGCGCCGCTCTCGGTCGCGAGCGTGCGGCTCTCGCCGACCGCCATCTCGTGCAGATCGGCGAGCTCGAGCTGCTCGGCGGTGCCGTCCTGATCGAGCACGAGCTTGATCTTCGAGTGACGAACCTGCGTCGGCTCGCTGGCGTCAGGTTCGCTGGCCGTCACGCCTGAGGCGGCCTCTTCGCTCGCCGCCGCATAGGCAAGGCCTGCGGCCGCCGCGAGAAAAAGACCAGTAAGGGAAAAAGCCGTCCAGCGGTTGCGTGTGGGCATCGGGTGCGCTCCTTTGAGAGTCGTGCGGCTGTGTGCCGCGTCCACTGGAGCTAATGGCAAGGACGGTGCCAGGTGATTTCGCCAACCATCGCCCGCCGTGCATCCGCAAATGAGGAAGGTGGTGCCGCGTTGGGGAGTCGCTTCAGCTCTGCGGCGATTCCGGCTCGGCGAGCCCGTGTTTCTCCAGGCGGTAGAGGAACGCCTTGTACGGCAGGTCGAGGAGGCGCGCGGCGCGCGCGCGATTGCCGCCCGCGAGATCGAGCGCCTGGCGCAGCGCCTCGCGTTCGTGCGCCTCCCAGGAGATCCCCTGCGCCGGCAGCCGGAAGCCCCCTTCGCCCTGCGCGCGGCCCGAGAGCTCGGCGGGTAGATCCTCGACCTTCACTTCGCCGGCGTCGGCGAGCAGCGTCAGCCGCTCGACGACGTTGGCGAGCTCGCGCACGTTCCCGGGCCAGGCGTATTCGATCAGCGCCTTGCGCACGGCGGTGGAGAAGCGCGCCTGCGGCAGACCGTGGCGGCGCGCGGCGCGGGCGGCGAAGTGCTCGGCGAGCAGAGCGATGTCTTCGCGGCGTTCGCGCAGCGGCGGCAGCGCGAGCGGCACGACGTTCAGACGGTAATAGAGATCCTGGCGGAAGCGGCCGGCGGCGATCTCGGCCGCGAGATCGCGATTGGTCGCGGCGACGACGCGCACGTCGACCGGGAGCTCGGCGCTCGCACCGACGCGGGTGACCTTGCCCTCCTGCAGCGCGCGCAGCAGCTTCGGCTGCAAGGCGAGCGGCAGCTCGCCGATCTCGTCGAGGAAGATCGTCCCGCCGTCGGCGGCTTCGAAGCGCCCGGCGCGCGTGCGGTCGGCGCCGGTGAAGGCGCCGCGCTCGACACCGAAAAACTCCGACTCGAGGAGACCTTCCGGGATCGCGGCGCAGTTGACCGCCACGAACGGCTTCGCGCTGCGCGTCGAGAGCTGGTGCAGCGCCCGCGCTGCGAGCTCCTTGCCGGTGCCGCTCTCGCCGGTGAGAAGAATCGTCGCCTGCGTCCCGGCGAGACGCTCGACGCGCGCGAAGAGCGTGTGCATCGCCGCCGACCGGCCGATGAGATCGACCAGCTGGTCGCGCTCGCCGATCTCCGCCGAGAGGCGGCGGTTCTCGCGCTCGAGCCGCCGCCGCGCCAGCGTCCGGTCGATCGCCAGGCGCAACGCCTGCGCTTCGAACGGCTTCGCCAGATAGTCGTCGGCGCCGGCGCGGATCGCTTCGACGGCGCGCGCGATGGTGCCGTAGGCGGTGACCATGACGAAGCCGACGTCGGGATACTGGCCGCGCACGCGGGCGAGGAGCTCCCCACCGTCGCCGTCCGGCAGCCGCCAGTCGGAGATGACGAGATCGACCGGCGCGCGGCCGAGCTCGCGCGTCGCCGCGGCGAGCGAATCGGCCTCGGCGACGCTGTAGCCCTCGGCCGCGAGCAGTCCGGCGAGGAGCTTGCGCTGGTCGGCCTCGTCCTCGACGACCAGCAGGCGCTCGTCGTTCATCGACCGGCCTCCGCCGGCTGCAGACGGTCGCCGACCTCGAGCGTGACGCGCGTTCCGGTGCCGGCGGCCCGCGGCTCGAGCCGCAGCACGCCGCCGTAGCGTCCGCTCACCAGGCGGTGCGCCAGAAAGAGCCCCATGCCGGAGCCGTGGGGTTTGGTGGTCACATGCGGCTCGAAGAGGCGCTGGCGGACCTCCTCGCGCAGTCCGCTGCCTTCGTCGTCGATCGTCATCCGCACGCCCTTGTCGGCGCGGCGTTCGAGGCGGATCGCGACCTTGCCGCCGGGCGGGCTCGCTTCGACGGCGTTGACGACCAGCGCCTGCACGGTCGCCTTGAGCTCGGCCGGCACCGCCGCGACGCTCCAGGGACCGGCGCCGGCGGT
>JAGOCP010000262.1 GCA_017998715.1 Thermoanaerobaculia bacterium | reverse complement strand
CTGCGCGACTCGCCCACGTCGGGCTTGATCTCGGTGTAGGAGAGCTTGAGATTGTTGTTGTGGCCGTTGATGTAATAGGTCAGCCCGGCCGTCAGCCGCTCTTCGTCCACCCGTGACGCAGCGTCGAAGTTCTGGCTGGCGTACTGGATGAACGGCAGGATCTTCGCGGAGCCGAAGTAGAAACCGGTCTCGACGAGCATGTTCGTCTGGTTCGGCAGTGTGGGAGCAAAGGTCCCGCCATCCGGCTGGACGTAGTCGGCCTGAAAGACGAAGCCGTTGCCGTCGCCGACCGGCTGGTCGTAGAACAGATCGACGGCGAACGAATCGTACTTCTCCTGCACGTCGTAGCTCGCCCCGATGGAGAGCGTCTGGGTCTTGCCGAGCGATGTCCCGCGATAGAACAGGCCGACCTGCGGAGTGAAGAACGAGTACATCAGACGACCGGTAAAGCGCAGGTCGTTCGCCGCGTTGATGCCGCGCACGCCCTGGTAGACACCGGCGCGGTACTCGAGATGGCTGTCGGCGAGATAGCCACGGGCGCGCAACCCGTAGTCGCGGCCGACGCGTTCGGTCATGGGGGCCGACTCGACGAACGAGTAGGGACCGTAGTCCGTGGCCAGAAGCGTCGCCGCCGACTGGGTGTGGTTGTAGCTGGTCTCGAGCAGGAGCATCCCGCCGTCGAGCATGAACTGCGGCGAGAACTTGTAGGTCACGGCGAAGTCCTGGATGAAGATGTCGCCGGAGTCCTTGACGCCGGCGTTGTTCGACTTGCCCAGGTTCGGGCTGTCGGTCTCGAAGAAGACCGACAGCTTCTCGCCGAGCGTGAAGCCCATCAACAGACGGGCCCGGCGAAAGAAGAGGTTGGTCGCTGTGTCATTGGTGCCGGCGACGTCGGCCATCTCGCCCTGCATCTGCCCGAGCAGACCGATCTTGAAATTCATCTTCTCGTCCTTCGAGGTCCACTGCAGCTGGGCGCTCGCCGGAGCGGCGACTCCCACGCCGGTGACGAAGAGGAGCCCCCACGTCGCACTGCGCATCCGCGTTCTCATCGATGCTCCTTTCGGGCCTAGAGCTGTCGCGCGGCGGTCCATCGTCGGCCTGTTACCGTCCGCGGGGGGCACCTTGCGGGACCCCGTATCCAGTGAGTTCTACCCGTCGAAGAGCACAGTCCGTGCCACACCCGGAAGCCGAGAGGTTGGGCCTCGGGAGCGTTCACCCGGGAACCGATACGTAGTAAAACGCTACACCTGTCGCGAAAGCGGTCAGTACGCTACACTCCCTCCATGCCGTCGAGACTCTCCACGCTGGCGCAGCACCTGGATCTCGTCGGGCGCGCGCTGGCGGCCTGCGCTTCGCCCGCGCTGGTGGTCGCCCACGACGGGCGCGTGAGCGCCGCCTCCGCGGGCGCCGAACGCCTGCTCGGCGGTCCGCTGGCCGGCCGCGCGGTACGCGAGATCATCGGTCTCGGCTGGCGAGAGCTCGCCCTGGTGGCGAGCGAAGCCGAGTCGGACGTCGTCGTCGCGCTCGCCGTGCGCGCATCGGGACGCCCGCAGGCCGGCTGGCGTCTGCGCCCTGAGCTGCTGCGCTCTGCCGCCGGAGAGGAGATCGCCGTCGTCGCCTGGCTCGAGGCGCCGATCGAAGGACCGGGCGCCGGCAGCACCGGCGAGCGCGGAGGCTCCGCGCGCAAGACGCCGTCTGCGGTCGAGTTTTCCGACATCTACGGCGACGATCCCCAGGTCGTGGCGACGAAAGTCGCCGCGGAGCGCTTCGCCCGCACCCGCCTGCCGATCCTCCTCCTGGCCGAGACCGGCACTGGCAAGGACCTCCTGGCGCGCGCCATTCACGGCGCCAGCCCGCGCCGTGATCGGCCATTCGTGGCGATCAACTGTGGCGCGCTCTCGCCGCATCTGCTCGAAAGCGAGCTCTTCGGTTACGCCCCCGGAGCGTTCACCGACGCGCGCCGCGAGGGTCACGACGGCAAGGTCGGCGCAGCGCGCGGCGGCACTTTGTTTCTCGACGAGGTCGCCGAGATGCCCGGCCCGCTGCAGGCGCTCTTGCTGCGCGTGCTCGAAGACGGCACCTACTTCCGCGTCGGCGAGAGCGTTCCAAGGCAAGCCGACGTGCGCCTCATCTGCGCCACTTGCCGCGACCTCCCGGAGATGGTCGAGGAAGGACAGTTCCGCCGCGATCTCTACTTCCGCATCGCCGGCGCCGTCCTCGGCCTGCCACCGGTGCGCGAGCGCTCGGATGTCGCCGGGCTCGTGCGCCACGTCTTTGCCCGGCTGGTTGCGACCGACCCACCGGCCCGAGCGATGCCGCG
The DNA here is from genome assembly GCA_017998715.1 of Thermoanaerobaculia bacterium. Lineage (GTDB taxonomy): Bacteria > Acidobacteriota > Thermoanaerobaculia > Multivoradales > JAGPDF01 > JAGPDF01. The sequence goes on along the minus strand of JAGOCP010000262.1, from coordinate 2,760 downwards.
CCTGTCGCGTGCCGCTCTCACCCGATTCACCAGCGCCCGTTGGCCCGGTAACGTGCGACAGATTCGCACGGCGCTGCAGTACGCGCTGGCGCTCGCCGAGGACGGCGACATCCGGCCCGAGCACCTGCCCAAGCTCGAAAGCGGGCGCTCTCAGGCCGACCTCGCGGCCCATTCAGCGAGTCGCCAGGCCCCGAGCCGTCCGGCCTCGAGCCGAAGCGTCTCCACGGCGGCCGGAACGCCCCGTCTCGCCGAGCTCGAGCATCGCCTGATGACCCGGGCGATGGCGGAGGCCGACGGCAACCTCTCGCTCGCCGCGCGCCGCTTGGGAATCGCGCGCTCGACCCTCTATCGGCATCTACGCAACGTCACCCCCGGGCCAGCCCCTCGGCGGCGGTAGGATCCACCGCCAGAGATCTCTGACCATGAGCGCACCGACCGAGGAAACCGCTACGCGGCCGCCCGCGACCGAGAGCGCACGCCGGCGCGAGCGCGCCCGCGGTACGCGCCTCGTCGCGGTCTTTCTCCTCGGCTGCGCCGGGTTCGCCGGTCCCTTGCTGCGCGCCGCTTCGCATCCCGCTCCCATCGGTGGCTGGCCACGGCCGTTCGTCTTCCTGTTCGCCTTCTGGCTGCTGCTGATCGCGCTCATCGCGCTCGCGCTCGGCTCGCACGCGGAGGACTGAGCTCCGGTGCCCGCAGCCAGTACGCTGGTCGCGATCGCGCTCGCCTATCTGGGCCTGCTCTTTCTCATCGCCGCGGTCGGCGACGCGCGCGCCGCTGCCGGGCGCAGCCCACTCGCCAATCCGTGGGTCTACTCCCTCTCTCTCGCCGTCTACTGCACCGCCTGGACCTTCTACGGCAGCGTCGGGAGGGCAGCTGGCGACGGCTACGGTTTCCTGCCGGTCTATCTCGGGCCGACGCTCGGCGCCGCCCTCGGCTGGGTGGTCTATCGCAAGATCGTCCGCATCGCCAAACGCGAGCGCCTGATTTCCATTGCCGACTTCGTCGCCTCGCGCTACGGCAAGAGCACCGGGCTAGGCGCCCTCGTCGCGGTCGTGCTGGTCGCCGGGACGATCCCCTACATCGCCCTGCAGTTGAAGGCCGTCTCCTACTCTTTTCTCACCCTCTGGCAGAGCAACCACTTCGAGCCGCTGGCCGCCGACCAGGTCTCGCTCGCCTGCGCGGGAGTCCTCGCGCTGTTCGCGATTCTCTTCGGAACGCGCTCGGTCGACCTGACCGAACAGCATGCAGGCCTCGTGCTCGCGATTGCTTTCGAGTCGCTGGTCAAGCTCGTCGCCTTTCTCGCCGTCGGTTGCTTCGTCGTCTGGGGGATGTTCGACGGCCTGGGAGACATCTTCGCTCGCGCCGCAGCCGATCCGCAGCTCGCGGCGATGCTGTCGCGCACCGGCTCGAGCGATGGTGACTGGGTCTGGATGACCCTGCTGTCGATGCTGGCTTTCTGGTTTCTCCCCCGCCAGTTCCAGGTTGCTGTGGTCGAGAACGTCGACGAGCGACACCTGCGCACCTCCTCCTGGCTGCTGCCGCTCTATCTCCTGGTGATCAATATCTTCGTCCTGCCGATTGCGCTCGCCGGGAGGCTCACGCTGGGTTCGACCGGCGCCTCGGCCGACGGCTATGTCCTCGCCCTGCCGATGCTCGCCGGCCAGGAGACCCTCGCCGTGCTGGTCTTCATCGGCGGCCTGTCGGCCGCTACCGGCATGATCATCGTCGAGAGCCTCGCGCTGTCGAACATGGTGGCCAACGACCTCGTCCTGCCGCTCCTCCTGCGGCGCAGGGGGCCGGCGGAGGACTTCCGCTTTCCGCTCCTGGTGAGCAGACGGCTGGCGATCGCTGGCGTCGTGCTGCTCGGCCACCTCTACGCGATCGCCGCCACCACCGGCGCCTCCCTGGTGACGATCGGCCTGATTTCGTTCGCCGCCGTCGCCCAACTCGCCCCTGCAACCTTGGGCGGTCTCTACTGGCAGGGAGCCACGCGCCGCGGTGCCATCGCCGGTCTCGTCGGCGGCACGGCGCTCTGGGGATATACCCTGCCGTTGCCGAACCTGATCGGCGGCCAACGAATCGCCGGCAGCTTCGTGGCCGACGGCCCGTGGGGTCTTCACTTCCTGCGCCCGCAGGCGCTCTTCGGGCTCGACGGCATGGACCCGCTGTCGCATTCGTTGATGTGGAGCCTGCTCGCCAACGTCCTGCTCTACGTCGGAGTGTCGTCTTTCGGCGGTCAGTCCGCGGTCGAAAGACGGCAGGCACAGCGCTTCGTCGGCGCTTTCCGGCGCGAGCCTGGCGCCGAGTCCTCGCCGTGGGCGGCGGAGACGCCGGTCGCCGCGGTGCGGGGCCTCCTCGGCCGCTTCATCGGCGAGGAGCGCGCCGACCGGGCGCTCGCCCTGCGCGCCGAGGAGCTGGGCGCGGACATCACCCGCGACGACACCGTCGCCGATCCGGAGCTCCTCGCCTATGCCGAGAAGCTCCTGGCCGGCACCACCGGCGCGGCGTCGGCGCGAGTGGCGCTGGCCTCGGTCGCCAGCGAACATACGTTGGGGGTCGGCGAGGTCGTCGAGCTCCTCGACGAGACCTCGCGCGTCCTCGCCGCGAGCCGCGAGCTCGAGGAGAAGTCCCGTCTGCTCGAGTCGGCCTCGGCCGAGCTCCGCCAGGTCAACGACCGTCTGCAGGAGCTCGATCGCCGCAAGGACGAATTCCTGTCGACCATGGCACACGAGCTGCGCACGCCGCTCACGGCCATTCGCG
>JAGOCP010000261.1 GCA_017998715.1 Thermoanaerobaculia bacterium | reverse complement strand
TTTCTGCACTGGGCCGCCGCCTCCGGAGTGGTGGAGCGCCGAGGAGCCGAAAATGCTCCGCAGATGGTGCCGCTCACCGGGCGCGGAGACGAGCGCCTCGACCTGCGTCTGTACCGGATCGATCCGCTCGACCGCTCGTTCTGGCCATTTCCCGATCGCCCGGTCGAGGTCGACGAGAATCAGCGTCCGCCGGGTCCCGGGGAGCGCCCGCAGCCGTTCACCGCCGTCGAAACGACGATCTCGCCCGCCGGCCTGGCACAGCAGATCGCGGCCCTGGGCTCGCCCGCAGTTTCGGCGATGGTAGCGCTGCCGCTGCGCCGCGACGGCGCCGGCGCCGCCTTCGGCCTCGATCTCGCACCGCACCTCGCCCGGTTGTCGCAGCCCGGTGCCTCCGGCACCTATCTCGTCGGGCTGCGGCGGGTGGACGGAGGCGGGCAGCGAAGCTGGATGCGCCTGCAGGTCACCGATCTCGCGCTCTCGACGCTCGAAGAGGCGGAGCGCACCGTCTTCGTCGTCACCTCGCTCGCCAGCGCCCAGCCGGTCGCCGGTGCCGCAGTGACAGTCGAAGGCAGCGTGCGGCGGGGCTCTTCCGATGTCGCCTGGGAGAGGCTGTTCCACGGCACGACCGACGCCTCCGGACGGCTGGCCTGGGAGGCTCCGGGCAGCGAAGACGCGGTGCGTCGGCAGGTTCGCCGCATCGTCGTCGCGCGCGGCGACGATACGCTGGTGCTCGACCCGCAGCAGTCGCCCGACAGCTTCCAGAACGGCAGCTGGTCGGAATCCGGTGAGACCTGGCTGCAGTGGACCCAGGAAGAGCTCGCCTGGCGCGGCGAGCAGCCGCAGGGTCTCGCCCATCTCTTCGTCGAGCGGCCGGTCTACCGTCCCGCCGAGCCGGTCTACATCAAGGGCTTCCTGCGCCAGCGCTTCCAGGGGCATCTCGAGGCGCTGTCGGGCCCGGGTTTCCTGATCGTCGAAGGGCCTGGAGACCTCGTCTGGAGGTATCCCGTCACGGTCGCCGACAACGGCAGCTTCGACTGGAAGTTCGACGAGCAGGAGCTGCCGACCGGCACGTATCGTGTCCGCTTCGAGTTTCCCGACAGCGAGCTCGGGCTCTCCATCTCCGGTACAGCGAGCTTCCGCAAGGAGGCCTATCGCCTGCCGCAGTTCGAGGTGCGACTCGACGCGCCGGAGCGCGCGGCGCTCGACCGGCCGTTCGACGTCGATCTCACGGCCTCCTACTACGCCGGCGGCCGGGTCGCGGCGCGGCCGGTCGCCTGGCGGGTGACGCAGTTCCCCTACGAGTGGACGCCCAAGGCGCGCACCGGTTTCTTCTACTCCTCGGACGGCCGCTTCTCTCGCGTCGCCCACTTCGAGTCGACGCCGGCGCTCGAACGCACCGACTCGACCGACGAGTCAGGGCACGCGAAGCTCTCGCTCAACCCGGCGGTCGAGGCGACCGCCCAGCCGCGCACTTACGTCGTCGAGGCGACGGTCGTCGGCGCTGACGATCAGACGGTGACCTCGACGCGCTCGATCGTCGCCCTGCCGCCGTTCGTGCTCGGGCTCGAGGTTCCGCGGTACGTCGAGCGCGCGACCGGCGCCGGACCGCTCAAGCCGCGCTTTCTCGTCGTCGGGCCCGATGACAAGCCCATCGCCGGACAGAAGGTCACCGTGCGCCTGATCCATCGCCAGTGGCACGCGCACCTGCGCGCCAGCGATTTCTCCGACGGCGTGGCGCGCTACATCACCGAGGTCGTGGACGAGAAGGTCCTCGAGCGCCAGGTGGTTTCGGGCGCCGAGGCGCAGGCGATCGAGCTCGAGCTGCCCGAGGCCGGCGTCTACGTCGTCGAGCTCGAGGCGCACGACCGCCTCGGTCGCGCGCAGACCGTCGCGGTCGATCTTTTCGCCGGCGGCGGCCAGCCGGTCGCCTGGGAGAAGCCGCCGGCGGCGGTCTTCCAGGTCACCCCCGACAAGGCGAAGTACGCGCCGGGGGAGCGCGCGAAGCTCGTGCTGCAGAGCCCGTTCCAGAGCGGCGAGGCGTTGGCGGTGGTCGAGGCGCCGGACGGCAACCGCTACAGCTGGCTGCCGGTGCGCGGCGGCCAGGCGACGTTCGAGCTGCCCATCGAGGGCGACTGGGCGCCGCGCCTGCCGGTGCACTTCCTGCTGCTGCGCGGCCGGCTCGCCGGGACGAAGCCGGTCCCCGGCAACGCCACCGATCTCGGGCGGCCGTCGACCTTCGGCGCCACCGCCTGGCTCGATGTCGAGCCCAAGGACAACCGGCTGTTGGTGGAGCTCGAATATCCGGAGCGGGCGCGGCCGGCGCAGGAGATCGAGGTCGCCATCCGGTTGAAAGACCCCGACGGCGCGCCGCTCGCGGGCGAGGTGACGCTCTGGCTGGTCGATCAAGCGGTGCTCGCCCTCGGTCGCGAGGCGCGGCTCGATCCGCTGCCGTCGTTCCTCGCCGCGGTGAGCTCGTACTTCTCGGCTCGCGATACGCGGTCGCTCATCTTCGGCTTCCTGCCGTTCGTCGAGCGGCCCGGCGGCGACGAGGGCGAAGAGAGCAAGAATCTCCTCGACCGCCAGACGGTGCGCAAGAACTTCCAGGCGGTGCCGTACTACAACCCGACGATCGTCGTCGGCGCCGACGGGATCGCGCGGGTGAAGGTCAGGCTCTCCGACGATCTGACGAATTTCAAGCTGCGCGCCAAGGCGGTCTCCGGGGTCGAGCGTTTCGGCTTCGCCGTCGGGCATCTCGAGGTGCGCCAGCCGGTCGTCGTGCAGCCGGCGTTGCCGCGCTTCGTGCGCCCCGGCGATCGTTTCCTCGCCGGCGCGACCGGTCGCGTCGTCGAAGGCGAGCTCGGACCGGGCAAGGTCTCGGCCCGCTTCGAGGGTGTGACCCTCGAAGGTTCCGCGACGCAGTCGTTCGACTGGGTGGCGAACCGCGCCCTGCGTTTCGACTTCCCGGTGACGATTCCGACTCCGGCCTACGATGCCGACGGCCGGTTGACGCGCAACGACGTCCTCTTCCGCATCGGCGCCGAGCGCAACTCGGACGGCGCCGGCGACGCGGTCGAGGTGCGACTGCCGCTGCGCGACGACCGCGATCGCGTCGTCGCCAGCGCGCTCGCGACGCTGGTGCCGGGTACGCCGTGGAATCTGCCCGAGGCAGAGGAGGCGGCGCGGCCGGGCTCGTTGCGGCGGAAGCTCCTGGTGTCGAACGAACCGGGGATCCTCGAGCTCGCTTCGGGGCTCGACTTCCTTCTGCGCTACCCCTACGGCTGCACCGAGCAGCGGCTGTCGACGGCGCGCGCTCAGCTGGCGCTGCGGCGCTTCCGCGACGTGCTGCATCTCGATGGCGGTGAAGCCGCCCTCGACCGGGCGGTGAAGGACACGCTCGACTGGATTCCGCTCGTCGAGCAGCCGAACGGCCTCGTCGCCTACTGGCCCGGTTCGGCCGGTTCGGTGGCGCTCACCTCCTGGGTCGCCGAGTTCCTCGCCGAGGCGCGCGAGGGCGGCTACACGGTGGATGCCCCCCTCCTCGCCCGCCTGACGCGGGCGCTCGAGCAGGCGCTGCGCTCGGACTACTCGGGCTTCGCCGACGGCGAGTCGTGGTCGGAGCGCACCTGGGCGCTGCGGGCACTGGCGCGGTTGGGCAAGTTCGACGCCGCCTACGGCAACGAGCTCGCCCGCCGGGCGCAGTTCCTCGACCTCGAGAACATCGCCAACGTCGTCACGGCCTTCGATCGCGCGGGGCTCGCGACGGCGCCATCGGTGGCGCCGCTCGCCGACGAGCTGTGGAAGGGCTTCATCGTGCGGCTCTATCAGGGCAAGGAGACCTACGGCGGCTTGCAGGACCGGAGGACGCAGGTGTCCGGTGTCCTCCTCACCTCGGAGGCGCGGACGTTGGCCGAGATGACGCGCGCGCTCGCGGGTCGGGCGGACGGGGCAGCGTCGGCGAAGAAATTCTCGCTGCTCTCGAACGCTTTGATCTCGCGCGGCACCGGTGACGGCTGGGGTTCGACGAATGCGAATGCGTCGGCGATCCTGGCGCTTACAGAGAAGCTCGGTAAAGGGAGGTTGGAGGCGACTCCGGCGTCGTTGAGTCTGTCGTCGCAGGGAAGTTCCGTTCCGCTCTCTCTCGGCGCGGATTCGCCGACCGCTTTCTGGCAGAGCACCGACGGCGATCCGGCCTCGCTCACCCTGGTGGGTGCGCCGGCGGAGCCGGTCGCCGCGCGGGCCGAGCTTTCGTACCTGCCGGCGGCTCCCGGCTCGCAGGCGGCGCCGCGGCGCGACGGCTTCGTGGTGACGCGCGAGCAGCTCGTCTATCGCCTGGGTGCCGTCACCGGGACTCCGCCGGAGCGCATCGCGCTCGAGACGCCGGGCACGACGGTTTCCTTGACCGTCGGCGAGGTGGTGGAGGAGCACGTGCAGGTGGTGAATCCGGCGAACCGCAACTTCATCGCGGTGGTGGTGCCGCTCGCCGCCGGCATGGAGCCGCTCAATCCGCGCCTCGAAACCGCGCCGCCAGAGGCCAAGCCCTCCGGGGCTCTCACGCTGACGCCGACCTACGCCGCCTACCTCGACGACCAGGTCGCCTTCTACTTCAACGAGCTGCCGAAGGGGACTTACGACTTCTACTTCCGCACCCGCGCCCAGGTGCAGGGCGACTTCATCCAGCCGCCCGCCAAGGCCGAGATGATGTACGACGGCAGCCAGGTGGGCACCAGCGCCGGGGCGACGGTGAGCGTCGTCCGCCCGGCGGAAGCGGAGAAGTGATTCGGGAGGCGGCGCGGCTTACTTCCGCGCCGCCAGCTCCTCGCGCACGACGCGCCGCAACGTCGCTTCGAGCGGCTCGTCGGTGCGGCGGATGTGCTCCCGCAAGGCGGTGTTGATCAGGCTCTGGTAGTTGCCACCGCCGGCTCGGTCGACGACGGCCCTGAACCACTCCAGAACCTCGTTGTCGAGGCGTATGGTGATCCGAGTCTTGCCAGGTTCCGGCGGCAGGATCGGACCGCGAACTCCCTTGGAGAAGTCGTAGCGATCGCGCATCAGGGCTCCTCGTACTGGCGGCGCTCCCAGCTGTTGGCCTTGCGCGC
>JAGOCP010000033.1 GCA_017998715.1 Thermoanaerobaculia bacterium | reverse complement strand
CCAGAACCTCCGCCTGGGCGAGCGCTCCCGACGGCGCGGCGTCGTCGCCCCAGGCGTACTCGGTGAGCGCCAAACGGGTCCCCGGGCAATAGGTGTCGACCCAGCTCCGCAGACGAGGCAGGAGCTGGACCTCGTCACCGATCCACGAGACCGAGGTGTAGGTGGGATCCCAGAGCTCCCGGATCGACTGCAGACGCAGCGCCGCGTAGGCCTCGTCGCCGAACGCCTCGCCGCTCTGCGGGTAGTAGTGCACGTCGAGGAAGTCGATCGGCCGCACGCCGGTCGAACCGAGCTCGGCGCAGCTCTGCGCCAGATACCAGGCGACGAAGGGCAGTCCGCCGTGCGCCTGGCGGTCCGGTCCGTCGATGCACGACACGCCGCTCGCGGCATCGGCCGCCGAAGTCCACAGGTCGCACCAACCCCAGGTGTCGGGCCCCAGAATCTGCGCTGTCGGATCCTGCGCCTTCACCGCCGCCGCGACCGCGAGTCCGCGATTCCAGATCTCGTCGTAGGTCGGCGGTTGGGGATGGACATCGCGATGGGTCGAGTTCCACAGCATCGGTTCGTTGTCGAGCGCGAAGTAGCGCACCCCGCCGCGCGACGATGCGCCGACGCGACTCGCTGCGAACGCCACCCAGGAGGCCATGAAGGCCGGCTCGACCGGGACCGTCGTATCGTCCGGATCGTTGTCCACGATGTGCCCCGAGGCGTCACAATGCTGCGGATTCCCCGCCTGGGTGCAGCGCCCGTTGCCGGCGTCCGGGTTGCACCATTCGGGCGGCGCTACGTCGCACTCATCCTGGAGCTGCGGGCCGTAGAGGATCTGGGAGAAACTCCAGCGGCGTTCGCGGTCCGGCCCGGCGACACGACCGATCGTCGGCAGCGTCAGCACGACTTCTGCGTCGGCGGCGCGTGCATCGCGCATGAACAGGTCGGCGCTCGAGCCCGCGGGAAGGCTGGGGGGATCGTCTTGCCCGGTGTAGTTGGTGAAGAACCAGTCGTTGGCGCTGTTGTCGACATCGAGCTGCCAGTTGTAGCGCGTCGTGCGGTTGCCGCCCCAGCGGTTGAGCGTGTAGCCGACCGCAGCGAGCTGGGCCGGCGTCGCGAAGTTCACCCCGTAGACGAGATCCGAGATCGCGCGCCGGTCGAGCGCCGGATCGACCGCGACCGCTACGGCTGCCGGCGGTGTCGGATCGAAGACGAAGCGGATGTCGTCCACCCGCACTTCCGCCTGATTGGCCGCCGTCGCCGCCTGCAGGATGAGCTCGTTGAAACTGCAGCTCGTGAGCCCGAGCGCCGCGAACGGCAGCACCGCCTCGCGCCATTGGGAAGACGAGATGCCACCGGCCGGCAGGTAGGTGTCGAGGTCGACCGTCGCCAGCGCGGCGTTGTCGAGCAGGATCGCGAGATCGATCTGCTGCCCGCCGCTGCCCACCCCTTTCACCCAGAGGCGCAACGACAGGTAGTCGGCACAGTCGAAGCCGGCGTTGTTGTGGAAGTAGAGACCCTGCCAGTTGTCCGGCTCCCAGCTGATCGCGGTGGGCGCCGAGTGCACGTCGCCGGTCGCCGCGAGGTTGCGGGTCGCCCAGCTCCAGTCTTCGAAGCCGCCGGCGAGAGCATTGTCGTAGACCCACAGATCCTGGGCCGTCGCCGGCGACGCCCCGGCGACAGTCGTCGCCAGGAACAGGAGGAACCAGCGTGGCAGCAGCGTGGGCATCGGGTATCCGGGTTCGCGAGGAGCAGGCGAAGCATGCTGCGAACGTCGCCGGCCGCGCAGTGAGGCCGTTCACAGGGCGCCGAGGGGGGCTGGCGTGCGCTGCGCGGGCTAAATCTGGACCGAGCTCGCGGCGGTGAGCAGGCTGGGTGAGGTCGGGCTGGCCGTGCCGCCCTTGCGTTCGAGGGTGATGGCGATGGCCGTCGTGCCGGCCGGCAGGGCGTCGTCGGACAGCAATGCGACCTTGCCGGCGCGGGCGTCGAACACCCCACCGGAGAGCGGCAGACCGTCGACGATGAACCAGAGCTGGTAGTCCTGCGGCTCGGGTTCCGGCTTGAGGCCGCGCACCTCGAGCTGCCAATGGTGCCGGTCGGGGGCGACGAAGAGGCTGCCCTTGGCGGTCGGCTGCAAGCTTCCGGCCGGTGGCCGCAGGGCGAAGATCGTCGTCGACGGCGCGGTGACGAAGGCATGGCGCGTTTCGAGCGCCGCGAGCTCGGCCTGCTGCGTCGCGAGCTCGCCTTTGAGCCGGTCGACCTCGACCTGCTGCGCGCCGAGGCCGCGGATCTGCGTGTCGCGGTAGGCGATCTCCGATTGCAGCACGGCGACCCAGACCCCCAGGCCGGCCGCCGCCAGCGCAAAAAGCGTCGCCAGCGCCGACGGCCAACGGCTGCGGCGGTGCTGCGGGCGCGCCTGTGCGCCGCGCTGGGAGGTGGGCAGCACGACCGCCGGCTCGACCGGTGCCATCGCCTCCATCGCCGATGCCGACGGAACCGAGGTTCCCGGGAGTGCCGCCGCCGGTGCGGGCGACGGGTGACTCCCTTGCGCGGCGCTGATCATGAGCGGCGAGACCTCCTGGGTCTCGTCGCCGACGAGGTGCGCGAGCAGCGTCGCCCGCGTTCCCGGCTGGGGCTGGGCAGGCAGGAGGTCGTAGGCGAGCAGACCCAGCCCTTCGACATAGAGGCGGCGGAGGACGTCGGCCGCTTCGTCGGTCGGCGGCGGCTCCACCGGTGCGGTGTCCTCCTGTCCGGCGGCATGCGCGATGTCCTCGAGCAGCCCCAGGGCGGAGAGCTCTTCCTGGTCGAGCTCGTCGCTCACATGAGCTCCCGGATCTCGGCGCGCAAGTCCCGCCGCAGTTGCTTCATCGCCCGCAGAGCCCGCGTCTTCAGGGTCGCGAGCGGCGTGCGCAGCTGCTCGGCGGCCCCTGCGAGGGTAAGGCCGTCGAACAGGATCAGTCCCAGCACCTCTTTGTGTTCGGCCGGGAAACCGGCCAACGCTGCCTGGACGCGCGCCCTGCGGTCCTTGACCGCCGCGCTCTCGATGTGGACTCCGGGCAGGGTCTCGACGCCGCGGTCGGACATCGAGCTGGCGGCGGGACGTCCGTGGAGTCGCCGCTGCCGCAGGCGCTCGAGCGCCCGGTCCCGGGCGGCGAGCACCAGCCAGGCGGAAACCGACGAGCGCGCCGAGTCGAAGCGGTCGGCCTGATTCCACACCCGGAAGAAGGTCTCCTGCAGGGCCTCCTCGGCCTCGGCAGGCGACGTCAGGATGCGGCGGGTGACGGCGAGCAGAAGCGGCGCGTAGCGATCGTAGAGCTCGGCCAGGGCCTCTTGCCGGCGATCGAGGATGCGCTGCACGAGCGCCAGATCGTCGCTGGAGCCGAGGAACATCGAGGTGGATGGATCGCTGGACATCGCGGGTCCGGATTGATCGCCTACGATAACATGCCGTCCGCGGCCTGAAGCGCAGCGCCCGACTCGCCCGCGCGGAGAATCCGATGCCAACAGACACCGACTTCAACGCGATGCCCGCCATCCGCGTGATCATGATGCCGAAAGACACCAACGCTCTCGGGACGATCTTCGGCGGCGTGATCCTCTCCTACATCGACCAGGCCGGAGCCGTCGAGGCGCATCGCAGCGTGTTCGGCCGGATCGTGACCGTGTCGATGCGCGAGGTCGTGTTCCACGCTCCGGTTTTCGTCGGCGACCTGGTGAGCTTCTTCACCCGCACCAAGCGGGTCGGCAACACTTCGGTCACCGTCGAGGTCACCGTCGAGGCCGAGCGCGGCTACCCTGGCGGACCCAAGGTGACCGTCACGGCGGCCGAGATGGTCTTCGTCCACGTCGGCCAGGACGGCCGTCCACTACCGATTCCCGCGCGCAGCTAGGGCGCAGATGGCGTGACCGCCGCAGCCGGGCAGCGCCTCGCCTGGTGGCAGCATGCGCTGGCGGTCGCAGCGCTCGTCGCCGCCATCGCGCTGCGTTTCCATTCGGCGCTCGGCAGCGTCGCGCCGCTCGGCGACGAGCTCGCCCAGGAGGGTGCTTTCCGGCAGGTGGCCGCCGGGCAGTCGCCCTATGTCGACGGCGGCTATGTCTACCCGCCTTCGCTCCTTCGCCTGGGTGCGGCCTTGCGCACGCTGCCGCTGGCCTCTCCGTTCCTGCCGCTGCGCGCGCTGTCCCTGCTCGGCCTGGCGGCCATCCTCTGGATCGCCACCGCCTGGCTCACCGCGAATCCCTGGCTGCGGCTCGCCCTCGCCACGTTCTACGCCGTGCTCGCCCCGGGCGTCCGGCAGGGGATCGAGTTCGGCAATCTCTCCTTCGCCGTCGGCGGGATGATCGTGCTCGCGCTGCTCGTCTGGGAACGCAGCGCGATCGCCAGCGGTCTGCTGCTCGGCGCGAGCCTCCTCGTCAAGCCGCTCGCCCCCGCGGCCCTGGTCGCGCTGCTCTTTCACCGGCCGCAGCGGAGAGGGCACCGGCACCTGCTGGCGGTCGCCATCGCCGTCGCCGCGGCGGCCCTGCCGCTGCTCGCCGATCCCGAGCTCGGTGCCTTCCTGCGCCACGGGTCCGGCTCCTGGGTCGTCGGGCGCACCGTCTCGCTGCACAGGTTCCTGGCGTTGGCCGACGCTCGCGACGGCGCCGCGATTCTGACGCTGGTCCTGCTCGCCGTCGTCGCGGCGGTGGCGCGCGCCCGGGTCATCGACCGGGAGCAACTCCTCGCCGTCGCTCTCGCCGGTTGCGTCACGGTGACGCCGGTGGTGTGGAATCACACCTTGGTGCTGACGCTCCCGCTGCAGGCGATCGCGATCGCCCTGGCCATGGCGCGATACCGCGCAGCGACCGGCCCCGACCGACGTTGGCGGCGTTGGGAGGTGGCGGGAATCGCGCTCGCCGTCGCCGCGCTCACCTTCGCCGAGGGCGCCACCGGCATCGACGATCGCGGGCTCGCACTGCAGATCGTGGCCACGCTCCCGCCGGCGCTGGCCCCGGCGATCCTGGCGGGCTACGTGGTGCGATTTCGCACCGCGATCCCAGCTCGAGAGCCGGGCATCGCGTGAGGTAGTCCTGGCGATGGCCGGCATGTTGCGCCGCTGGCCGCGGTGAAACTCCAGCTTGAATCGGTCGTAGGGTCGACGGCATGGCGGACTCGCCCCGCCGACGCCCCTGGGAGATCTATGCGCCGACTTGCTCTCTTGTCCGTCCTCACGCTCGCCGCCGCGCCCGCCTTGGCCGACGCCCCGCCCGCGCACTCCGACGGCCAACCCAATCGCTACCGCCTGGAAATCGACGCCACCGCGCGCCGCGCGACCGTCGAGGCCAGCCTCTGGCTCTCCGGCAACCTGCTGTCGATGTTCAACGTCGCCCCGGTGCCCGGCCTGCCGAATGGCACCGCCGACCTCATCGAGGCCCTCGAGGTCGAAGGCGCCGACGGCGCCCTCCTGCCGGTCGAAAGCCTCGGCCAAGGGGACTTCGAGCTGCCGCGCGGCGGAAGGGTGAAGGTCCGCTATCGTGTCCGGCTCGAGCACGACCGCTACGCCTGGCCGGCGGGAGCCGAAGAGGTGGCCTACCCCACCGACGAGGGCTGGATGGCGACCGGCGCGACCCTCCTGCTCGCCGACGGCGGCGACGCCATCGTCGGGCCGATCGAGGTGGCGGTGAGCCTGCCCGCCGGCTGGCGAGCCGTGACCCCCTGGCCGGCCGCCGCCTCCGGCGCGGGCTTTGCGCCCGCTTCGCGGCGCGAGCTGCTGTCGAATGCCCTCTTCTTCGGCACCGCCGCGACCGAGCGTGTCGCTGCGGGCGGCGTCGAGCTCACGCTTCTGCTCGGCCGTCGCTACCGGGGCTCGGCCGCTCTCTTCGCCGAGCTGCTGCGCTCGCAACTGGCGACCTACCGCGAGCTCTTCGGCGCCGACCCGCAGGCCCGCCGCTTCCTGGTCGTGGTCAACGAGGGCGCGAGTGGCGATGGCGGCGCGTTCGCGTCGAGCTTCAGCCAGCTCATCGCCGGCGATGCCGACGAGGCGAGCCGCCTGATCTGGGGCTACACGATGGCGCACGAGCTGCTGCATTTCTGGAACGGTCTCTCGCTCGTCCCCGCGGACTCCCGCGAAGAGTGGTTCAAAGAGGGGGCAACCGACTACCTGACGATCGCGACGCTGGCGCGCAACGGCTGGATCGACGAGGCGACGGCGCGGCGCCGGCTGGAGAACGCAGTGCTTCGCGTCCTGCTCGCCCGCCGCATGCAGGGCCTCGAGATGAGTGTGCGCGAGGCCGGAGAGCGCAAGCAGGAGCATCGGCTGCTCGTTTACGGCGGCGGCTGCCTGGCAGCGATGGCGCTCGACGTCGAGCTGCGGCGGGCGAGCGGCGACCGCGCGGGCCTCCCCGAACTCGTCGCCCGCCTCTTCGCCGGCTACGCGCAGCCGGGGGCGCGCTACGAGCTAGCCGACATCGTGCGGGCGGCGCGCGAAGTTGCGGGCGCCGACGTTGCGCCGCTGCTCGAGCGCGCGGTGGGCAGCGGCGAGCCCTTCGACATCGTGCCTTACCTGGCCGGCCTCGGCTTGCGCCTGGACACCTTCGCCGAGGAGGTCTACATCCGTCCCGAAGCGCGCTCGGCGGCAGCGGACCGCGCGCGCTTCGCGGCGGTATTCGGCAAGCGCTGAACGAACCGCTGCGGCGCGCGCCGACGCCCCGGGAGAGCGGCGAGGCTCAGCCTTGCTGCAGCGCCTCCTCGGGAAGGGATGCTTCGTGGCGCCTCAGGCGCGGAAGAGCTCGTAGCAGGCGCGGCAGCGGGCTTCGTAGGCGTCGGTGTCGCCGACCTGGACCTGCTCGGCGCCGCCGGCGATGCGCTGGCTGTAGTGCGCCGGACCGCCGCAGCGGACGCAGACGGCGTGCATCTTGTCGACCATCTCGGCCAACGCGAGGAGCTTGGGCATCGGACCGAACGGCTGGCGGGAGAAATCCTGGTCGAGCCCGGCGACGATCACCCGCACCCCGGCGTCGGCGAGGTCGGTCGCGAGATCGACCAGTCCGTCGTCGAAGAACTGCGCTTCGTCCACTCCCACCACCTGGACGCCGAACTGCAGCGCCGTCTTCAAGTCCGCGGCGCTCGCCACGGAAACCGCCGCCAGCTCGCGCGAATCGCGCGTCACCAGCCGGTCGGGCTGATGCCGGATGTCGGTCGAGGGTTTGAAGACCTGGACCCGCTGCCGGGCGATCGCCGCCCGCCGCAGCCGCCGCACCAGCTCTTCGCTCTTGCCGGAGAACATCCCGCCGGCGATGACTTCGATCCGACCGTTGCCGCCATCCATAGGGCGCGACGATATCGAGCGCGGGCCCCGGGGGCAACGACGTCGCGATGCTAGAGTCGAGGCATGGCAGTGCGAGTCAAGACGCCGCGGCGCTTCAGCTACGAAGAGGCGCTGACGATCTTCCCGGTGGTCCGCGATCTCACCGCCGACGCCGTGCTCCAGGTCGCCGCAGTCGGCCGCGAGCTCGAAGGCCTCGCGACCGGATCGTCCCAGCGCGAAGATCTCGAAAGCTCCCAGCAGGCGATCGTCGAGCAATGGACGCGCGAGATCGAGGCTCTCGGGCTCGAGGTCAAGGGGCTCTGGCTGGTCGACTGGGACTGCGGCGACGGCTACTACTGCTGGCGCCACCCCGAGCCGAGCCTGGCCCACTTCCACGGCTACGACGAAGGCTTCGCCGACCGCATGCCGATCAACTGACCGCTCAGCCGGCGCTCAGGCCCCTGGAAAGAGTGCCCGGAGATCGTCGAAGCGGAAACCGTCGAGTTTTTCGATGACTGCCTCGGCGCGGGAGAGCGCCGCGACCGGGTAGGTCTGCGCGACGCCCAGGGTCCGCAGGCCGCACGCCGCCGCCGCGTCGAGGCCGGCCGGGCTGTCCTCGATCGCGACGCATTCGTGGGGGTGGATGAGCCGCTCTGGCAGGGGCGGCACGGCGTTCAGGGCGGCGAGCGCCAGGGCGTATCCCTCCGGGTCGGGCTTGCCGCGCTGCACCTCGTCCGCGGTCACCAGCTGCTTGAAGAGCCCGGCGATACCGGCCTGCTCGAGGCCGCCCACGACCTCCTCGCGCAAGGCGCCGCTCACCAGGGCGAGCGTCAGCCCGGCCGCCGCCGCCTCGCGGACGAGCTCGGCGCCGCCGGCAAACAGCGGATAGCCGTCGCGCCGGATCTCCTCGCGGTAGTAGGCGGCCTTGCGGGCGATGAGTCGCGCCAGGCGCTGCGGTGCCGCGACCTCGCCCGCGGCAGCGAGCGCCGCGGCAAAGCAATCGCGATCGTCGAAACCCAGGAAGCGCCCGTAGTAGTCCTCGCGGGTGAGGTCGACCCCCTCCTCGCCCAGAACCCGGCGAAACAGGGCGAAATGCAGCGGCTCGTCGTTGACCAGGATGCCGTTGAAATCGAAGAGCAGGGCGCGCAGCACCCCCGAATGATAGCGGCTGGAATAGAATCCCGGTCCCGGGAGGCGCGCTGCGGGAACAAAGGGCCGATCTTTCCGGTTAGGAATTCCGATAGGAGCCACTCCCATGAGCCTAGAAACCCAGCCGATTCCGCAGCCCGATTCGCCCGATTCCGCCACCGCGCCCGGCGCGCCGACTGCGCCCCTTCCGATCGTCGTGCTGACGGCGAAAGCGGTGGAGATGATCAAGCTCACCCGCTCGCAGGAGGGGATGGACGAGTCCTACGGCCTGCGCGTCGCGGTGATGGGCGGCGGCTGCAGCGGCTTCCAGTACGCGCTCGACTTCGAGCAGGAGGCGCGCGAGACCGACGAGAGCTTCGAGGTCGACGGCCTCAAGGTCTTCGTCGATCCGGTGAGCGCGCGCTATCTCGAGGACGTCGTCATCGACTACGTCTTCGGCATGAACGGCGCCGGGTTCAAGTTCAACAACCCGAAGGCCACCGGCACCTGCGGCTGCGGCTCGTCGTTCGCCGTCTGACCGCCGTTCACGGTTTTCGTCGCGGGATATGAGGCCGGCGTCAGCCGGCCTCTTCCTTTTGTGGCGAGCCGAAGGGGAGCTCGACCACCTCGGCCACCGCGCCGCCTTCGGTCTCGAGCTGCGCACCCGGAGAGGCTCCGCGCTGGTGCACCAAGCCGAGGCCGATCGCCCCGAAACGCGGTGACGAAGCAACGCTCGTCGCGCGCCCGACAGCGCGGCCTTCCAGCAGGAGCTCTGTCCCGGCGACCGGCGGCGGCCCGGATACGAAGCGCAGGCCGCGCGGAAGGCGCTGCACGCCACCGCGGTAGTGGATCCGCGCAACGACCTCCTGCCCGAGATAGCAGCCCTTCGAGTAGGAGACCGCGCTGTCGCGACCGGTCTCCTGCGGGAAGTTCTCGCCCGAGAAATCGATTCCGAAGACGAGCTCCCCGGCCTCGATGCGCGCGATCTCGACCGCCGCTGCGCTCACCCTTCGCATTCCGGAACCGCTCGCCGTGCTCAAGCGCAGCGTCATCGGTTCTCCGGGCGGAAAAGCTCTCGGCAAGAGGAAAAAACGGCCCCTTTCGGCGAAGACCATTCGCTCATTGCCCTCCGAAGAGAGGAGCTCGGGCACTGCGGCCGCGACTTCACTGGCCCTCGGCCCGCAGAGCTCGATGAGGCTCCGATTCGCCACTTCGCTGATCTCCACCCGCGAAGCCACCTTGTACTTCTCCAGGTGGGTCCGGATCGTGTCGCCGGTGCCTGAAGGAAGGACCAGCCAACAGCTCTCGACGCCAGAGAGCAGGTGAAAGTCGGCGAGGATTCGGCCCTGCCCGGTAGTGAAGAAGCCGCCGACCGCTGAGCCGACTGCGGCGGTTTTCACGTCCGCCGTGACCAGCCCGTTGAGCAGGCGAAGGCTGTCCGGCCCAGTGAGCTCGAGCAGATCAGCCGCGCGCTCGACAAGCGCCGCGCCGGACGACAGCGCGGCGAGGTCGGCGGTCAGGTTCGGGTCGGCCGCTACCGGCGACGATGCCGCGCTCAGCTGGCTCGCCTCAGGGAACCGTGGTCGACCACAAAGAGCTGTTGCCCGCCTCGAAGCCGTCGATGAAGATTCCGACATTGGCCGTTACGCCGTAGTTGCAGCCGGCGGCACCGCTGTTCGAGTTGTAGACGTCGACCATCGCCTGAATCGTCGGCCCGGAGTAGCCGAGCGCCTCCGCGGCGTCGATCACCGCCTGCGCTGCGGCCGCCTGGTTGGTCGAGCCACTGGTCATCGAGATGCCTTCGATCACCGCGGCATCGGCCAGGTCGTAGCCGATCGCTTCGCCGATATCGATGTTGCACGACGCCCAGAACTGGCCGTCGGTGTGGATCTGACCCACCAGGTTGGTCGGATAGAGATGGTTGTCGTTCCAGTTGGTCAGCCGCCCGCTCCAGAACGGGTTGTGCCCATCCCAGCTGAACATCCAGTTGTACTGCGGGTCGGCTGGGGCCCATTGCCCGACGAACGTCCGGCTGTAGGAGATGCCGAAGTAGTCGCCCAGCCCCTCGCTCAGTCCCTGGGTCTGCGACAGGCCGCCGCTCGTCAGCCAGTCGTGCAGGCCATGACCGAGCTCGTGAATGACGACGTCGGTGTCCTCGGAGTCGTCGACACCACCGTCGCCGAAGGCGAGAATGCCAGTGGACCCGACGTAGTGCGAGTTGTCGGCGTTGCTCAAACCGTGGGCGTCGAAGCGCACGCCGCCCACGTACTGGTAGGGAGTGACCGGAATCCCCAGCGTCACGTTGATGTAGCGCATGAAGGCGTCGATGTGGTGATAGACCAGTTGCGGCTCGAAGTCGTCGTCCGTCCGGTCGAGCGCCTGATCCGAGAAGTCGCCATCGGCATCGGTCGGACAGGCGACCGCCGGCGATTCGAGCTCGCGGCAATCGGCGTAAGGTCCGGTGAGCGAATAGACGCTCCCATTGAAGGTCAGGTCGGGAAGCGAGACGGAGAAGATCTCCGCCAGGAGTTGGGGCGTCGTCGCATCGCTGCCGTCGACATAGCCCGCCGCACCATAGGTCTGCCCGGCAGAGGAGAGCGGGTCGGGCAGGTAGGACTTGCCGGTGCCGTCGAAGTCGAAAGCCACGTTCTCGGCGCGCAGCAACTCGCCGGTCGAGGCGTCGATCAGCACGTGCCAGTCGCCGTGCGGCGCGCCATACGGCACGAGGCTGACCCACCACGCCAGGCGCGCACGGTCGGCCCCCGGAAAGACCACGAGCTCGCTGCGATCGAACGTCAGCGCGCCGGCGATACCGAGGTGCCCAAGAGCGGTCTGGCGCGCCGCGGCAGCCGCGATGGCCGGCGTCGCCTCGAACGTACCGAGCAGGGGTCGCACGTCGCTCGCGACGTGGATCGGCTCGCCGCGACGGTTGAACGACACCGCGATGCCGCCGCCGTAGACCGGAATCCCCGCGGACAGCTGGCGGAAGCGGACGACATCGACCGCCTTGCCTTCGCGGATCGCCTTCAGTCCGAGCGCACTGTCGTCAGTGGCGGCGAGCGCGAAGTTTTCCGCATGACGCGAGAGGTAGTCGCGCGCCATGGCCTCGAGGCTCGTCCCGGCGACGGCCCGCCGCAGCCCGGGTGCCGCGCGCGGCGCGAGAGTCCTGGGCGCGGCGAGCTCGAGTCCTTCCGCGGCCGGCCTGGGTGCGCCGGACAGAGCGACAGCGGGCGCAAGGCTCGTAGCGGCGAGAGCGAGAGAGGCAAGAAGGATTCTGCTGTCGGCCATCGAACGTCTCCTGGTTTCCGGGGATGAGGCGACCATTCTATGGAGAACTGGACCGCGGCGTCACGCCGCGGGGTCAGAGCTCGAGGGCGGCCAACACGTCGCGGGTCGAGCCCAGATCGGCCGCGACGTGCCGGGCGCCCGCCTCTTCGAGAGCCGCCGCCGCCGTCCGCCCGGTGGCGACCGCGAAACACGGAATACCGTGGGCGCGGGCGCAATCGACGTCGAGCAGCGAGTCGCCGACGATCCAGGTCTCCTCGGGGCCGAACTCGCGGCCGCAGTGCTCGGCGGCGCGGGCCAGAGCCACCGGCGGCAGATCGCGACGGTCGGTCTGGCCGTCGCCGAAACTGCCGAAGGCGAAGAAGCGCCGCAAACCGACGCTGCCCAGTTTGATGCCGGCACCGCGCTCCCAGTTGCCGGTGAGGAGCGCGAGCACCAGATCGTCGCGCTCGGCGAGTGTCGTCAGCAGCTCGACGACGCCGGGCAGGATTCGCACGTGCTCGGGTTCGAGGCGCTCCGCGAGCCGCGCGAGGTAGGCATCGCGCAAATCGGGCAAGCGCTCGTAGATCAACGCCTCGGGCACTCCCGCAGCAGTCATCAGATCGACGACGATGCGCGGATCGGTCTTGCCCGAGAAGTCGTAGCCGCGGATGTCGCCGCGCGCGCCGTAGACCTCTTCGAGCGCCTCGCCGAAGAGCGGTTTCGGCTGCCCGCCGCAGTCGACCAACGTGCCGTCGATGTCGAACAGAATCAGTTTCAAGCGACGCCCCTGATCAACGGCTGCGCCAGTCCGGCGTCTTCTTCTCGGCGAGAAAGGTGGCGATGCCGCGCCGGCAATCGGCGGTCGCCCGCGCGCCAGCGTTGGCCTCGGCGGCGGCAGCGAGACGCTCGTCGAGCCGCAATCCGGGCAGCTCGAGGAGCAGCCGCTTGGTGCGCGCGATCGACTCCGAGCTCGATCTTCCGAGAATCTCGGTCGCCAGGGCCTCGCCGGCGGCGGCGAGCTCGGCCTTCGGCACGACGCGATTGGCCAGGCCGATCGCGAGAGCGCGCTCGGCGGAGACGAACTCGGGGTTCAGCAGAAGCTCGCGCAGATCGCTGCCCCGCACCCGCATCGGCAGAAAAGTGGCGACGATCGCGGCGACGAAGCCGATGCGCACTTCGCTGTAGAGGAAGCGCGCGTCGTCGGCGGCCAGGACGAAGTCGCAGGCGGTCGCGAGCCCGCACCCGCCGGCGACGCACGAGCCGTGCACGAGCGCGAGGGTGAGCGCTTCCTGGCGCAGGATCGCCTCGAAGAGGTCGCGCAGGCGCCCGGAGTCGAGCCGGTTGTCGAGCGCCGAGGCGCTCTGCAGCGACTGCAGGTGCTCGAGATCGGCACCGGCGCAGAAGTGCCTGCCGGCGCCGGCGAGCAGCACGGCACGGACCCCTTCGGCTCGCAGGTCGCGACGATAGAGGGTCGTGAGCTCGGCGGCGAGGGCCGGAGAGAGAGCGTTCGCCCGCGCCGGATCGTTCAGGGTGACGAAGAGGAGATCGTCTTCGGCGCGGACCTCGAGCAGACTCAAAGCAGATCCCCGGGGACCTCGATCTCCATCTCGAGCATCCCCTGGCCGTGCGTCTTGCCCTGGGCGTCGGTCAGCAGGCTCGCCGTGCCGCCGCCACCCAACGCGTCGTGGAGAAGGAAGTTGAGCGCCAGCAGATTCGGCACCTCGAAGCGCTCGACCTCACCGAGGCAGATGGCACTGAAGTGGCGGGCGACGCGCTCGACCGTCACCTCGCGCACCAGGACGTCGTAGAACGCCGGCGAGTAGGCCACCAGGCCGACGTTCGAGGCGTCGCCCTTGTCTCCCGAGCGGGCATGGGCGAGGCGCGAGAGCGGCACGATGACCTTGGCCTGCACAGCCATCAGATCGCCTCCACGGAGACTTCGAGCGTCGTTTCGATCTCCTCGCGCGCCAGGAGCGCCGGCCAGTAGGCGACGACCTCCTGCGCCTTGGGGCGGCCGCCAGCGAAGCCGGTGACGCCGGGCGGCCCGGCGGTGACCAGCGGGGCGATCTCCTTGCCGAAGCGATCGACCTTGGCGCGATCGGCGCCGCGCACGGCCAGTCGCAGGACGACCTCGGGCGGATCGTCCGGCGCCGCGAGAATGCCAGGAAGAACGCCGGAGACACCGAGCAGCTCGGTCATCCGGTCCTCGGCGGCGAAGGTGACACCGGCGCGCTCGAGCCGTTTCCAGACGATCTCGGCCGCGAGCCGCGCCTTCTCGATCGCGCGTGGACCGGAGACGGTGACCTGCCCTGCCGCCTTGTAGCCGTCGAGGTACGAGGCCGAGATCTTCAGGAAGGGCGTCTTCGGACGGCCGGTGATACCGGAGACACGGACGCGATCGACTCCCTCCTGCGCCAGACGGATCGAGGTGAAGTCGGCGGTCACGTCGGGAGTGATGTAGCTCTTCGGATCGCCCATTTCGTAGACCAGCTGTTCGGAGACGGTGTCGACCGTCACCATGCCGCCGGTGCCGGGGTGCTTGGTCACCACGAAGCTGCCCGAAGCCTCGACCTCGGCGATCGGATAGCCGACCTTCCACAGCTCCGGCACCTCCCACCAGCGGGTGAAGTTGCCGCCCGTCGCCTGCGCGCCGCACTCGAGGATGTGGCCGCAGATGGTGCCGGCGGCCAGGCGATCCCAGTCGTCGGCAGCCCAGCCGAACTCGTGCACCAGCGGACCGAGTGCCAAGGCGGTGTCGGTGACCCGGCCGCAGAGCACGATGAGCGCGCCGCCGGAAAGCGCCTCGGCGACCGGCCGAGCGCCGATGTAGGCGTTGGCGGAGGTGACCTGAGAGGCGAGCGGCGCGAGCGCCGCTCCCGAGTCCATGTTGGCGAGCGCGTGACCGCGCGCCAGCAGGTCCGGCAGCCGTCCGAGCAGGTCGTCACCTTCGACGACTCCGACCTTGAAACCCGAGATGCCGAGCTCCCGCGCGACCTCGAAGATCTTCGCGCGGCAGGCCTTCGGGTTGAGGCCGCCGGCGTTGGTGACGACGCGGATGTTCTTCTCCACCAGCTGCGGCAGAGCGCGGCGGATGAAGTCGATGAAGTCGGTGGCGTAGCCGGCGGCAGGGTTCTTGAGCTTCTGCCGCATCATGATCGAGAGCGTGACTTCGGCCAGGTAGTCCATGCCGAGGTAGTCGATCGGCCCCCCGGCGATGAGGTGGAGCGGCGCGTCGACGCTGTCTCCCCAGAATCCCTGTCCATTGGCAATGCGTACCGTTTTCATAGGCCTGCAAAGGCTAACACGCGGACCGTCATCGGCCGGGTTTGAGCGCAAGAAACCGGTGGCCCGCCGTCTTCGCGATCCGCTACTTTTCTTTTCGGCAAAGGGACCCTTCTCCAACCAACGCCCTTTCGAAAAGGAATCGACCGTGCCTGATTCAGCCTCCTTCGCCGCACCGACCGCAGTCGGCACTCCGCGACCCAATCCGTCTGAAGTGCTAGCGTCGCCGAAGTCGATGCAGGCGAATACCGTAACCACTCTGGCCGAAGTCGAGATGCCCCTCTACCCAAGAGAAGGTGACGACCGCGAAGACGTCGCTACCGCGCGCTGGCGCGCGGTGCGCGAGCGCGACCGCGCGGCCGACGGCAGCTTCGTGTTCGCGGTCAAGACGACGGGCGTCTATTGTCGTCCGTCGTGCCCGGCCCGCCGCCCGCGCCCCGAGAACGTTGAGTTTTTCGCTGAAGGAGACGCTGCCCGCGTCGCCGGATTTCGTCCCTGCAAGCGCTGCCGGCCCGACGATGTGCCGGCGATCGAACGCGCCGTCGCCGAAGCACGCCAGATCCTCGACGCGGCCGAGGGCGAGGCCCTGGCGCTTGCCGACCTCGCGAAGGCGGTCGGGCTCTCGCCGGCCCATCTGCAGCGCGAGTTCCGCCGTCGCATCGGCCTGTCGCCCAAGCAGTACGCGCTCGCACACCGCGCGGAGCGGCTGCGGCGCGGACTCGGCGGTGGGCGGACGGTCCTCGACGCCGGGTTCGAGGCCGGCTACGGCTCGGCGTCGCGGCTCTACGACGAGGCGGCGCGCACGCTCGGGATGAGCCCCGGCCGCTTCCGCAACGGCGGTTTCGGCGCACGTATCGCTTACGCTCTGCGCGAGACGGCGCTCGGCCACCTGCTGCTCGCCGCAACCGACCGCGGGCTCTGCGCGGTCCGCCTGGGAGACTCTGCCGCGGCAGTGCGCGCTGCGCTTTCGGCGGAGTTCCCGCGCGCGACGCTGGTCGAGGACCCGGCGACGCTGGCAGCCTCTTTCGAGACCGTCGCGCTGATGCTCGCAGGATCTACCGAGAGCCCCGCGCTCGACGTTCAGGCGACCCCTTTCCAGGCCCTCGTCTGGCAAGCGCTGTTGCGGATTCCGCGCGGCTCGACGGTGACTTATGGCGCACTGGCGCGGGCCCTGGGCCGGCCGACGGCGGTTCGGGCGGTGGCGGCTGCGTGCGCGGCGAATCCGGTTGCCGTGGTCGTCCCCTGCCACCGGGTGGTGGGCAAGGGCGGCGCGCTCACCGGCTATCGCTGGGGGGTGGAACGGAAGCGGGCGCTGCTTCAGGCGGAGGCGGCGGACGCGGCGAGCCCGGTGCCGGCGCGGAAGGCGCGACGGTAATCAGCCGCGAGCCGCGTTCGAAAGTGAAGTAGGACCAGAGCCACTGGGTAAAGACGATCAGGCGGTTGTTGAACAGCGCCAGCGACACCACGTGGACGAGGATCCAGCCCAGCCAGGCGAAGAGTCCGGCGAGACGCAGACTCCCGCGTTCGAGAACGGCGAAGTTCCGGCCGACGACCGCCATATCGCCCTTGTTGAAGTAGCGGAACGGCCGCGGCGCCGGCCGTCGGGCCACCCGGGCTGCGATCGTCCTGCCGACGTAGCGCCCGCCCTGGATCGCCACCTGGGCGACCCCCGGCAGCGGACGGCCGTCCTGTTCCCGGGCGGCAACGTCGCCGATGACGAAGATCTCCGCATGTCCGGGCACGGAGAGGTCGTCCCCGACGCGTACCCGCCCGGCCCGGTCGGCGGCGGCACCCAGCCACGCCGCCGCCGGAGTCGGCCGGACGCCCGCCGTCCAGAGCACGACGCCAGCGTCGATGCGCTCTCCTCCAACCGCCACGCCGCGCGCATCGACGATCTCGACCGGTCGGCCGCAGCGAATCTCGACCCCCATGCGCTCGAGCCGCCGGTGCACTTTCGCGGCGAGGGAGTCGTGAAAGGTCGGCAGAATCCGCCCACCGGCCTCGACGAGGACGATCCGGGCAGAGCGCGGATCGATACGCCGGAAGTCCTCGGCGAGCGTCGCCCGTGCCAGTTCGGCGAGGGCTCCCGCCATCTCGACGCCGGTCGGTCCGGCGCCGACGAGCACGAAGGTCAGCAGATCCGCGCGGTCGGCCGGCGAGGCCTGCAGCTCGGCACGTTCGAAAGCCCCGAGCACGGCGGCGCGCACCGCGGTGGCGTCTTCGATCGTCTTCAGACCGGGGGCGAACGCCGCGAATTCGTCGTGCCCGAAGTAGCTCGGGCCGACGCCGGTCGCGACCACCAGGAAGTCGTAGTCGAGGCGCACCTCGCCGCGCTCCGGCACGCGGACCCGAACCTGGCGGGCGGCCGTATCGACCCCCTCGATCTCCGCCATGGCAACGGTGACGTTGCGCTGGCGGCGGAAGACCTGCCGGATGGAAGCGGCAATGTCGCCCGGCGCGAGGCCCGCGGTCGCGACCTGGTAGAGCAGCGGCTGAAAAAGGTGATGGTTCTTGCGATCGACCAGAGTGATGCGAACCGGCGCCTTCGCCAGTGCCGCCACCGTCGCGAGACCGCCGAAGCCGCCCCCAAGGACGACGACGCGAGGCGCCTCGGACGCCCCTTCGGCAGCCTGCCCGAAGGCGGAACCTGCGGCCGCAGCCGGGCCGTCAAACGTCTGGTCGTGCCTGGAGATCCCGCGCATCGCTCGCCCTTTCAGGCGGGGCGAGACTATCTCGATCCCGATAGCCTTCCGCCTTCCGCCTTCTGCCTGACCGGGTCGGCAATTCCGTTCCGACCGTCCGTACCCTATGCTTGTGACGGAGAAACCATGACCAAACTCAAGATCCCCCGGCTGGCCTATAACTGGATCAGCGCGCTCGGCATGGCGCTGGCGCTGATTTCGGCGCTCACCCTCATTCTGCTGCTCGCGGCCAGCCTGATGATCGAGACGGGGTCCAACCCGTACTTCGGCATCTTCCTCTACATGATCCTGCCGGGGCTCATGATCGCCGGGCTCCTGCTGGTGCCGCTCGGCATGTGGAAGACCTCGCGCAGCTGGAAGCGCACCGGCACCGCGCCAACCACCCGGTTCCCGGTCCTCGATCTCAACAACGCCGGGCATCGCAACGCGGTGCTGATCTTCTCGATCAGCACCCTGGTGTTCCTCGTCCTGTCCGCGATGGGCAGCTACGGCGCCTACCACCACAGCGAATCGGTCGAATTCTGCGGCGTCACCTGCCACGAGGTGATGGAGCCCGAGTACACCACCTACCAGAACAGCCCGCACGCCCGCGTCGCCTGCGCCCAGTGCCACGTCGGCGCCGGCGCCGGCTGGTACGTCAAGTCGAAGCTCTCCGGCGCGTACCAGATCTACTCCGTCGCCGCCAACAAGTATCCGCGGCCGATCCCGACGCCGGTCCAGAGCCTGCGCCCGGCGCAGGAGACCTGCGAGCAGTGCCACTGGCCGCAGCACATTTACGGCGGCGTGACGCGCCAGTTCAACCACTACATGTACGACGACGCCAACACTCACTGGCCGATCAACATGCTGATCAAGGTCGGCGGCGGCGATCCGGCGACCGGCCAGACGGCCGGCATCCACTGGCACATGAACATCGGCGTCGAGGTCGAGTACATCGCCCGCGACGAGGAACGCCAGAAGATCCCCTGGGTGCGCGTCACCGACAAGAAGACCGGCCGGGTCACCATCTACAAGGACTCGAACGACGACATGACCGACGCCGAGGTCGCAGCGGCCGCGCCGCGCCGCATGGACTGCATGGACTGCCACAACCGTCCGAGCCACATCTTCCGCTCGCCCGAGGTGGCGATCAACGAGGCGATGCTGCAGCGCGAGATCGACGCGGAGATCCCCGGCATCAAGGCAGCGGCCGTCGAGGCGATGGCGGCGACCTATGCGACCAAGGACGAGGCGATGCAAGGCATCGCGACGCGGATCACCGACGGCTATCGCAAGGACCGTCCCGCCGACTACGCCAAGTACCAGGTCGGCATCGACCGCGCCGTCGTCGCCACCCAGAAGGCCTACGGTCAGAACATCTTCCCGGCGATGAAGGCCAACTGGTCGGTCTACCCGGTCAATATCGGCCACTTCACCAGCCCTGGCTGCATGCGCTGCCATGACGGCAACCACACGAGCGCCGACGGCGTCACCCTGACCCGCGACTGCACCGCCTGTCACACCATCCTCACCCAGGGCAGCGGCGACCGCGCCGCCATCTCGGCCACCCAGGACGGCCTGCCGTTCGAGCACCCGGAAGACATCGGCGACGA
>JAGOCP010000259.1 GCA_017998715.1 Thermoanaerobaculia bacterium | reverse complement strand
CGATCTTTGCCGCCATGCAGGCGATCGGGCGGCATCTGGGTGTCGAGATCAAGAGCCACCCGGAGGGCAAGGAGAAGCGCAGCTTCGACGACAGCGTGCTCTCGGTCTGTCTCGCCTCGCGCCTCCGCCTCCGCAGGGTGGCGCTGGTCGACGACTGGTGGAGACGCGATCAGGGCGCGCTGCTGGCGCAGCACGAGGAGAGCAAAGCGCCGATCGCACTGATTCCCGTAGGCCCGACGAAGTACGAAGCGCTCGACCCGGTGACCGGCGCGCGGCAACCGGTAGACGCCGCCTATGCGCGCACTCTGGCGTCGTTCGCGACCACCTTTTACGCCGGATTCGCCGACGGGCCGGTGGGCGCCAAGCAGTTGCTTCGTTTCGCCGTGCGCGGTCTCGGTCCGGACTTCCGCTCGGTCGTCTGGATGGGCATCACGCTCGGCGTGCTCGGTACCGTGCCGCCGATGCTCACCGGCAAGGTGTTCGATACGGCGATCCCGCAGGCCGAAAAGGGCATGCTCTTCCAGTTCGCCGGCGGGCTGTTCCTGATGGCACTCGCGCAGGCCGCCTTCAAGATCACCCAGTCGATCGCCACCATCCGGATGCAGGGCAAGATGGATTATGCCGCCCAGTCGGCGGTCTGGGACCGGCTGCTCGATCTGCCGATGACCTTCTTCCGCGACTACTCGGCGGGCGATCTCGCCGACCGCGCTTCGGGCGTCGACCAGATGCGCGGCATCGTCGCGGGAGCCGGCATCGCCGCCATTCTCGGCTCCTTCTCGTCGCTGTTCAACGTCTTCCAGATGCTGGGCTACGACTTCACCCTGGCGGCGGTGGCGATCGGTCTCACCGTCGTCTACGTCCTGGTCACCACCTTCGCCAACTTCCTGCAGCTGCGCTATCAGCGTGACGAGCAGCGAAAACGCGGCCGCATCACCGGACTGATTCTCCAGCTGATCTCCGGGGTCGCCAAGCTCCGCGTCTGCGGCGCCGAGAACCACGCCTTCCGGGTCTGGGCGACGGCCTTTTCGGAGCAGCGCAAGGTGAGTTTCCGGGTCGGCCGAGTGAGCAATGTCATGCAGGTCTG
Organism: Thermoanaerobaculia bacterium; assembly: GCA_017998715.1. Lineage (GTDB taxonomy): Bacteria > Acidobacteriota > Thermoanaerobaculia > Multivoradales > JAGPDF01 > JAGPDF01. The sequence goes on along the minus strand of JAGOCP010000259.1, from coordinate 4,020 downwards.
GAACGCCTGCTTCCCGGTGCTGTCGACGATGCTCATCTTCTTCACCGTCGTCTCGCTCAAGCAGTCGGCTGCCGAGTCCGGAACTCCGTTCGAGATGACCACCGGCGACTTCCTCGCCTTCTCCGCCGCCTACGGCATGTTCCTCGCGGCGATGCAGGCGCTGGGCGACGCCTCGCTTTCGATGCTGCGCATCGTGCCGATCTGGGAGCGACTGAAGCCGATCCTCGAGGCCACGCCCGAGATCGACTCATCGAAAGTTCATCCCGGCACGCTCTCCGGCGCGATCGATATCTCGCACCTGTCGTTCCGCTACTCCGCCGACGGGCCGTGGATCCTCAAGGACGTCTCGATCAAGATCAAGCCCGGCGAGTTCGTCGCCCTGGTCGGCGGCTCGGGCTCGGGCAAGTCGACGCTGATGCGGCTGATGCTGGGCTTCGAAACCTCGGAAGTCGGGTCGGTCTACTACGACGGACAGGACCTGGCGACGCTCGACCTCCGGCTGGTGCGCTCGCAGATGGGCGTCGTCCTGCAGGAGAGCCGTCTCCTCCCCGCCGACATCTACCGCAACATTGTCGGTTCGTCGTCGCGCACCGTCGCGGAGGCCTGGGAGGCGGCGGAAAAGGCCGGCATCGCCGACGACGTGCGCGCCATGCCGATGCAGATGCATACCGTGATCTCGGAGGGCGGCGGCGGCTTCTCGGGCGGCCAGAAGCAGCGCCTGATGATCGCCCGCGCCATCGTCCACAAGCCGCGGATCCTGTTCCTCGACGAGGCGACCTCGGCGCTCGACAACAAGACGCAGGCGATCGTCACCGAGAGCATGAACAAGCTGGCGGCGACGAGAATCGTCATCGCCCACCGGCTGTCGACCATCGTCCAGGCCGACCGGATCTGCTATCTCGAGCAGGGCGAGCTCAAGGAGCAGGGCACGTTCGAAGAGCTCATGGCGAAGGACGGCCTGTTCGCGGCGCTCGCCAAGCGCCAGCTCGCCTGAGCGGCCCACCCTCCAGTGACGATGTCCGACCCGCCGGCAACCCCGGAGACCCCCGCGACTCCGGCACCCGACAGGAACGAGCGGCGGCGGTTGCTGGCCGAGCTCGGAGCCGACTTCGCAGCCGTCCTCGAATCCGACGACCCGGCACTCGACGCGCTCGCCGACTACCTCGCGCAGTCGTACCCCGAGCTGCCGGCGGCCGAGCTCGCGGCCCCGCTGGCCGAAGAGCCGCAGATTCCGTTCTGGCGCCAGTACGCGGCGGAAGCGCGCGAGGTGGGCGTCGCGAAGACGCTCGCGCTGCGCTTCCCGCAGCTCGGCTTCCCGGTGGCGGCCGGCATCTCGGAGGACGCCGAGTATCGCCGCGCGACGCGGCAGGGAGAGGTCGAGCCGGCGCGACGCGTGCCGCTCGGCATCGAGCGTGAAGACCTCCTCTCGCTGCAGGTCGAAGAGAGCATCGCCGGGGCGATTCCGGTCCTGATCGCGCGCCACCGCAATGACTTCGTGCACCTGGTGCGCGTGCTCACCGCGCGCAACGAGCCGGAGGCCGTGCCGGAGGCGATGGGCGCCTGTCTGGTCAAAGGCCTGGTGAACTGGGACCGGGTCGGTGCCGCGCGTCGCCGCTTCGAGGAAGCGCTCGGCCGGGCGGCGACTGCGGACGAGTGGGCGGCGGAGATGGCGAGCCGGATCCGGCCACACAAGGAGCTCTGGCAGGACCGCTTGATCCTGCTCTCCGACGGGCCGTACTCGGCGGTTCCGGCGGCGGAGGTCGGCCTCGATCCGGCGACCTGGCGCGAGCGCTCGCTGGCGCTGCGGCTCGCCCACGAGTGTTTCCACTGCCTGACCCTGCGGCGGCACGGCCGGATCCGCAGCCATCTGCTCGACGAGCTGCTCGCCGACTATGTCGGCAGTCTGGCGGCCTTCGGCAGCTATAACGCCCGGCGCGCCCTGCGGTTTCTCGGCCTCGAGGTCGACGCGCCGTCGCTGCCCGGAGGTCGCTGGGAGATCTACCGCGGCGCGCTGCCCGAGGCGGCGATTCCGTTCCTGGCGCGGCTCGTCGAGCGCGCGGCGCTGGCTCTCGAGAGGCTGCCCGTCGCGCCGCTCCCTGCGGACGCGCGCGCCCGGCAGCTCCTCGGCCTCGCGGCTCTCGGGCTCGACGGCATCGCGATGGGCGGCATGAGCTCGCTACCCGCGCCTGCCGTGCCGCAGACCCTGCATCGCGTCGCTCCACCGACGATCGCCGCCGTGGCGGAGGTGGCCGGCGAGATCGAGCTCTGGGCGCGCGAGCAGGGGGTGGCCGAGCGCCCGCTGCGCGACCTGCTGGTGGTCCACGACGAGCTCGCTTCGAACGTCGCGCGCCACGGAGCCGGCGCGAGCGAGATGTCGTTCCGGATCGCGCTCGACTGGACGCAGGGACGAGTGCGCTACGAGCTGGAAGACGACGCGGCGGCGTTCGATCCCGGATCCCGGTCTACGCCGGACACAGAAGCCGCGCTCGCCGATCGCTCCCCCGGCGGGCTGGGGATTCATCTCGTCCGTACGCTGGCGCGGGAGATCCACTGGTCGCGCGTCGGCGACCGCAACCGGATCGAGCTCGAGATCGCTCTCAGCTGATCGGCAGATCTCCTCAGCCGATCCGGAAGAGGAAGCGCACGGTGCCGATGTTGACGCGGTCGCCGTCCAGGAGCCGGCGCTGCTCGATCCGTTCGCCGTTCACCCAGGTACCGTTCTCCGCTTCGAGATCCTCCAGCGTCCAGCCCTCGGCCGTGAAGCGGAGGATCGCATGGTGCCGCGAGACCGATCCCTGCTGGATCTGCAGGCTGTTCTCGGCCACCCGCCCGATGGTGTTCACTTCGGCGAGCAGATGCCCCGCGGCCGCCTCGCCGCCGTCCACCGGGACCAGCTTCGCCTGCAGACGATGGGTGGAGCCAGCCGCAGCGCCCGCATCCCCACCCTCGCCACCATCCGATACCGGGCTCGGAGGCTCGGGCGTGTAGATCACCGTTCGATCGAGCGGCGGCGGATCGATGCTGGCAACTGGCGTCGGCGGCGCCGGCGAGGACGGAGCCGGGCTCGACACCTGCGCCGGGCGCGCCGGTGCGCCAGCGGCGTGCGGCAAGGGGATCGCCGGCGAGGACGGCCGCGGCGGCGGGATCGAATGCGGCAAGGTGATCTCGACCGGGTTGGGCTCGACGCCGCCGGGCGCAGGCGGCATCGGAGCCAGGCGGACCGTCGGCGCGACAGGAGGCGTGGCAGCCGGCGGAGGCGTAGGAGCCGGTGGAGGCGTGGGAGTCGGTGGAGCCGTGTGAGCCGGCGGGGCCGGAGCGACGCTGACGGCGGCCGTCGCACTGGCGGCCGGGGTCGCCTTCGGGGCACTGGCAGGCTCCGGCGCCGCGGCTTCATCCAGCTCCTCGCCGCGGGCGGCGAGCCAGAGCTCGCGGGTCGCGCGGAGCTTCTCGAGCTCGAGCCCGAGCTCCTCGATCCGTTGGCGCGGCCCTTTGGCGCGCTCGTCGAGCTCGGCGTCCGAATACTCGTCGAGCCGGTGCCGCAGCTCGAGCTCCTGCAGATCGAATTCGACCTCCCCCTTCTCGGTCGCGAGCCGGGCGAGCTGTTCGTCGAAGAGCGCGATCGTGCGCGTCGCCTGGACCCGCAACGGCCTGGAACGGCGATCGATGTCGGCGATCCGGGTCGCGTAGTCTTCGCGAACGCGCCGATAGACCGTCGGCGAAACCTCCGCGCGTCGGGCCTCTAAGCCCTCGAGCCAATCCGCGATCGGTCCGCGTTCGGCGCCCAGCCGATTCAACTCGTCCAGTACTTCCGGTTCGATCGACGTCGCACTTTTCGCCATGGTCGTCGCCACCCTCCTTCCGAGCTCAGGCGCGATCTTATCTTGCGGAGTGGACCAGGCTCGCGTGCGCCCGGACGAAGGCGGCCAGCGTGGCCGTGTCGATCCCGGGATCCGAGAGCGCCTCCCCCACCCCGCCAACTGCGGCGCGGAACTGGGCCGACGGCGTGCGCGGCAGCGAGGG
>JAGOCP010000260.1 GCA_017998715.1 Thermoanaerobaculia bacterium | reverse complement strand
CCCGTCGCGGAAAGGAGCGCTGCGCTGGTGGCGGCAAAGGCGACGCGCGCCCGTTCCTTGCCGTAGAGGTCGCGCGCCAGGATCGCACCGCTCGCGGGCTCCTGTTCGGTCGCCACGAACCGCGGTCCCCGCGCGCTGGGCGGGCCCAGCAACCACTCGTTGTAGGCGAAGAGGCTGAGCCGCCGGGGCCGGTCGGATCGATTCTCGAGCGTGACGAGCGAGAGTTTCACCGGCGCATCGCGCGCCACGAAGACCGCGAGCTCCTGGGCGATGCCGCGCGCGGCGCGCGAGAAGCGCGTCACGCCCGCGGCGTGACGCACCACCCAGCGCGGCGAGCGCGGCGTCCGCCCGACCGGTGCGGGTGTCGCGCCCCAGACCGCGCCGCTCGCCTCGTCGCGGACGAAGATGGCCTCGGTGGTCGGATCGGTGACCGGGTCGTTGGCGAACGGGGTGAGACGGTTCTCGCGACTGTTGCCGGACCAGGTGTGGGTCGAGCCGGAAGTGGTGACGATGCTGCCGAAGCGCGGGTTGGCGAGGACGTTGATCCACGGCAGAGGAGTCTCGCGCTCGCCCTCGAGGACGACGACGTACTCGCGCCCTGCGGCGGCGAAGCCGCCGAGGCCGTTGTCGAGGACGAGCGGCGGGGGATCGACGACCGCCTCTGAGCCGTCGGAGGGAGCGGACTCGGCGGGCTCGTCGACCAGAGCCTTGGCGAGCGCCAGGGGGGGCTCGACCTCCGAGCGCTCGAGTTGCTGCTCGAGCGTGCCGCGATCGCCGGAGAGGACCGCCTGGGCCACCGCCTCGAGGAGGAGACGTTCCGCCTCGGCGAGCGCGTCGCCCTGCAGCACGAAGACCCCTCCGGGCTGTTCCAACCAGGCGTTCCACGGGCCCGTGGCGACGAGTTGCGCCAGCCCTTCGCGGGTCGCTTCCCGATAGCTCGCCGAGTGCTCGTTGAGGATCACGACGTCGGCGCGCAGCCCCTTGAGACGCCAGTGCTCGTGGGCGACGAGGACCTGCCGCACGAGCGCCAGCGCGTCCGGCTCCTGGAGACGAACGAGGACGATCGGCAGGTCACCCGAGATGCCGAACCGCCAGAGGCCGTCCTGTCCGAGCGTGTTGCGGGACAGGGTCGCCCCTTCGGCGCGCAGCGAAGCGTCGGAGAAGAAGACCCGTGAGCCGAGACGCTCGGCGACCTGCACCTGCGGGATCGAAACCCCGAGGTGGCGGGCGGACATCTGCGCCTGGGTGAAGGCGAGGGCGAAGGCACGGCCGACGACGCCGTGGTCGTGGTATTTCTGCGCGCAGTCGCGCGCTCCCGCCTCGTCGGCCGCGACGCCGGTGGTGAAGGCGACGCGAGCGAATCCGCCCGGGGCGAGTCGCAGCCGGGTGCGCAGGGCGAAGATCGGATCGAGGACCGCGCCCGTCGTGCCCGAGAGTGCGCGCCCGTCCATGGCCTTCGGGTCGCCGGGGCCGCGCCCGCGGCCGAGAAAGCGCATGCGGTCGGTTTCCCATTCGACCTGCGCCTGCGTCGGACCCTGGATCGCCAGGACGTGGAAGGCGACCCTCGCCGGGTCTCGCGGTGTGCGCTGCCGTCGCCGCGCCAGCAGGGCGGTGCTGTCGGCCATCCACTCCGTCTCGACGAAGAGCTTGCCGAACGCCGGGTTGGCGACGTCCTCGGCGATCGAGCCGAGACCGAGCTCGACGTAGCTCGTGAGCTCGATCTCGCGCGGGCGATCGCTGTGATTGGTCAGCGAGATCCGCCGCACCTCGGCGTCGTCCCCGGGCGAGACGGCGATATCCAGACGCGTCGTGATCTCGTGGTCGAGGCGCTCGAAGGTCGCCTTCTCGGCGAGGAACTCCACCAGGTAGCGATCGGGCTGCCTGGCCGTGGGTTGGTAAGTCGCCGACCAGACTTCGCCGTTGTGGACGTCGCGCAGGTAGACGAACTGGCTGCCGGGATCGCGGGTGCGGTCCTCGCGCCACCGCGTGACCGCGCGGCCGCTGCAGAAGCTCGTGCCGCCGCCGCCGTTGGTGACGATCGCGACGTAGGTGCCGTTCGACAGGATCTGCGCCCGCGGGTGCGGCGTGTGCGGCGAGCGCAGGCGGCGCGGCGCGCGCACCAGAACCGGCGGCTCGGAGCGTGACGCCTCCGCCGGATGGGGATCGATGACCGGCGCCTCGCGCGGAATGCGTTCCTGCAGGAGCAGCTCGGTCGCCTGGATGCGCGGGTCGGCATGGAAGCGCTCGACCATCCGCTCGCCGAGCAGGACGTTGGCGATGGCGACGAGCGTCATCCCCTGGTGGTGCGCCATGTGGGTCTTGACGAGGACGCCAGTGCGCAAGGACGTGAGAGCGCCCTCGTCGTCGGGCTTGCGCGGCGTGTAGTCGATGGCCTCGAAATAGCCGAGCGGACCGAGCGCGCCGGCGGCGGAGAGGCGCCGGAAGTTGCGCACCGCTTCGGCCGGTTCGAGGAGCGCGGCCAGGGCGGTCGCATACGGCGCCACCACGAGCTCGTCGGCGAGGCCGCGCTTCAATCCCAGGCCCGGGACCCCGAACTCCTTGTATTGATAGTTGCCGAGCCGGTCGACGAGGTCGTAGGCCGATTCCGAGATGCCCCACGGCACGTGACGCTGGCGGCCGTAGCTGATCTGCTTGCGGATCGCCATGCGGCAGCTCTGGTCGAGGAGCGTGCCGGGATAGGTCCGCATCAGCAGCAGCGGCATCAGGTACTCGAACATCGTGGCGCTCCACGAAACCAGCGTCGGAGCGCCCGCCACGCTGACCACCAGCCGTCCGAGGTGGAACCAGTGGCTCTGCGGAACGTCACCTTTGGCGATGGCGAAGAAGCTCGCCAGGCGCGACTCGGAGGCCAGCAGATCGTAGTAGGAGGTGTCGGTGCGTCCGGGCCCGCTGGCGTCGGCCAGGCGATAGCCGATGACGAAGAGTTGGCGCTCGGGCTCGTAGAGGAAGGCGAAGTTCATCCCGTCGGCAAGTGCGACGGAGCGCACGGCGACATCGGCCAGCCGCGAGGCGATCTCCGGCCGCGAAGCCTGCAGCTGCTTGTCGAGCTCGCGGCAACCCGCCGCGAGAGCGAGCAACGCCCCGGCGAGGTTGCCGCTGTCCACCGTGGAGACATAGCGCGGCAGGAGCGGCGTGAGATTCTGCGTGTCGTACCAGTTGAACAGGTGCCCCTCGTGACGCTCCAGCCCCTCGATCGAGGTCAGCGCGCGGTCCAGGCGCTCGGCCATGTCCTCGAGCGAGATCAGGCCGAGGTCGTGCGCCGAGAGCGTCGCCAGCAGGCCGAGCCCGAGATTGGTCGGCGAGGTGCGATGGGCGACCCTGGGTACGCGATCCTCCTGAACGTTGTCCGGCGCCAGCCAGTGGTTCTCGGGACCGGCCAGGGTTTCGAAGTACTCCCAGGTTCTGCGCGCCACGTCGAGAAGCAGGTCGCGATCCTCGGGCGCGAGCTCCAGGCGGCGCGGCACGGTGGAACGGCTGAGCCAGTAGGCGCAAGCCGGCGCCACGGCCCAGGCGGCGAGGAACGGCAGCGCGAGCGGCAGCGCAGCAGGGCGCACGGCGATGGCGAGAGCGGCAATCGCCACGGCTGCCAGAGGGCTCGCCGCCATCGCGACGAAGAACGAGCGCATGCCCGCGCGCAGCACGCTGGCCGCCTTCACCGTCTGCGAAGCAGCGGTCTCCCACTCGAGCAGGCGGCGCTGCGTGAAGACGACGCGGACGAGCGTCAGGGCGATGGCGTGGACCATCTCCCAGGCGTGAAAGGGCAGGAAGACCAGCGTCAGGAGCGCCTGCCCGCAGGCGGTCGAAAGATCCTCCGCCAGTCCGCGCAGGTGCACGCGGGCGGGCTCGTCGGCGGGGCGCGGCTTGAGCAGCTGGAAGAGCGAGGTGAGGAGCGGGAAGCCGACGAGCGCGAGCCCGCCGATCGTCCACAGGAGCGGGCTCCCCGGCAACACCGTCCAGGCGGCGGCGAAGTAAGCGAGAAGCGCCGGCGCCACCAGGCTGCGCCGCAGGTTGTCGAGGATCTTCCACTGGCCGATGAGCGGTAGGCGATTCCGGACCCAGCCCTGCGGTGTCGGCACGCGCGGCAGGAGCCAGGCGAGGATCTGCCAGTCGCCCCGCACCCAGCGGTGCTGGCGCCGCGCGTGCGCCAGGACGTTGGCGGGGTAGTCGTCGACGACTTCGACGTCGGAGACCAGCGCCGTGCGCGCGTAGAGACCCTCGAAGAGATCGTGCGACAGCAATGCGTTCTCGGGCACGCGCCAGCCGACGGTCGCCTCGAAGGCGTCGACGTCGTAGAGCCCCTTGCCGGTGAAGATGCCGGCGCCGAACAGATCCTGATAGGTGTCCGAGACCGCCGTCGTGTAGGGATCGACACCGGTATGCCCGGCGTAGATCCGGGCGAAGAGAGAGCCGGCGGCGCTCGCCAGGTTGACGCTCACCCGCGGCTGGAGAATGCCGTAGCCGGCGGTGACCTTGCGCGACTCCTTGTCGACGACCGGCCGGTGCAGCGGATGCGCGAGGATGCCGATCAACTCGCGCGCGGCGTCGCGCGGCAGGCGGGTGTCGGCGTCCAGGGTCAGAACGAAACGCACCGACGGCAGGATCGCGAGGTCGCCGATCTCCACCGTGAAGCCGCTGTCCTCGGCGGAGCGCAGGCGGCGATTGAGCTCCTCGATCTTCCCCCGTTTGCGCTCCCAGGCCATGAAGACGCCCTCTTGCGGGTTCCACTTGCGCTCGCGGTGGAGGAGGAAGAAGCGGTCGTTGCCGGCGGCGCGGTGCCGCCGGTTGAGCTCCTCGATGCCGGAGATCGCTGCCGAGAGGATCGCTTCGTCGCCGGGCACCGTCGCCGTCGCGGCGTCCTTGAAGTCGGAGAGGAGCGCGAAATGGATCTGCGGGTCGAGGTTGCCGAGCGCCTGGACCTCGAGATGCGCGAGCAGGCGATCGACCTCGTCCAGGCTCCCGATGAGGACCGGCACGACCACGAGCGTGCGGGCGTTCTCGGGGATGCCGTGGCGGAAGTCGAGGCGCGGCAGCCGCAGCGGTGCCACGAGCGCGGCGACCAGGCGTTGGACGACGAGCACCGCGA
>JAGOCP010000258.1 GCA_017998715.1 Thermoanaerobaculia bacterium | reverse complement strand
GACCGCAGCGCAATGGATGGCGAGCGGCCAGCTGCGGCTCGAGAACCGCGGCCAGGTCGTGCCGATCTTCCGCGTGCGCAGCGACGCCGGCTCGGCTTACTTCTACGCCCAGGCGGCCGACAGCATCTACACCGCTACCAACGTCTACTGGCTGAGCGTGGCGAGCGGCGCGACGATGGCGACCACCGAGGTCGCCGGTGACGCTGCCGGCGGGCAGAGCTTCGTCGACCGCAAAGACGTCGAGGTCGACGCCTTCGCGGCGACCGTCGTCGCCACCGATCCCGCTTCGGACTACTGGTTCTGGAACTACCTCGTGGGCGACAGCGCCAAAGAGGGCCAACGTTCGTTCGACCTGCAGCTGGTCGATCCCGTTGCGGTGGGTGACGCCGCGCTGACGATGCGACTCTTCGGCGCCACCGCGAGCGGCGTCGCCGAAGAGCACCAGGCAGAGGTCCGGGTCAACGGCACCGTCGTCGGTCAGACCTCCTGGCAGGGGATCGCCGCCCACGAGGCGACCTTCTCCTTCCCGGCGTCGGTTCTGCTCGCGGGCAGCAATTCGATCGAGGTCGCGGCGACGACCGGCCCCGGGGCGCCCTACAGCGTCTACTACGTCGACGGTTTCGCGCTCGCCTCGCCGCGGCTCCTGCGCACCGCCAACGCCCGGCTCGAGTTCGACGCCGGCACGACCGCGGCGCTGCAGGTCTCGGGTTTCCGCGGCGGCGACATCGCGCTGGTCGACATCACGAATCCGGCGGCGCCGAGGTGGACCTCCGGCGGCCGGATCGCGCGCACGACTGATGGCTTCGGTGTCACCTTCCACCCGGCGGGTGCGCAGCGGCGCTACCTCGCCGAGAGCCTCGCGGCGGTGCGCCGGCCGGCGTCGATGGTGCTCGACGCCCCCTCGAATCTGCGCGGCAGCACCGGGGCGCAGTACATCGTCATTACCGACGACGAGCTTGCGGCCGAGGCTGCGGCCCTCGCGAGCTACCGCGCCGGTCAGGGGCTGTCCACGCTCGTCGTGCGCCAGCAGGACGTCTACGACGAATTCGGCTTCGGCATGGGCGGTCCGCTGGCGCTGCGTGACTTCCTGGCCTATGCCTGGAACGAGTGGCCGACGCCGCCGCGCTATGTCACTTTCGCCGGCGAGGGTACGTACGACTACCGCAACCTCGGCGGCCTCGGCGGCAACAAGATCCCGGCGCTGATGGTCGCGACGCCGGAAGGACTCTTCTCGTCCGACGCGGCCTACGGCGACGTCGACGACGACGGCGTTCCGGAGATGGCGATCGGGCGCCTGCCGGTGTTGTCGCCGGCGGAGCTCGCCGGTGTGGTGGCCAAGATCCAGGCCTACGAATCGCTCGGCGGGTCGTGGGTGGATCAGGCGCTGTTCGTCGCCGACAACATCGACGGCAGCTCGAACTTCGCCGCCGAAAGCGACCAGCTGCAGGCGAATCTGCCCCACGACTTCACGGTCGCGAAGGTCTACCTCGATGCGCAGACGCCGGCGGCGGCGCACGACGCCGTAGTGGCGGCGATCCAGGGCGGCACCAACTATGTTCAGTACGTCGGCCACGGCGGTCTCGATCGCCTCGCCGACGAATCGGTGCTCACCAACGCCGATGTCCCGGGCCTCGCCAACGGCGGCCGGGCGCCGGTGGTGGCGGCGCTGACCTGCGCCGTCAACCGCTTCGAGCTGCCGGACTATCCGGCGCTGGGCGAAGAGCTGGTGCGCAGCGCCACGGGCGGCGCGACGGCGGTCTTCGCGCCTTCGGGCCTCGGCCAGCACGGCGCGGCGCGCGAGTTCGCCACCCGCCTGGCGGCAGAGCTCTTCCGCCCGGAGACGCCGCGCCTCGGCGATGCCCTGGTGGCGGCGCAGCGGTCCTACGCCGGCGCCGGTGGCAACACCGAGCTGTTGCGCATCTACAACCTGCTGGGCGACGCCGCGCTGGTGATGCGCGCGCCGACCCCGGCGCCGCAGGTGCCGGGCACGCCGTCGGGCGAATGAACCGATCGGGCACGGCGGCCCTCGGGACCGGAATGGCAGGACCGCAAGGGCGTGCAGTGCGGCGGGACAGGTAGACTGGATGACAGACATTCGCGGCGCCGCTCGAGCGGACGCCTGGAAATGGAGATCGGGAATGACGCAGCGAGTCGGAAACAGCGCCGGACAGCCGCAGGCGGAGGTCGCAGAAGCGACGGCCGCAGCCTACGAGCGGCCGCGCATTCTCTATCGGGAACCGCTCGAGACGATCGCCGCGCTGTGCGCCCCGTCGCCGCCGGCGAAGGGCAGCCCGGGCACCTGCCCGCGCGGTCCGATCTCTTCCTGAAGGTTCAGCTGACGACCGGCAGTCGCGCGCGCTCGCGCGGGCGCGACTGCGAGTCGGTCATCTCCTGCAGTAGCTCTTTGCGCAGCGCCGCCGCCGGATAGATCGCGCCGGCGTCGCCGGTCGCGAGCTCCGCCGCCCCCGGACAGAAGTTGAGCAGGTGCGCGTCCGGACCGCTGGCGCGCAGGCGCCCGGGAATCTCGGTCACCAGCCGGCGGATGCCGGCAAGCGCCGGTGAAGTCGACCAGATCTCGCGGATCGAAGCCTGGTGGAGATTTCCCACCGGGCGCCGCCATTGCACACAGGGATAGACGTTGCCGTAGGGATCGATGGCGATGTTCGACGATCCGGCGCCGCAGTGCTTGCCGCTCGCCGGGCGCGGCTGGTCGGCGTCGCCCTGGCGCTGCACCGCGGCGACCTGACCACCGGTCGCAGCGTCCGCCGCGGCAGTTTCGCCCATCGCCGCAGCCCGCGCGCTGCCGCGCTCGGTCTCGATCTCGAACAGACGCACCAGCCCGGCGCGCGAGGCGCGCACGACCAGCGGTTCGCGGTCGCCGTTGTCGCGCGGCGTGACGTCCGGATCGACCTGCAGCGGGAAGCCGAGGGTGTCGGCGATCGCGAACATCCCTTCGATCTCACCTTCGTTGTAGGCGGTCAGCGTCGAGTTGATCTTGACCCGCAGGCCGAGCGCGGCGAGGCCGTTCAGGTTCTCGACCAGGCGCACGAAGCTCCCGGCGACGCGCGTCTGGCGGTCGTGGGTCTCGGCGCGCGCGCCGTGCAGGCTGACTTCGATGGCGTACGGGTCGATCTCGTCGCGCACGCGCCGCGCCAGCTCGCCGCGCAGGGCGTGTCCGTTCGACTTGATCCGCACGACGAAGCCGAGCTCCCGTGCCCGCGCTCCGATGCGGAAGAAGTCGGGGTGAGCGAGCGGCTCGCCGCCCGAGAGCGAGAGCTGCAGCGCTCCGAGCTCCGCGAGCTCGTCGAGGAGCCCGAAATACTGCTCGGTGCCGAGCGGCGTTCCCTGGAGCCCGACGTCGTTGTAGCAGAAGAAGCAATCGAGGTTGCAGCGATAGGTGAGCTCGAGCAGCACGGTGAAGAGGTGGTTCTCGCGCCAGATCGACTCGACCTTGCCGCCGAAGCCGCTCATCGCGCCGAGCTCCCGCCCTCGCGCTGCTCCTCGATGAGCCCCAGCGCAGCCAGCTCGGCGTAGTACTCGAGGACGTCGCGCTCGAGCTCGGGCAGTGCGACGGCATAGTCGGCGGCGAGAGCGGCGACGATCTCGCCAACCGGCCTCTGGCCATCGAGCGCATCGAGCAGGCGAGCCCCCAGGGCGTTCAATCCGAGCACCTCGCCGGCGCGCTGACGGATGACGACCGCCTCGTCGTCGAGGACGCGGTAGCGCACGTCGGCGGCGCGGCGGTAGACAGTGGCGAGGGTGGTCATCGCGGGGCCATCACGGAGCCAGGAGAATATGCCAGAAGTCCGGATCGAGCCGGAAAGTGAGCTGACGCGCGGGCGCCGCGCCGCAGATGCGCTCCAGGTTGTCGAGCAGCCGGTCGAGCCGCAGCGCGTCACCGTTGACGAACGGAGACGCGGCGACCAGGGCGCCGATCGACCGTCCTCTGTCGACTGGGTCGAGCCGCGCCGTCGGCCCCTGGCGGAGCAGGAAGATGCCGGCCAGCGGGAACGAGGCGCGCTCGAGCGCGACGCCGCCGAAGTCGCCGGCGAACGGGAGCTGGGCGAGACGGGGCTCACCGTTCACCAGAAAGAGGGCGTTGAGCTCGTCGGAGAGCACCTGGTACCCGGCGCTTTGCGACAGCCCGCACAGGGTGGACTTGCCGGCGCCGGACGGCCCGACGAAGAGCCAGGCCTTTCCGCCGGCGCGGACGCCGGCGCTGTGGAAGAGAGCGCCGCCGGCGGCGAGGCAGCGATAGGCGACGACCACCCGCAGCGTGTTCTCGAGGATGCCGAGGAAGGCGGAATCGGTGTCGCCGGCCGGAGTCCAGAGCGCGGCCCGGCGCTCGCCGGCGAGCTCCAGGCGGGCCATCGAGCGGCGGCCGGCCCAGCGCACGGCGTCCGCGCCGTAGTCGAAGTCGAAGGTGGTCTGCCAGCCGACCACGTCGAAGTCGCGGAAGTCCTCCTCGGGGGCGCGGAAGAGCGCCAGCCGGGTGTCGTCCGCGCCGGCCGGGAGCGGCAGCAGGAGGTCGCGATAGTGCTCGTGGGCCGCAGTCGCCTGCGCAGCGGAGAGGCCGGAGAGGAGGAATGGAAAGCCGGCGATCTCGAGGCGCAGCGTCGCCGCTCCCCAGACGTCACCGCTCAGCCGCGCAGGGAAGAGGTCGGGATGATGCAGGAAGGCGTCGCCGAAGGTCACGAGAGGAGCCTCGAAAAGCCGTAGGCGAGGAAGCGCAGGCGCGCGTGCAGGCGGTCGCGCCAGGGCACCTCCACCAGGCGGCGGGGAATCTCGCCGCCAACGACACGGCCGAGGATCGCCGCCGGCGGGACCAGTCCGTCAGCGGCCGGCGTGGCGTCGCCGCGCAGGACGAAGCGGAGCTCACCGTGCGCGCGCCGCATCCCGAGCAGCCGGTGGGCTACCAGGTCGCCTACCGAATTCCTGAAGACGAGGAGGTCGCCGACGCGGTAGCGATCGGTGCGGGCAACCTGGATGCGATCTCCTTCGCCGAGCAGCGGTGCCATCGAGCTGCCGTGCACCACGAGCTCGATCGGCGCCTCGGCGGCCATCTCGGCCAGGGCTGCGAAGACGATGGGGCGGTTCCGGGCGGTCAC
>JAGOCP010000032.1 GCA_017998715.1 Thermoanaerobaculia bacterium | reverse complement strand
GCGCCCGGGATGAGTGTCGTCGGTGCGGATGGCGTTGCCGACCTGGATGATGCCTTTGGCCATGCAGGACTCCTGTCTCGCGCTGTCAGACGGTTCGGGGATCGGTGATGACGCCGGTGATGGCCGAAGCGGCGGCGACGGCCGGGCTGCACAGGTAGACCTCGGACTTCGGGTTGCCCATGCGCCCCTTGAAGTTGCGATTCGTCGTGCTGAGCGCGGTCTCGTTGTCGCCGAGCGCCCCTTCGTGGACGCCGAGACAGGGCCCGCAGCCGGAGTTCATCACCACTGCGCCGGCCTTCATGAAGTCCTGGATATAGCCGCTGTCCAACGCCTGCGAGAAGATCCGCCCCGAGGCCGGGAAGACCAGCATCCGGGTGCCCGTCGCCACCTTCTTGCCGCGCAGGATGCCCGCCGCCACGGCGAGATCGTCCAGGCGGCCGTTCGTGCAGCTGCCGATGACGATCTGCTGCACGCTCGTGCCGGCGACCGCGCTGACCGGCTTGACGTTGTCCACCATGTGCGGGCAGGCGATCTGCGGCTCGAGCGCCGACACGTCGACCTCGAGCGTGCGGACGTAGGTCGCGTCGGCGTCGGGAGCGACGCAGGGGATGGCTTCCGTCACGCCCGATTCCTGCCGCAGGTAGCGCACCGTCTCTTCGTCGCCGGGGACGATTCCTGAAGTGGCGCCGGCCTCGACGCTCATGTTGCAGATGGCGATGCGTCCGCTGGTCGTCATCCGGCGAATGGTGTCGCCGTGGAACTCCAGCACTTTGTAGTTGGCGCCCTGGGCGGTCAGCGTGCCGATGATGTGCAGGATCAGATCCTTGGCGCCGACGAACGGCGGGAACTCTCCCGTAACCACCACCTTGATGGTGGCCGGGACCTCGATGTTGACGGCGAAACCCAGACTCCAGACCGAGGCCATCTCGGTCGCGCCGACGCCGAAGCTGAAGGCGCCCAGCGCGCCGTGCGTCGTGGTGTGGGAATCTGTCCCGACCACGACGTAGCCGGGGCGCACGTAGCCGTATTCAGGGAGGATCTGGTGACAGATGCCGCCCACATCGCCGCGGATGTCGTGAAACTTGGTGATGCCGTTGGCGGCGGTGAAATCGCGGATCTTCTTCTGGTTGGTCGCCGTCTTCGGCGACTCCGCCGGCACACGGTGGTCGAAGATGATCGCCACCCGCGAAGGGTCCCAGACTTTCGGCGCAATTCCCGTGCCCTGGAAGATCTCCTGGAACTGGTTGATCACCAGCGCGGCGTTCTCGTGCGACATCGCGAGGTCCACCTGCGGCTCGACGACGTCCCCGGCAGCCACGGACGGCAGGCCCGCGGCACGGGCGAGAATCTTTTCGACGACGGTCATTCCCATAACGGCTCCTGTCAGATGACGCCTGCGGTCTTGAGTCGGGTCTGTTCGGCGGCAGAGATTCCCAGCCCGCCGTAGATTTCGCTGTTGTGCTCGCCCAGAACCGGCGGCGGCGTGTCGACGGCGCCCGGGGTTTTCTCGAACTGCGCCGTCAGGCCGAAGACTTCGATGTCGCCGAAGCCGGGAAGCGGCAGCTTCTTCAGCACCTCGCGATGACGGATCTGCGGCTGCCGCAGCGCCTCTTCGAGGCCGAGAATCGCCCCGCTGGGAACATCGGCAGCGTTGAGCTCGGTCACCCAGGCCGCCGTGGTGCGCAGCGCCAGCTTCGCCTCGAGCAGCGGCGTGAGCTCGCGGCGGTTCTTCTTGCGCGTATCGCGCTCGGCGAAGCGCGGATCGGTCTTGAGGTCGGGGAGGTTCAAAACGTCGCAGACCGCCTCCCACTGCTCCTGCTTGTTGGCGGCGATGTTGATGTGGCCGTCCAGCGTCCGGAACGTCCCGCTGGGCGCGGCGGTGAAGTTGTCGTTCCCCATCAGCACCGGCTGCTGCTGCCCGATCAGCAGGTTGGCCGCGACCCAGCCCATCAGCGGCAGGATGCTGTCGAGCAGTGCGATGTCGATCGCCTGGCCTTCGCCGGTGCGCTGGCGGTGGAAGAGCGCCGCCATCACCGCGAACGCCGCGTTGAGCCCGCCGACCGTGTCGCAGACCGGGAAGCCGGCGCGCAGCGGGCTCAGGCGCTCGTCGCCGTTCACCGCCATCTCACCCGACAGTCCCTGGATGATCTGGTCGTAGGCCGGATACAACGCATCGGGCCCGGTCTGCCCGAAGCCGGAGATCGCGCAGTAGACCAGTCCGGGGTTCGCCGCCGAGAGCACCTTGTAGCCGAGGCCCAGGCGATCCATCACGCCGGGCCGGAAGTTCTCGACCACCACGTCCGCATTCTTCGCCAGACGGAGAAAGATCTCCTTGCCCTCGGCGCTCTTGGTGTTCAACGTGATCGACTTCTTGTTGCAGTTCTGGGCGATGAAACTGGTGCCCATGAGACGCTTGTTGAGCTCCGGCAGAATGCCCAGCTTGCGCGCCAGGTCGCCGTCTTTCGGGTTCTCGACCTTGATGACCTCGGCGCCGAGCAGCGCCAGATGCAGCGTCGTGAAAGGCCCGGACAGCACGTTGGTGAGGTCCAGGACCTGGATGCCTTCGAGAATACGTCGATTCATTTCCGCTCTCCTGGATCGATCAACCGGCTGGCGCTGCGGGCGGTATCGGGTCCGGGGGGTCCGGGATCGGACCGATCTTGTACACGCAACCCGGAAGATCCCGCCCGAAGAACGCCGCGACATCGCGCGCCACGCCGATCAGGCTCGCGAGGTCGATCCCCGGGCACTCTCCTTCGCGCTGCAGACCGTGCACGAGATCCTCGGTGGCGACGTTGCCCGCGGCGACCTTCGTGAACGGACAGCCTCCGAGCCCGCCGAAGCTGGTCTCGATGGCGGTCGCACCGGCGCCAATGGCGGCGTAGACGTTGGCCATGCCGAGGCCGTAGGTGTTGTGGATGTGCGCCGTGATCCTGGCGCCCGGCGCCATGGAGAGAATGCGGCGCACATAGGCGGCGACCTGGGAAGGGTAGGCGTGCCCGGCCGTGTCCGCGAGACTGATGGACTCGAATCCGGCTTCGAGGTACGCGGCGACGATCTCCAGGACGCGCGCCTCGGGAATCCGCCCTTCGAAGCCGCAGCCGAAGGCACTCTGCACGCTCACCTGGACCTCCCTGCCGGCGCTCTTCGCGGCGAGCGCCGTGGCGACGATGCGCCGGGTGGCCTCCGCCGTGCCCATGCCGGTGTTCTTGCGACTGTGGGTTTCCGAAGCGGAAACCCCCATGCAGAACATCTCCACGCCGCAGGCGAGTCCGCGCTCCAGGCCCTTCTCGTTGAGCACCAGTCCCGAGAGGGTGGCTCCCGGAGCGCGCCGACCGTCCGCGGTGAGCCGGCGGAAGAGCTCGTCGGTGTCGGCCATCTGGGGCACCTTCTCCGGATGGACGAAGGAGCCCACCTGTACGATGTCGAGGCCACTCCCGATCAGCCGTTCGAGCCAGAGGAGCTTCGTCGCCGTCGGAACGACCTGCTTTTCGGCCTGCAGGCCGTCGCGCGGGCCGACTTCATGAATGAGGATTTGCTGCGCCATATCCGGGCTCCGTCCGATCGCCTGGTCAGAGTTTTCGCGCGATGGCTTCGCTCATCTCGAGCGTCGTCGCACTGCCGCCCATGTCGTAGGTGCGCACCCGGCCCTCGGCGATGACGGCGGCGGTTGCGGCCTCGAGCTTCGCCGCCTTCTCGGTTTCGCCCAGCCATTCGAGCATCATCTTCGCCGACAGAATCATGGCGATCGGGTTCACCTTGTACTGACCCGCATACTTGGGCGCGCTGCCGTGGCTGGGCTCGAAGACGCCGAGCTTCGCCCCGATGTTGGCCGAGCACGCGAATCCCAGGCCGCCGACCATCTGCGCCGCGAGGTCGCTCACGATGTCGCCGAAGAGATTCGTCGCCACCAGGACGCTGTAGCTCTGTGGATTCTTGAGCAGCCACATCGTGATGGCGTCGACGTTGGCGTCGTCCATCGCGATCCGCGGATACTCCTTCGCGATGCGCTTGCCGGTCTCGAGGAACAGGCCCTCGGTGGCGCGCACGACGTTTGCCTTGTGGATGACCGTGACCTTCGGGTAGCCGTGCTTCTGCGCATAGTCGAAAGCGGCGCGGATGATCCGCTCGCAGCCTTTCCGCGTGTTCACCTTGCAGGTGATGGCGAACTCGTCGCCCGGGATGTCGGCGAAGTGGGCGAACGGCTTGCTCAGCTGGGTGAGCGTCGCCTTGAGCTCGTCGGGGACCGGGCTGAACTCGACACCGGCGTAGAGCCCCTCGGTGTTCTCGCGAAAGATCACCAGGTCGATGCCATCCTTGTAATTCAAGGGGTTTCCGGGATAGGCCTTGCACGGCCGCAGGCAGGTGAAGAGGTCGAACCGCTGCCGCATGCGCACGATCGGGCTGCGGTAGGTCAGGCCCTTGCCCTTGAGCTCGGGCACCAGCTCCGCCTCGGCGTCTTTCGCCGGCTTCGAGGTGATGGCGCCGAACAGCGCGGCGTCGCTAGCCTCGAGAAGGTCGATCGTCCGTTGGGGAAAGGACTCTCCTTCGGTACGCCAGAACTCCCAGCCGATATCGCCATGGGAATAGTGGGCGTCGAACTTCAGGGCATCGAGGCAGATCCTCGCCGCCTCCATCACTTCGATACCGACTCCATCGCCTGGCAGCCACGCAATTTTGTATGAACTCATGAGGAGCTCCTGCGCTCCGGAGAGCGCGCTTTCATTGGGTTGCGGTTCCGGCTCCGATGGCCGGTACCGAGTGAAGCTTCAAGTGCACTCCTGTGCGAACGGCAATTCGAAGACGCCATGGTGCGCGGCGTCGGCGGCGACGATGGCGGCGAGCTCGCCGGTGAGCTCGTCGGCGAGCGGGGAGCCGGGGTAGCGCTGGCGTTCGAGCTCGCCCCGAGCGCGGTCGAGAGCAGTGGAACGCCCCGCGGTCTCCCAGTCGCCGTAGCTCTTTCGATCGACGAGCGGCGAGGCGAGCGAGAGCTCGGTCTTCCAGTGGCTGCGGGTGTGCGGGTGCGAGAGGAGCTCGCCCGCCTGCACCAGGTCGGCCAACAGGTCCAGCGTGCCCTCGTGTCGATCGGCGGCGCAGTCGATACCGCGCGCGCAGCGCAGCGCCGCACGGCAGGCCTCGTGGTCGAGCAGGAGCTTCTCGAGCGACTGCGACAGCAGATAGTCGAGCAGGCCCGGCCCGGAGACCAGGTCGATCCCGGCGAGCGCCCCGAGGAGAGCGCCGCTGGCGCTCTCCATCCCGGCCTGGTAATCGGGACTCTTGGCATCGGAGAGCCCGAGGTAGCCGTGGGTCGGCAGGCCGAGCGAGCGGCCGACCTGCGCATTGGCGACGTTCAACATCGCGCTCTCGATCGCCCCCATCGCCGCGCTGCCGTGACGCATGTCGAAGGCCGATGGCGCCCCGCCCCAGACCAGCGGTGCCCCGGGGGCGGCGAGCTGGTGGATCGCGACGCCGGCCAGGTTCTCGGCGGCGAGCTGGACGAGCGCGCCGCGCAGCGTCACCGGCGCCGTCGCGCCGGTCATCGGCACCGCGACCAGATTCGCCGGAACTCCGGCGCGGGCGGCGTCGACGAGCGCCGCCGCCGTGAGGTCGCTCCAGGTGAGCGGCGAAGTCGGGCAGCAATCGAAGAGCGCCAAGGGAAGCGCAGCGAGAGCGCTGGCGCCGCCACGCACGGCGCGCAGCATCTCGAGCATCGGCGCGAAGGCGTCCTTGGAGAATGTCCCGGTGACCACCGGCTTGGCGCCGTAGACCAGGGCGAGAAACAGCCGCCAGCGATCGGCGATGCCGTCCGGCACGTCGCCCGGTACCAGCGCGGTCGCCTGGGCGGCGTATCCGGGCAGCCCATCGACGAGGCGCACCAGCTCGACCACGTCGGCGGTCGTCGCCGGACGGCGGCCGTCCGCGCCGGACTCGATGCGGTAGATCGCCGCCGAGCCGGGATCGAAGCTCGTCCGACCGCTGCCGAAATCGACCACTGGGACGCCGCTGCGATCATGCAGCGCGAACGTGCGCGGCACCGTGGCGAGAGCGGCCCGCACCAGCGTCTCGCCGGGGAAGATCCGCTGCGCGCGGGCGTCGGCGCCGGCAGCCAGGAGGAGCTCCGCGGCCTGCGGGTTCTCGACCCGGACGCCGACCCGCTCCAGCACCTGAAAGGCCTCGCCGAGCAAGCGCTCGACATCCGCGCGGGCGAGCAGCTCGAGTCGCGGCCTCATGCGCCCGTTTCCAGGCCGGCGCGCGGCTCGCGGCGGTAGCGGCAGCTTTCGAGCTCGCAGCGCGCGCAGCCCGAGAGGCCGGCGATCGGCCGGGCGTCGGCACCCAGCCACATCGCGAAGGAGACCGACTTGCGCGGCACCATGAGCATCGTGCTCTCGAGGTGAACGCCGATCTCGCGATGGGGCAGGCGAGCGAAGAGAGCCGGCTGCGACTCGAGGGACCAGCGGCCGTAGCCCGGACTGATGCGGCAGGAGATCGCCGCAGCGCGGTTGTCGGGCGCGGCGGCCGGCAGCGCGGCATCGACGGCGAGGCCTGGTTCCGTCGATGAATCGGCGACTCCGCCGAGTGTGGCGACGATCGCCGCCGAGGCGCGGTCGGCCGCCTCTTCCGCCGCGGCACTGCCGCAGGCGTCGAGCAGCAGGGCCGCGGTCGAATCGCCGCGCGCGATGCGTTCCGACGCCGCTTCGACGATGGCGGCGCCTGCCGTCGCCAGGCCGATGACCAGGCCGCTCGCCGGCAGCGGTGCGAGTCCGATCTCCGGCGCCTCGTCCGCCGACAGGGTCGTCCAGACGGCGCGGCCGCGCACGAGCCGGCGCGCCTCCTGCAGACATTCGTCCAGCAACGCGGCGATCCTCGGTTGCGGCTCGCGTCCTGCGGGGTAGCCCAGAAAGTGCAGCACGTCGCTGCGTGGCAGGGCGAGCGGCGTGTCGACGCGATGGAGTGCCCGGCTCATCGCAGGCCTCGCTCGGCGAGCGCCGCCGCGAGGGCGGCAATGAAGCGCGGATCGGTGCCGCAGCAGCCGCCGAGCGCGAGGTTCGCGCCGCGCGCGTCTCCACCTTTTGCGCTGGCTTGGTTGGCCGCGATACCCGCGAGGTCGGCGGCGAACTCCTCCGGAGTCTGATCGTAGAGGGCGCAGCCCGCCTCGAGCCGCGGTTGCCCGGCGTTCGGCTGCAGGAACAGAGGCCCGTCCCAAACGGCTCGCGCCGCGGCGGCGAGCGCCCGGAAGCCGGCGCTGGTGAGCGTGCAGTTGGCGCCGACGGCGGTCGCGCCGGCGGCGGCGAGCGCCGGCAGCGCCTCTTCGAGCCGGTTGCCCATGACGGTGAAGAAGCCGCGCTTGCGCTGCTCGAAGGTGAGCGAGACGCAGACCGGAACGCCAGGCGCGGCCGCGAGGAGCGCCGCTAGGGCGATCTGCGCCTCGGCGAGGTCGCTCATCGTTTCGATGTGCAGCGCGTCGACCCCGGCGGTGGCGAACGCCCGGCCGAGCTCGGCGAAGCCGCGCCGGAACTCCTCCGGTTGGCCCTCGCCGACCGGTGGCAGGTACTCGCCGGTCGGGCCGACGTCGCCGATCACGTAGCGGGCGCCGGCCCGGCGCGCCAGAGCGGTGGCGGCGGTCGCGACCTCGGTCGCCCGACCGCCGAGGCCCGCCGCGGCGAGGCGGAGCGGATGGGCGCCGAAAGTGTTGGTCTGCACGGCGTCGCTGCCGGCGTCGACGTAGGCGCGGTGGACGGCGACGATCTCGTCGCCGCGTTCGAGCGTCCAGTGCTCCGGCGCGGAGCCCGCGGCGAGGCCGCGCGCCATGAGCAGCGAGCCCATGCCGCCGTCGAGCAGCACGACCGGCCCATGCGCCAGGCGCGCGGCGAAGCTCATCGCAAGAGCCCCTCGGCCGCGGCGACCGCGCGCAGGGCGTTCTCGGCATGGGTGGCGCCGAAAGACGCCGCCCACTGCGGACTGGTCGGCGCGCCGCCGATCAGCAGGCCGGGTTTGCGTGGCAGATCGGAGGCGGCGAGCGCTTCGGCGAGGCGGCGCTGCTCCGGCATCGTCGTGGTCAGGAGAGCGGAGGCGGCGACGATATCGGCGTCGATCTCGCGCGCCTTGGCGAGGAAGCGCTCGACCGGCACGTCGTGGCCGAGATCGTGGACCTCGAAGCCGTGGGCGGCGAGCAGCACGCCGACCAGGCCCTTGCCGATATCGTGCAGGTCGCCCTTCACCGTCCCGAGGACGACGCGGCCGCGGCTCAATTCGCCGGCGCGGCTCGCGGCGAGGGCCGGCAGGACGATCGCCATGGCCGCCTTCATCGCCTCGGCGCCCTGCACCAGCTCGGGCAGGAAGTACTCGCCCTCTTCCCAGAGCTCGCCGACGCGGCGGATGCCGGCGGCGAAACCCTGCTCGACCGCGGCGACGAGGTCGGCTCCGGAGGCGACGAGCTGGAGGGCGAGCTCTCTCGCGCGCACGGCGTCGCCGTCGACGACGGCGTCGTGCATGGCGGACGCGGCAGGAGCCTGCGGCGGAGGATCGGGCGCCATGCTGCGAGGCTAGCCGTGCGCGCCGCCCCCGACACGACCCCAACGGGCAGGAGGGGCCGCGCGGAACCCCGGGGAAGGAGGCGAGGCAACAAACTGAGCGCCGGCGCCTGTCGCCGGCCCTCCGATACAATGCGCGCCATGTTCCGCGCTTTCGTTCGTGCCGCCGTTGTCGCCGCTGGCGTCTGGGTAGCGTTCGTTCCCGCCGTCGCTGCGTCCATCCAGGCGCCCTCTCCCAGCGATCGGGAGGTCTGGATCACGATCGAGGACACGGTCTTTGCGGCCGTGACCGGCGTCTTCGAGGCCGGCCCCGGCGCGGAGGTCCTGCCGTTTCTGCCGCGGCTCGCGGAGACCCGAGGTGTCGTCCTCTCGGCGCTCCCGGAGTCGGCGCTCGAATCGCTCTCGCAGCGCATCCATCGCGACTTTCTGCGCTGCGGCGGCTTCGTGAAGCACGAGAGCCTCGCCGAGGCGCGCGAGGCGCTGGCGCGACTCGAGCGCCGGAGCCAGCCCTCGGCGCCGCTCGTCCTGCCGTTCGCGATCGATCGGCCCACCGTCGTGGCGCCGCTCGTCGCGGCGATCGACGAGGCAGCGATTCTCGCCACCATCACCTCGCTGTCGACAAACTTCGCCAATCGCTACCACGCCCATGCCACGGGCACCAACGCCGCGAACGCGATCAAGGCCCAGTGGGAGGGCTACGCCGCCGGCCACGAAGGCGTGACCGTCGAGCTCTATTCGCACGCCGGGATCACGCCCCAGCCGTCGGTCGTGGCGACGATCCCCGGCACGACCCTCCCCGGGCAGATCGTCATCGTCGGCGCCCACGAGGATTCGATTCGCTCGGGCTGCTCCGGGAATCCCACCTGCACGGCGCCAGGCGCTGACGACGACGCTTCGGGGGTGGCGACGATCTCGGAGGCGCTGCGTGTTCTCCTCGCTTCCGGCGTGCGGCCGCAGCGCACGATTCAGTTCATGGCCTATGCGGCGGAGGAGGTCGGCCTCGATGGCTCCGACGACATTGCGGGCGACTACGCCGCCGCTGCCAAGCAGGTCGTCGCCGTGCTGCAACAGGACATGACCGCTTACCAGGGCTCGGTGACGGACGTCACGCTCATCCAGGACACTGCCTACACGAACTCCGAGCTCAACCAGTTCCTCGGGGCGATCGTCGACACCTACCTGCCGGCGCTCACTCGGGGCACCTCCAACTGCGGCTACGGCTGCTCGGATCATGCCTCCTGGAACGTGCGCGGCTACCCGGCGGCGATGGCCTTCGAAGCGCCCTATCCCGGCTCCTACAACACCGCCCTGCACACGCCCCAGGACACGGTCGCGACCTTCGGCGGCACGGCGGCGCACGCGGCGAAATTCGCCCGGATCGCCGTCGCCTTCGCCCTCGAGGCCGCTCTCGACTGGACCCCGGACATCTTCGCGGACGGATTCGAATCGGCGAACCTCGAGAGCTGGTCCAACTCCGTTCCCTGAGGACCCGCTTGCCCGAAGGACTGAGTCGCTTCTGCCTTAAACCTCGAGGCGGCGAGGATCGGCCTGGCCGCGCTGGGCGAGGCGGGTGAGGGCGGAGTAGATCTCCGGATCCCATTTGCCGGCTTCGGTCTCGTGCCCCAGGAGCTGTACCGCTTCGTCGACCGAGAGGCTGCGGCGGTAGGCGCGTTCGGAGGTGAGGGCGTCGAGCGCGTCGGCGACCGCGAGCAGGCGCGCCTGATAGGGGATCGCCTCCCCCGAGAGCCCTTCGGGATAGCCGCAGCCGTCGAAGCGTTCGTGGTGGTAGAGGATGCAGTCGAGCACCGATTGCGCGGTGCGCAGCGGCTTGCAGATCTCCCAGCCGACGACCGGATGGGTCATCAGCTTGGTGAACTCCTCGCTGGTCAGGCGGCCGGGCTTGTTGAGCAGGCTCTGCGGGATCGCCACCTTGCCGATGTCGTGCAGGAGCCCCGCGGTGCGCATGCGCTGCACGACCACCGGGTCCTGGCCGAGCTCGCGCGCGAGGCGGGTCGAGAGCTCGCCGACGCGCTGACTGTGGCCGCGGGTGTACGGGTCCTTCGCTTCGAGCGCCGCCGAAAGCGACAGCACCACGCTCTCGTGGCGCACCAGGTCCTGGTAGTAGATTTTGAGCCGCAGCAGCGACCGTACTCGCGCCAGGAGCTCCAGGCGATTGACCGGCGCGAGCAGCAGCTCGTCGGCGCTGCAGTCGAGCGCGCGCAGGCGCAAGCCGCGCTCCTCATAGGCGGTGACGAGGATCACCGGCAGGTAGGCCGCGCTCTCGTCGGCCTTGATGATCCGGCAGACCTCCTGGCCGTCGATGTCCGGCATCCGGATGTCGAGGATCATCAGGTCGGGCTTGGTCTTGCGGTAGGCGGCGAGCGCCGCCTCGCCGCCGTTGGCGGTTTCGACCTGGTAGCCCGCCCCCTGCAACAACTCGCGGTAGAGCTGGCGGTTCGTCGAGTTGTCGTCGGCGACCAGGATGCGGCCGCCCGGGTCGATCTCGGGCGCCGGCAGGAGCTCCTCGATCGTCGGCAGGGAAGCGGCCGCCTCGAGGCGCTCGCCGGCGCGGATGATCTCTTCGACCAGAGCGGTTTCGAAGCGTCCGGCGCGCGCTTCCTGCCGCAGCGCCTCCGCCCGCGCCGGCAGGTCCGAGGGGTGCGTCGCCCGCGTCATGTCGTAGGAGTTCGCCGCCGCCAGCAGCTCGACCTCCGGCGCCAGCTCCGCGGCGACGGCGCCGTTCGGGTAGCCGCTGCCGTCGCGGCGCTCGTGATGCTGGCGGACGAACGGGATCGCGCCGGCGAGCGAGTCGATGGGCGCCAGGATCCGCTCGCCGAGCGCGGTGTGCTGGCGGTAGATGCGCTGGTCCTCTGCGGTCCTTTCGGCGTCCGGCTTGAGCAGGATCGACTCCGGAACGCCGAGCTTGCCGATGTCGTGCAACAGGGCGCCGAGGGTGAGGTTGTACTGCGCGCGGCTCGAGAGCTTGCGCGCGCGGCCGGTGTCGGCGGCGATCGCCGCCACCCGCTGCGAGTGGTCGCGGGTCAGCGGGTCCTTCTCTTCGAGCAGGTGGACCATGCTGAAGATCAGCGCCTCGGTCGAATCGAGCTCGTCGCGCAGGCCGCGGATCCTGAGCAGCGAACGCAACCGGGTGAGCAGCTCGATGCGATGGAACGGCTTGTTGAGGAAGTCGTCGGCGCCGTTCTCGAAACCGCGGATCTTGCTCTCGACGTCGGAGAGCGCGGTCAGCATGACCACCGGAATGAAACAGGTCGGACGCGCCGCCTTGATGCGCCGGCAGACCTCGAAGCCGTCGAGGCGCGGCATCATGATGTCGAGCAGGATCGCTTGCGGCGGGTGCGCCGCCACCGCCTCGAGCGCCGCCAGCCCGTCGCTGGCGAAGCCGACGTCGAAACCCTCGTCGGAGAGGATTGCGGCCAGCAGCTCGAGGTTTTCGGGCTGGTCGTCGACCGCGAGAATGCGTGGCGCCTTGGCCGGAGGGGAGCTCACCGGCGGCATTATCTCTCCACGCCGTCGCCTCGGGAACGGGCGCGGAGAAAGCCGGCGACGACGGCGAGGAACTGGCTGGATTCGATCGGTTTCGAGATGTAGCCGTCGCAGCCGGCGGCGAGGAAGCGCTCGCGGTCGCCGCGCATCGCGTGCGCGGTGAGCGCGACCACCGGAGCGCGCCGCGAGCGCTCGTCGGCCCGTAGGCGGGCGAGAACGTCCAGGCCGGAGCCCGAAGGCAGATTCATGTCGAGGAGCACCAGAGCGGGCGCCCCGGCCGCCAGGAGCGCGGCGAGCTCCGATGCGTCGCGCGCGCGCGCCACGCCGTAGCCGACCTCGCCGAGCAGGAAGTCGACGAGCTCGAAGTTCTGGTCGTTGTCTTCAATCACCCAGATGAGTGGTCCGCTCATGCCTTCCCGTCCGCGCCCTGCGGCGCGCCTCCAGTTCGCGAATCGTCGAGACCATTCGTTTGCGGTCGTCCGGCGCCTTGGAGAGCAGCGCGCCGGTGAGGCCAGCGAGCTCGCGGCGATCCTCCGCGCTCATGTCTTTCGACGTGAAGACGAGAATCGGAATCTGCGCCGTCAGCGGGTGGCGCGCGAGCTCGGCGGCGGTCTGGAAGCCGTCGACGCCGTCCATGATCAGGTCGAGCACGATGACGCTCGGGCGGAGGCTCAGCGCGAGATCGATCCCTTCCCGGCCTCCGGTGGCCGAGTGCACCCGGTATCCGGCTTCGGAGAGCTCGACGTCCAGGTAGTCGTGCACCTGCGGGTCGTCGTCGATGACCAGCACCGCCGAGCGTTCGAAGCCGGCGTTTTCCGGCGTGAGCTCCCGCATCCGCCCGAGAAAACGCTCGCGGTCGAGCGGCTTCTGGAAATAGTCGTCGGCGCCGAGCGCGAAGCCGAGCTCGTGGTTCTCGATCAGGCTCACGATGATGACCGGTACGCTGGCGGTGCGGGAATCGGACTTGAGCTCCTTCAGGACCTCCCAGCCGTCGCGTCCGGGGAGGACGAGATCGAGCGAGATCGCCACCGGGCTTTCGGCGAGCGCCAGGTCGACGACCTCGTCGCCGTTTCGCGCCCGCACCACCCGGTAGCCCGCCGCCTCGAGGTCGCCGGCGAGGCCGCGGAAGAAGACGTCGTCGTCCTCCGCCACCAGGACCGTCCGGCTCGCCTCGAGGAAGGCCTCGCGGACCTCGGCGCGGGTGAAGTTGAACGAGATCGGATCGCCCGACTCGCGGCGATTGGTGGCGGCGGAGGCGTCGACCGGCAGCAGCACGCGGAAGAGGCTGCCGTGGTCCGGCTCCGACTCGACCTCGACCCGGCCGCCGTGCATCTCCGCGAAGCGCTTGACCAGCGCCAGGCCGAGGCCCGTGCCGCCCATGTTGCGCGTGCTGCCGCCGTCCACCTGGCGGAACTCCTCGAAGATCAGGTGCTGGTCGTCGCTGCGGATGCCGATGCCGCGGTCGATCACCTCGATGCAGATGGCGCGGCCCGGCAGGCCGGACTCGGCCGGCGGCGCGGCGCGGACCCGGAGCGTCACCTCGCCGCCATCGCGCGAAAACTTGACCGCGTTCGAGAGCAGGTTGTAGAGCACCTGCTTGATCCGCGGCGGATCGGCGACGATCACCGGCAGGCCGGGTTCGAGCTCGGTCGCGATGTGAATCCGTCGCCGCGAAGCGATGCCGTGCATGACGCTCTCGACGCCGTGCACGATGTCGTGGATCGACACCGGCTCGAAGACCAGGTCCATCTTGCCGGCCTCGATCTTCGACAGATCGAGGATGTCGTTGATCAACCCGAGAAGGTGCCGGCCCGAGGACAGGATGTTGTGCAGGAAGCGGACGAAGCGCGGCTCGATCTTGCCGTCGAGCTTGTCCCCGAGGATCTCCGAGAAGCCGATGATCGAGTTGAGCGGCGTGCGCAGCTCATGGCTCATGTTGGCCAGGAACTGGCTCTTGGCGCGGTTCGCCTCGAGGATGCGGACGTTGGCCTGGGCGAGCTCGCGGCCCCGCCGGTCGAGCTCGGCGGTGAGGCGCTGGAGCTCGGCGAGGCGGGCGCTGTTCTCTTCGTTGAGGGCGGCGATCTGCATCCGGCGTTCACGCAGGCTGGCGATGCCGGCGACCATGAAATAGGAACCGCCGAAAAGCAGGGTGAGCCGGCCGCAGGCGAGCGCCAGCTCGTGGTCCAGCCCCGTGATCTTGCCCATGCCGACGAGCAGCGCGAGGTAGGCCGAGCAACTCCCGGCCATCACCCCCAGCGCCGCGCGCCGCCCGGCGACGAAAGCCGCCGCCGTCGTATTGGTCAGGAACCAGATCAACCAGAGCGGCGAGGAGTCGCGGATCAGGTAGATCGTCCAGCAGGTGAGGCCGATGTCGCCGACCATCCAGGCGACGTTGAGGCGGCGCTGGGTCTCCGCGCTCTGTGCCCGCTGCTGCAGCAGCATGAAGACCGGCACGGAGGCGAGGCCGAGCGCGCAGGCGATCGCTCCGCCGGCGAGATCGAAGCGCAGCACGCCGGTTTGCCAGGCGACGACGACAACGCCGGCCATGACCAGCATGACGCCGAGGCGGCTGCGTTGCACGGCGAGGTTGTACCTCACCGCGTTGGCGTCGACCGGAGTTCTCTCTTCCGCGCCGGACAATCGATCTTTTCTCCTTGCAGCCGGGACTGGCCGCATTGTATCCGCAGGCAAGAGGCGCCGGGCAGGAGGGGAACGGCGATATTGTCGGATTTCTCGAGCGGAGGAGGGTGAGACGATGAGCATCGACTTTGCGGCCCGGCCGGCAGCCGGGGAATTCGGCGATTTTCATGCCGGATACATCGCGGCTGTGCCGCCGGGCGACATCCGCGAAACGCTGGCCCGGGAGGCTGCGGCGGCGGCGTCTTTCTACAGCGCGATCTCCGAAGAGCGCGCCGGCTTCGCTTACGCCCCGGGGAAGTGGACGGTGCGCGAGGTGTTGGCGCACATCGCCGACGGCGAGCGCGTCTTCGCCTATCGCGCGCTGCGCTTCGGGCGCGGCGACCGCACTCCGCTGCCCGGCTTCGACCAGGACACCTGGGTGCCGGAGAGCCATGCCGGCAGCCGCCCATGGGCGGAGCTCGTGGCGGATTTCATCGCCGTCCGCAGCGCTTCACTCCACCTCTTCCGCTCGTTCGCGGAGGGCGACTGGGAGCGTCGAGGCGAGGCGAGTGGCATCGAGGTCTCGGTGCGCGCGATCGCCTTCATCCTGGCCGGACACGAGCTGCACCACCGGCGGATCCTCATCGAGCGTTACGGAATCTCCGGCTGAGCCGGAGCGGAAAGGAGAGGACATGGCGCAACGATTCCGGGGAACGGCCCTGCTGCTGCTCGTCGCGGCTTGCGCAGCGGCTGGCGCCGCGGCTGGAGCAGTGCCGAGTGCGGCGGGGGCCGGGTCGGCTGGAGCGGTGCCTGCCGCCCCGGATCTCCGAACCGCCGCCGTCGTCGACCTCACCCATCCGTTCGACGACAAGACGCTCTACTGGCCGACCTCGCTGTCCGCTTTTCGTCTGGAGCGTCTGGCCTATGGGCCGACTCCGGGAGGGTTCTTCTACTCCTCCAACGCGCTCTGCACACCCGAGCACGGCGGGACGCACCTGGATGCCCCCATCCACTTCGGCGCCGGGCAACGCACGGCGGACGAGATTCCGGTGCGGCAGCTCGTCGCGCCGGCGGTGGTCATCGATGTCTCCGCGCAGGCCGCCGCCGATCCCGACTACCGTCTGACCGCCGCCGATCTGCTCGCCTGGGAAGCCCGCTACGGCGCGGTGCCGCAAGGCGCGGCCGTGCTGCTGCGCACCGGCTGGAGCGCGCGCTGGCCGGACCGCAAGCGCTATTTCGGCGACGACACGCCGGGCAGCGCGGCGAACCTGCACTTTCCCTCTTACGGCGCCGAGGCCGCGACGCTGCTGGTCGTCGAGCGCAAGGCCGGCCTCCTGGGCGTCGACACGGCTTCGATCGACTACGGCCCATCGACCGACTTCCCGGTGCATCGTCTCGCCGCTGCCGCGAACGTGCCCGGCCTGGAGAATCTGACCCGGTTGGACGAGCTCCCGGCGACCGGGGCGTGGATCGTCGCCTTGCCGATGAAGATCGCCGGTGGGTCCGGCGGGCCGGTGCGCGCGATCGCCCTGCTGGCGAGATAGGCCGGCAGGCAGCGACGCCTACGGCAGGGTCTGGCTGAGCACTTCCTGGCGGCGGGCCTCGCGCCAGGCGGCGAGGCGGTCATGAAGCTCGGGGTCCTGGAGCGCCAGAATCTCGGCGGCGAAGAGCGCCGCGTTGCCGGCACCGGCCTTGCCGATGGCGAAGGTCGCCACCGGGATCCCTTTCGGCATCTGGACCATGGCGAGCAGCGCATCGAGACCCTGGAGCGGCGACGAGTCGATCGGTACCGCGAGCACCGGCAGCAGGGTCTTCGCGGCGAGGACGCCAGCCAGATGGGCCGCTCCCCCCGCGCCGGCGATGAGCACCCGTGAACCGCGCGCCGCGGCGTTCGCCGCATAGTCGAGCGCCTCGTCCGGGGTGCGATGCGCCGAAAGCACGCGCGCTTCGCATGGGATCCCGAGCTCCTCGCAGATCTTCACCGCCTCGGACATCACAGAGTAGTCGTTCTTGCTGCCCATCAGGATGCCGACCAGCGGCCTCTCGCTCCAGCTCATTTCCCGCTCTCCTCCCAGTCGTCTGTGTCTGCCGGTCGCCCGGCGGAGGCGGGATTCTAGCGTCTACGCGCGGCGCTGCGAACCATCCTGCGGTGCCGCCAGCAGCGCCTCGATCAGGCGCTCCATGCGCACGCCGCGCGAGCCCTTCACCAGCAACAGGTCGCCGGCGTCCACCAGTGCGCCGATCGCCGCCGCTGCCGCTGCCGAGTCGGCGAAGGCATGGCAGGGCGTCTTCAGCGGCCTCCCGGCCGGAGAGGCTGACGCCGCCGCTCCGAGCGCCGCCGCGAAGTCGCTGCCGACGAGCACCAGCTGGTCCGCTCCGCAGCGGTCGGCCGCCGCGAGCAGGTCCAGGTGCTCCGCCGCCGCGAGCTCGCCGAGCTCGAGCATGTCGCCGAGCGCGACCACCAGTCGCGCGCCGCGGCGCTCGGCGACTTCGCGCGCTGCCGCCAGTGCGGCGCGCGCCGAGCGTGGATTCGAGTTGTAGGTGTCGTCGAGCACGAAGACGCCACCGGCCTCGAGCGGTCGCAACCGCCCGGGTACCGCCTCGACGGCGGCGATCGCCGCCGTCAGCCGCGACAGCTCCTCGGGCGAGGCCGAGCGGTCGAGAAGCGCGACCGAGCCGGCGACAGCGGCGGCGATGTTCATCGCCGCCGTTTCTCCGACCAGGTTCGTCGCCACCCGGATCTCACGCGGCGAGCCGCCGAGAGCGGCGAAGGAGCGGCCGCGCGAGCGCAGCAGGACGACCGCGGCGCCATTCGCCTCGACCGTGCGCCCGGCGACGACGAGGTCGGAGCTCGGAGTGCGGCCGAAGGTGAGCTGCTTGGCGCTGGCGCGCGCCAGGCGCGCGCGCAGCAGCGGGTCGTCGCCGTTGGCGACCGCCACCCGCCGCGCGGCGAGCAGCAGGGCGGCCTCTTCGTCGGCGATCGCCGCCAGCGAGCCGAGCTTCTCGGAGTGCTCGACGTCGACGTTGACGACCACCGAGACCGTCGGGCGGGCGATGCGGCCGAGCTCGGCGATCTCGCCCGGTACGCTGGTGCCGCACTCGAGCACGATCGCCCGGTGTTCCGGCGTGAGGGTGAACAGGGTCATCGGCACGCCGACCCGGTTGTTGAGATTGCCGGCCGTGACCAGGGTCTGCCCGAACAGGGCGCGCACCGCCGCCGCGGCGAGCGACTTGGTCGTCGTCTTGCCGGCGGAGCCGCCGATCGCCAGCACCGGCAGCGGCCGGCTGCGGGTCTCGCGATCGACGAAGTGGCGCGCCAGGTCGCCGAGCGCGACCAGCGTGTCGGCGACCTCGATGCGCGGGCCGGCGACGCCGCGGCCGGCGGCCACCAGATTCACCGCGCCGCGGGCAACCGTATCGCTGGCGAAGCGGTGGGCGTCGTGCACCTCGCCGACGAGGGCCACGAAGAGGGCACCCGCCGGTACGGTGCGCGAGTCGGTCGAGACTTCGGAGAGCGCTCTTGCCGGCTCGACGTCGAACAGTGTCCCACCGGTCGCCGCGGCGATCTCGCCGGCGGTGAAGGCTGCAGCGTTCCGTGGGATCGGCGTGGCCAATTACTCGCCGCCGGCGGAGTAGCCGCGTTGGCCGTCGAAGGTGAAGAGGCCCTCGGTCTTGATGAAGTCGAGTCCGGCGGCGGCCGTGCGCGCGAGCAGCGCGGCGATCTGGTCGTGCGTCACGGCGCCACGGCCGTCCTTCCCGAGGAAGCGGCAGCACCAGTGATCGGTGCAGAAGGTCTCGGGGGAGCCTTCCGGCCAGACTTTGGTGCCGCGGTTGGTGATCGCTCTGAGCTCGAGGCCCGCGGCGCCGAGCGGCAGCACGAGCTTCGCCAGCTCGTCCGGGTGGCCGCCGGCCCAATCGAGGAAGAGGTCGACGCCGACCAGCTGCTTGGCGGCGCGCTTGTGCGTGGCCGCAGCCTGTCCCGCCTGAGACGGGGCGTTGACGTAGCGCGCCGGCTTGAGCACCGTCGGCTCCTGGCCGAGACGCGCGACCACGGCGGCGCCGAACTCGCGGGTTCCGACCTTCTCCTTCGAGACGCCCTCGGCGAAGATGTCGTAGGTGTGCACGCCGTCTTCGATGGTCTTCAACCAGGCGTTGTGCACCCGTTCGGCGACCTCCGCCTGGCCGATGTGGACGAGCATCAGGATGGCGCCGTGCAACAGGCCCGAGGGGTTCGCCATGTTCTGCCCGGCGCGTCGCGGCGCCGAGCCGTGGATCGCCTCGAACATCGCCACGTGCTCGCCGATATTGGCCGAGCCGGCGAGCCCTACCGAGCCGGCGATCTGCGCCGCCACGTCGGAGAGGATGTCGCCGTAGAGGTTCGGCATGACGATGACATCGAATGCGGTCGGCGTGTCGGCGAGCTTGGCGGCGCCGATGTCGACGATCCAGGCCTCCTTCTCGATGTCCGGGTACTCGGCGCCGATGGTGTCGAAGGCCTCGTGAAAGACGCCATCGGTCATCTTCATGATGTTGTCCTTCATGAAGCAGGTGACCTTCTTGCGCTTGTTCCGCCGGGCGTACTCGAAGGCATAGCGCACGATCTTCTCGGAGCCCGGCCGGCTGAT
>JAGOCP010000031.1 GCA_017998715.1 Thermoanaerobaculia bacterium | reverse complement strand
GCGGTGGGCGGCGACACCAACGCCGGCACGATCTACGACTCGACCAACTACTTCTTCGTCGTGCCGACCGAGGGCTTTGGCCGCGCCCTCGAGATCATGGCCGACGCGATCGCCAACCCGCTCTTCGACGCCGGGGAGCTCGAGCGCGAGTCCGAGGTCGTCATCGAGGAGTCCAACCGCAAGCTCGACAATCCGCCGGCGCTCTCCCTCGAACGCATGATCGCGACCTCGTTCACCCAGCATCGGATCAAGCGCTGGCGGATCGGTTCGAACGAAGTGCTGCGCAATATCGAGCGCGAGAATCTGCTGCAGTTCTTCCGCACCCTCTACCTGCCGCAGAACATGATCCTCTCGATCGCTGGCGACGTGCGCGCGGCCGATGTCGAGAAGGCCGTCGCGGCGACGTTCGGAACGCTCACCACCGCGGGCTTCGACAAGCGGCGCGGTCCGGCGGAGCCGGCGCAGACGGAGTTCCGCTACGGCAGCTCGACGGGAGACCTGAAGCAGGGCTACTCCGTCTTCGGCTGGCATACGCAGGGGGTCGGGGGCGATGCCGAGCTGGCGCTCGATCTGGCGTCGCAGATCCTCGGTTCCGGCCGCTCGTCGCGTTTCTTCCGGCACGTCGTCGGTCCGGACGCCGCCGCGACAGCGAACGTCTTTCACTATCAGTTCGACGATGTCGGCTTGATGATCGCGCAGGCTTCGTTCGACGAAGCCCGGCGCGCCGAAGTCGACCGCCGGCTGCTGGCCGAGATCGAGCGCCTCAAGATCCACGGACCGACCGCCTACGAGCTGGCCCTGGCCAAGAACTCGCTCCGTGCCCAGATCGTCTTCGCGCTCGAGGATGCCGTCGGACAGGCGCAGGCGCTGGCCGAGGCCGAAGCCCGCGACGGCTACCTCTCGCTCGGTGCCCGTCTGGCGAAGCTCGACCGGGTCACCGCCGACGAGGTGCGCGCCGCGGCGAAGCGCTTCCTCTCGAACGATCGCCTGACGCTCTACCATTACGCTCCCAACGGCACGCCGGCGCTCGACCGCGCGGCGGCCTTCGCCCAGGTCCAGGCGGCGGTCGCGACGCCGCCGGCCGCCGAGCCGGGGAACGCCCTGCCGGCGGCCTTCTCGGCAGTCGCTTCAGCGAAGGTCGACCGGCCCGCGACCGAGGTGCGGCTTTCGAACGGTGCGCGTCTGGTGGTCCGCGAGCGACCGGGTGCCCCTTCCGTGGCGGTGGGGCTCTACCTCGACGGCGGTCGGAGCGCCGAATCGTCCGCCAACGCCGGCATCACCCAGCTCGCGGTGAGCTCGCTGCGCCGCGGCGCCGGAGCGCGCAGCGGTGAAGAGATCGACCGCTCGTTCGAGTTCCTCGGAACCGCGCTCAGCTCCGACGTCACGCCGGATTTCCTCGGCGTCGAGATGGAGGTGGTCGCTGCGAATCTGCGGCCGGCGCTCGAGCTCTTCGCCGATGTCGTCCTCCACCCGACCTTCCCGGCGGAGGGGATCGCCGAGGAGCGCGCCCTCCAGCTCGCCTCCGTCCGGCGCGCCTTCGACTCGTCGACGCAGCGCCCGCAGGCGTTGGCGCTGGCCGACCTCTGGCCGACGCATCCCTATGGCCTGCCGGCCGCCGGCACCGAGGATTCGGTCGCCGCGCTCGGCGCCGCCGACCTCGCCGCCTGGTGGAAGGGGCACCTCGCCGCCGAAGATGCCACCCTGGTCGTCGTCGGCGATGTCGCGGCGGACGCCGCGCGGGAGCTGATGGAGAAGGCGTTCGCCGGCCTGCCCCGGCGCGGCTCGGCACGCCCGGCCTTGCGCGCCCCGGCCCCCCCGCCGACGCGCACCGAGAAGGTCGAGTACCGCGACCGCAAACAGTCGGCGATCGTGATGGCTTTCGCCGGGCCGCCGGCCGCCGATCCGGAAGCGGCGCGGCTCGAGCTCCTGCAGAACGTGACTTCGGGCCTCGCCGGGACGCTCTTCGCCGAGCTGCGCGGCCGGCGTTCGCTCGCCTACACCGTCTTCGCCGGCTATCGTCCCTACCGCGAGGGCGGCCTCGCGCTCGCCTATCTCGCCACCGAGGCGTCGAAGGAGAGCGAGGCCAAGGAGGCGCTGCTCGTGGAGCTGCGCAAGCTCGCGACCGACGGATTCGGCGCCGACCAGCTCGCGACGGCGAAGTCGTCGTTCGCCGGTTCGACCAAGATCGACCTCCAGACCAACGGCCAGCTGCGCGACGAGCTGACGCGCGGCGCGCTCTATGGCACCGGTCTCGACAGCACCGCGAAGCGCCTCGCGGTGGCGCAGTCGACCACCCTCGAGGAGTTGCGCGCGACCGCCGCGAAGTGGTTCGGCGCGGAGAGTTTCGTCACCGCCATCCTGCGCGGCAAGCCGGCGGAGCCGGCCCCGGCCTCCCCCAAGGCCCCGTAGGCCGGGGCCGTCGTCGGCTCGGGACCCGGGCCGCCCCGTGGGGTGGGGCGGCTGCGACCCCTAGGAGTGTTGTCGCTCTCCGCGGCATCTTCGAGGATGGCTGCGGGGAATCACGGGCCGCACCTTCGCGGAGCTTCGCGGTTCTCCTGTCCCGGCGGCGACCGGGATTCGACCAGGAGGACCCGGCGATGGCACGTCCTTCCGCACCCCTCAAGCCCGCTCCGGAAAAGAGCGCGGCCCCCTCGCGTCGGCATGCTGCGCGACGACGCATCGACGACGAACACCACCAGCTCGGCGAGTTGCTGCTGTCGCTGGTCCATTCCCACGATCTGCACAAGGTCGAGAAGCTCCTGGGCGAACTCGAGACCCTGCTCCTGCACCACTTCGAGGGCGAAGAGGGGGGGCAGGGGCTGCACTCGATCGTCAGCGAGGGCGCGGCGCATCGCATGCCGAACCTGCAGCATCTCTTCGACGAGCATCGCGAGATCCTTGCCCGGCTCGGCGAGCTGCGGGCGGCGACTGCCGCTGCGCTCGCCGGCCCGGTGCGGGAGATCGCCACCGGCATCCACGGCCTGGCCGAGACCCTGCGCCGCCACGAGGCCGAAGAGGAGCGCCTCTTCGGCGAAGCCTTCTATACCGATTTGGGCGGCCGCAGCTCCTAGGCCGAGCCGCTCCGACAACGAGGACATTCGATGCCTACCACCCGAGAGACCGCTCCGCCAGCCGCCGCCGCTCCGCCGCGTGCCGTGGTGAGGGAGCGCATCGTCGAGATCGTCTCCGACTCCGGCGAGGGCGCCCAGAAGGCCGGGCAGACCTTCGGAACCGTCTGCGCCAAGCTGGGTAACGGCGTCTGGACGGTCGAGATCATCCCGGCCGAGATCAAGCCGCCGGCGCGCTCGCGCGCCGGCGCCTCCGGCATCCGCGTGCGCTTCGGCAGCCACGAGATCACCAACAGCGGCGAAACCGCCGACCTCGTGGTCGCCTTCAACGAGCAGGTGCTCTACGGCCGGATCAACAACTCCGCCTACCGCCCGGGCACCGTCGTGCTGCTCGAGAGCAAGTGGGCGGAGGATTCGCAGGAGGAGATCCGGCGGCAGTACCGCGAGGCGGTGGTCGATTTCCGCGCCCAGGGCCTCGAGGTGATCGAGGTGCCGATGGAGGCGGCCTGTCTCGAGGTGATTCCCGACGCGCGCGTCGGCAAGAACATGTTCGTCGTCGGCATGCTGGCGGAAATCTTCGGCCTCGGGCTGGACAAGGCGCTCGAAGAGGTCGAGGCGGTGCTGGGACGCAAGGGGCCTGACGTCGTGCGCCTCAACCAGGAGTTGCTGCGGCGCGGTGCGGCCTTCGCAGCCGCCCAGGTGCCGGTCGCCTGGCATGTGCCGCCGCAGCCCTCCCGCGAGCCGGTTCTGGTGCTGAACGGCAACCAGGCGCTCGGTCTGGGCATTCTTGCCGCCGGCATGGAGATGGTCGCGATGTATCCGATCACGCCGGCGACTTCGGTCTCGCACTATCTGGCGCGCGCCTTTCCACTGGTCGGCGGCTACATGCACCAGGCCGAAGACGAGATTGCCGCCATCGGCTTCGCGATCGGCGCTTCCTACGCCGGCAAGACCGCCTGCACGATCACCTCCGGTCCCGGTCTGGCGTTGAAGACCGAGTTCCTGGGCTATGCCGTGATGGCCGAGATTCCGCTGGTGGTCATCAACGTGCAGCGCGGCGGGCCGTCGACCGGGCTGCCGACCAAAGTCGAACAGGGCGATCTGCTCGCTGCTCTCTACGGACAGCCGGGCGACACGCCGAAGATCGTGCTGGCGCCGGCGACGATCGAGGAGTGCTTCCACTTCGTGATCCTGGCGCGCAAGCTCGCCGAGGAATTCCGTACTCCGGTCATCATCCTGACCGACTCGAACCTGGCGACCGGCGTCGCCCCCATTCCGCGGCCGAAGATCGAGGCCGACTGGCTCGCGCCGGATCCCGATCAGTCGGCCTGGCCCGAGGGGCTCGCGCCGTACGACTGGGACCCGGAGACCGGCCTCTCGGCTCGGCCGATCCCCGGGCAGCGCGGCGGCGAGTATGTCGTCACCGGCCTCGCCCACACCCGCCACGCCAAAGTTGCCTACGACTCAGTTTCGAACCAGGAGGGCTGCGACATGCGCAGCCGCAAGCTGGCGGCTCTGGCGCGAACGCTGAAACCCCCGGTGCCGCACGGCGCCGACGAGGGCGAGCTCCTGGTCGTCGGCTGGGGCTCGACGCTCGGGGCGATCGAAGAGGCGGTCGACCAGCTGCGGGCAGAAGGCCTGTCGGTGTCCTCCCTGCATCTGCGCTTCATGTCGCCGCTCGAACCCGGACTGGAGAAGATCTTCGCGCGCTTCCGCCGGGTGATGACGGTCGAGATCAACTACAGCGACGAACCGGCCGCGCCGGGCGTCGAGTTCGAGCGCCGGCGGGCCCAGCTCGCCCAGATCCTGCGCGAGCGCACCCTGGTCGACATCGACTGCTGGTCGACCGTCCGCGGCCAACCCTACGGTCCAGGCGAGGTCGCGGTGGCGATCCGCCGGCGCCTGCCGGGCGGAGACCAGAGCCAGACAAGAGGAGTCGCCTGATGATCGGACAGCCTGCGGACTGGTCGCTCGACGTTCCCGAGCGCTACTTCACCCTGGAGAACTACGACGGCGGCGTCGCGCGCTGGTGTCCCTCCTGCGGCGACTTCGCCATGCTGACGGCGGTGCAGAAGATCTGCCGCGACGAGCAGGTTCCGCCGGAGAAGCTCGCCATCGTCTCCGGCATCGGCTGCTCCTCGCGTTTTCCCCACTACATGCACGCCTACGGCTTCCACGGGCTCCACGGTCGCGCGCTGCCGGTCGCTTGCGGCGTCAAGTCGCGCCGCCCGGACCTCAAGGTCTGGGTGGCGACCGGCGACGGCGACTGCTGCTCGATCGGCGCCGGTCACTGGCTGCATGCCGCGCGCTACAACATGGACCTGACGGTGATGATCTTCGACAACAGCGTCTACGGGTTGACGAAGAAGCAGACTTCGCCGACGACGCCGATCGGCCTGTCGACGAACACCCATCCCGATGGCGCCTTCCTGCCGCCGCTCGACGTCGCTGCGACAACGCTCGGTTTTCCGAATGTCTCCTTCGTCGCCCGCACCGTCGACTGGAATCCGGCGCACCTGCAGGCGACGCTGACCGCCGCCTCGCGCCATGTCGGTACCAGCTTCGTCCACATCCTGCAGCGCTGCCCGACCTATACGCCGAAGATCTTCGAGTCGCTGCGCAACGATCCCGACCGCATTCTCCTGCTCACCCATCCCGGCGGCGTGCCGGTCGAGCCGGCGATCGAGCGCATGTACAAGAACCGCCAGGAGCACGATCCGAGCGATCTCGCCGCGGCGCGCGCTCTCGCCGTCGGCGGCGACCGCCTCGCCATCGGCCTGCTGTACCGCAACCCCGACGCGCCGCGCTACGACCAGTACACGGCGCGCGGACTCGGCATGAGCCGCGAACAGAAAGTCGCGGCGATCGAGCGCGAGCTCGATCGGTTCGCGATCTGAAGGTGGTGACCGTGGCGACGCAGCCGACCCTGGACGCTCTCCGGCGCTTTCACTTCGGCGACCCGGCAGTCCTTTCCACGTTGCCTGCCGGCGTGCTGCCTGCGGCACTCGAGCCTTACCGCGGCAAGCCGGTGCGCAGCGGCTGGCCGTTGCTGGTCGATCTCGCCGCGTCGGGCGAGAACTGGCTTCGTCCGTTGGCGTTCGCGGAGGGCGAGTTGCAGACCGGCGACGGGCTCGACCGCCCCGCGGGGAGTGCGCTGCTCGAATTCGACCGCCGGGCGCCGCTGGCGCTCGCCACGCTTGCCGCCCGGCGCCGCCTGACGCTCGCCCGGGCGGCCTTCGCCGGCGAGGCGCACGACCTCGCTCTCGCCGCCGAGGCGCTGCTTGCCGCCGACCACGCCCGGCGTCCCGAGGGGGCGGCGGAACGCGCCCGGGGCGGGAGCATGGGAGCGCTCGGTACGCGCTTCGTCGACACCGCCGAGCTCGCGCACGTGGTCGGCCGCCGGCGCGCTGGCGCTCCCTTCCCGGAGGCGCGGCGGCAGCGGCTCGAGGCGGCGCGCGATCGCCTGCGGCGTTTCGACTCCACAGCCGAGCCCCTGTGGATCGTCGCCCACGGCGAGCGGGTCGACGATCTCGGCGCCCCGGCGCGGGTAGCGGCCGATCCCCGCGATCTCTGCCCAATGGCCGCGGCCGCCTTCGACGAATCGACGCGCGAGGTGGTCGAACTGGCGCGAGCCGTGCGCATCGTCCGTCTCGAGGCGGCCGAGGCGTTCGTGCCGGAGCGCCACCAGGCGTGGATCGAGCGACTCGACTGGCGCGGCCTGGCGCGCGAAGAGCTGCTCCTGGTGCCGCCGGTCCTCGTCCTGTTCTCCGCCAGCGAACCGTTGGTGAGCGCGCTGTCCTCGCTGTCGGCAC
Organism: Thermoanaerobaculia bacterium; assembly: GCA_017998715.1. Classification (GTDB taxonomy): domain Bacteria; phylum Acidobacteriota; class Thermoanaerobaculia; order Multivoradales; family JAGPDF01; genus JAGPDF01. The sequence continues at coordinate 12,473 of JAGOCP010000031.1, read as the reverse complement.
TCCTGCTCTCGGGTCGTCCGGTGCAGATTGTCGTCCTGTCGGGCGAGGCGCCGCAGCGCGACGCACTGTCCTATCGCCTCGAGCCTGCCTACCTCGGCGTCGCCCACCGCGAGGTCTTCGTGCAGCAGGGATCGCTCGCCTATCCCTTGCCGCTCGCGGCTGGCCTCGATCGCGCTCTGGGCGGCAGCCGGGCGGGTCTGCACGTCATCGACGCTCCCGAGTCGCGCGCCGCCGCGGATACGGCGGGCGGGGAGCTCGACGCCTGGCTCGTCGCTTCGGCGCGCGTCTCGGGCCGGGCGGCGCCGATCTTCCGCTTCGACCCCGAGGCCGGCTCGAGTTGGGCCCGCCGGATGCACTTCGACGAGAATCCGGAGCCCACCGCCGACTGGCCGCGCGAGCCGCTGTGGCTCGCGGCCGCTTCCGCCGGCGCTCCCGACGCAGCGTTCACGTTCGCCGATGCCGCGCTCCTCGACCCGGCCTGGTGGCCGCAATTCACCAGCGCCGATGCCGCCGTTGGCGCTGGTGCGGCCCATGACTCCAACAGCGGTCCGCGCAGCGGCTCGGGAGATCTCCTGCCGCTCGCACAGTGGCTCGGGCTCGACGGCGAAGCGGGCGTCCGTCACCTGCCGTTCGTCTGGGCGAGTGACGCCTCCGGCGCCCGGCATCGCCTGGTGGTCTCCCGGGCTCTGGCGCTCGCGACGCGCGATCGCCTGGCTTACTGGCGCACGCTCGAAGAGCTCGCTGGCGTGCGCAACGAGCATGTCGAAGCGGCGATCGAGCGGGTGCGCGACGAAGCGTCAGAGCGGGCGGCGCGTGTCCGTGAGGAGCTCGCGGCGAGTCACGCCGAAGAGCTCGCCCGCGAGCGCGCCACTGCCGACCAGCGGGCGGTCGATGGTCTGGTCTCGATCCTCTTCGAGCTCGACGCATCGCTGGAAGCTGGTGGACTGGTGGGCACGTCGGCGACGCCGAGCACCGCGCCGGCCGGGACGGGTGCTCGCATCGCGGCGCCGACAGCTCCGGTGCCCGCCGCGCCTGCAGGCGCATCTGCGGCCAGCGTGGCCGATCCCGCCGCGCCCGTCGCCGAAGAGGCCTGGATCGACACCGCGCTCTGCACCTCCTGTGACGAGTGCATCCGCAAGGCGCCGGGGATCTTCGCCTACAACGAGAACAAGCAGGCCTTCGTCAAGAACCCGCGCGGCGGCAGTTTCCGCGACCTCGTCGCCGCCGCCGAGTCCTGCACGGCGAAGATCATCCACCCCGGCCTCCCGTGGAACTCCGCGGAGCCCGATCTCGAAGGGCTGCGCGAGCGCGCGCGCGCCTTCGCCTGAGCGACGATGTTCGACGGAATGATCAGCGCAGCGGCGGTTCTCGGAGGGCTCGGGCTTCTTTTCGGCGCGATCCTCGCCCTCTCCGATCGATTCTTCAAGGTCGAGGAAGACCCCCGCATCGATGCGGTGGAACACCTCCTGCCGGGCTCGAACTGCGGCGCCTGCGGCCAGGCCGGCTGTCGCGCTCTGGCCGAGCACATCGTCGCCGGCGATCTCGCGCCGTCGCGGTGCACGGTGTCGTCCCCGTCCGGACTCGAAGCGATCGCCGACTTCATGGGCGTCGGCGTCGGCGAGGCGGAGAAGCGGGTGGCGCGGGTTCACTGCGGCGGCGGCCTCGGGCGCGCACGGATGCTGGCGAGCTACGAGGGCGAGTCGAGCTGCCGGGCGGCGCATCTGGTCGGCGGCGGCGGGCTCGAGTGTTCGTGGGGCTGCCTCGGCCTCGCCGACTGCGTGCGCGCCTGCACCTTCGACGCCATGGAGATGAACGCCTGGCGCCTGCCGGTAGTCAACGTCGACAAGTGCACCGCCTGCGGTGACTGCGTCACCGCCTGCCCGCGCAATCTGATCGACCTCGAGCCGGTGGCGCACCGGCTCGTCGTGCAGTGCAGCGCTCCGCTCGCCGCCGAGGCAGCGCGGCGGATCTGCTCGGCCGCTTGCGACGCCTGTGGGCGTTGCGCCGCCGATGCCGCGCCCGGACTGGTGCGGATGGTGGGAAACCTGCCGGTGGTGGACTACTCCGCCGGCGGCCCTGCGGCCCCCGAGGCCACCTTCCGTTGCCCGACGGGGGCGATTCGCTGGGTGGACGGCGAGCAGTTCCAGGAAGACGAAGTAGCCGCAAGGAGGTTGCATGTCTGATCACGGTTCTCTCGGTTCGATCGTCGGTCGGCTGTTCGCCGGCGGCGGCTCTGGATTGCCGGCGGAGCCCGGCAGTCCCTTCGTCGGAACGGGGCTGGCGGCGGTCGCTGCCCTGGCACGCATCAGCGGTGCGCGCACGGTCGTCGGCGAGGCTCTGGCTGGAGATCCTGCCCTCGCCGGCGCGCTGACCGGCGGTCTCGCCACCGCGCTCGGTCTGGCTCTGGGCGGCGAGCGCGTCGTCCTCTTCCTCACCGACAGCGAGTTGGCGCAGGAGGCTACGCAGGCGCGGGAAGCGGTCCGCCGGCGCGCGCCGTTGGTCATCTGCCTCGCCTCCGGGTCGCTCGCCGGTGCCCGGGTCGCTGCGGCGGCCGGGATGGCCGTGCTGCTGCCGGGTACTGTGGCGGAGGCTGTGGATCATGCGCTCGCGGCCGAGCTCGCCGCCGAGTCGGCGCTCCTGCCGGTGGTCGTGGCCCTCGACGCGGCGACGATCGCCTGTGCGGTCCAGGATGCCGCGCTGCCGGGAGAGGAACTGGTCGCGCGCCTGCTGGGTCGGCCAGCCGACAGCGTGCACAGCAGCGGTACGGCCGAGCGCGAGCTCTTCGGCGAGCATCGGCGGCGGGTGCCGCGCTGGCACGACGCCAGCCGCGCCCTGCGACTCGGCGGGGAGATGGGACCCGAAGGAGCGAGGGCCGCGATGGCCGGAGAACGGCTGCTCTTTGCCCGCGGGCTGGCCGGCCAGATCGACAGCGCGCTGGCGAGAGTTTCGGCAGCCACCGGTCGGTCCCTGCCGGCGGTCGCCGGCCAGCGCCTTTCCAAGGTCGAGCTCGGACTCGTCGCCTGCGGCGGCGCCGCCGCGACCGCCGAGGCCCTGGCGGCCGCGCTCGGCCGCTCCGGTCCGCGCTTGGGCGTGCTGGCGTTGCGCCGCCTCGCTCCGCTACCCGAAAGCGAACTGGCGGCGCTCGCCGACGGCTGCCGACGGCTGGCCGTCATCGAGCGCCTGGAGGGTGCCGGCGAACGCGGCGTGCTCGCGGAGGCCGTGCGGGTAGCGATCGGTGGCGACGGCAAATCGCTGGAGATCGCGACTCTCGGACTGGCCGGCGAGACCGCGCCGCTCGCCGGCGCCGACCTCGCCGCCGGTTGCCGCGCGTTGCTCGAGCGTTTTCGTCCGCTGGTTCTGCTCGGACTGACGGCCGAGCCCGGCGCCGGCTATCCCAAGCGCCAGGCGCTGCACGACCGCCATCGCCGAGAACTTCCTGGTTGGGACGATCTGGCGGCGCGCGAGCCGGCGGCCCTCGAACTGCGCCCTGCCGGCGCGGTGACGATCGGCTTCGAACGCCTCCAGGGCGACGCCACGCTGATGCGCGACGCGGCTGAGCTCGTAGGTGCCGTGCTCGGCGGTCATCTGCGCTCGCGTCTGGGAATCGCCGCTGCGGCGGCCGGCATGCCTGACCGCGACTGGCTGACCTGGGCGCCGGCTCCGTTCGCCGATCCGGGCGAACCCGCTTCGCTCACGTCCCCCAATTCCTCCAACGCTCCGCCGCTGCGTTTCGTCGGGCAGCCTGCGGGCGGCGCGCGGCAGCGCATCCTCGGCGCGCTCGTCGCCGGTGTGGCGAATCTCGCCGGGCGCGAGGTCAAGGAGCGCGAGCTGCGCGCCGCCGCCAAGACCTGTGCAGTCGATCTCGAACAGGTTCTGGCGGGCTTCGCGGCGCCGGAGGAGACACTGCGTCCGTTCCGAATCGACGCCGCTCTGCGCACGGCGCCGGCTCCGCTGCCCCCGCAGCACGCCGCCAGCGATGCCGCGGGCGACGCTGCGCGCGGCGCGCTCGGCGACTCGGCGCGATTCTGGGATCAGATCGGCTTGCCGATCGGCGAAGGTGTTGCGCGCCAGCTGGTCGCCGACGCTACCCTCACCGTCGGCGCGCTGCCGGCGGGAGCGTCGCCGGTCGGCGCGGTGGCGTTCGGCGGGCGGCCGGAGTTCCTGGCCGACCTGTGCACCGGCTGCGCCGCCTGCTGGACGCTCTGCCCGCACAGCGCGATCGCCGTCGACGCGCAGCCGATCGAAGCGCTCCTCGGGGCGGGCATCGCTGCTGTCGGTCGCACCGGCGGCTCGGCCGAGGCGCTGCGGCGTTTCGTGCCCAAGCTCAGCGAGCGTTTGTCCTTCGAGGCCAGCGACAAGATCGGTGGCCGCTTCGGCGAATGGCTGGAGAGCGCCGGCAGCGCCGTCCTCGCCACCGCCGGACTCAACCCCGAACGGCTGGCCGAAGCGCGCTCGGCGCTCGCCCGGCTGAAGGCGGAGATCGGCGACCTCCGGGTGGCGGCGACTCCGGGGCTGTTCCTCTCTGCCACCGGCAGCGTCCTGCCCGGCGGTGCCCTGCTCGCGCTCGCGGTCGATCCCGACCGCTGCACCGGCTGCGGCATCTGTGTCGACGAGTGCGCCCCCGGCGCGCTCGCCCCCCGGCCAGGCTCGACTTCCCTGGAGCTCGCTGCGGAGCGCGCACCCCTCGTCGCAATGCGCCTGCTCCCGCCCAGCGAAGAGGCCGCGGTCGGGCGGGTCGCCGGCGATGCGCAGCTCGGAGAGCTCGCTGCCGCCTTGCTGACGTCCGAGGGCGCAGCACCGCTCGCCGGTTTCGATAGCGCCGCGCCGGGCTCCGCGCCGCGACTGGCGGTGCGCCAGGCTTTCGCGCTGCTGGCGCGCGTCCTCGCGCCGCGGCGTGCCGAGCGGCGCGCCGAGTTGCATGCTCTCGGCGAGCGACTGGCCGAGGCCATTCACTCGACTCTGGGCAAAGCGCTTCCCGATCGCGATCTGGCAGCGCTCGCGCGCGGTCTCGAGTCTGCGGGCGGCGGCTCTGCCGACCTCGGAGAGCTCGCGACCCGTCTCGCCGGGGCGGTCGAGGGCGACAGGGTCAATGTCGCGCGTCTCGGCCGTCTGGTCGATGCCGCCCGCTCCGTCGCCGATCTCGCTGCCCGTCTGGGAGGGGCGGGGGACCCCGCCCCACTGTTCTCGGTCGTCGTCGGCCCGGGCCCGGCGCTCGCCTGGGCCCGGCGCTTCCCGGACAACCCGTTCGGCGTGCCGGCGACCGTTGCGGCGACAGCGCCGCTGGCTCTGGCGCGCGGCCTCGCCGTCGCCGAGGCGGAACGCGCAGTGGCGGCGGCGCGCGTCGTGCGGCTCGCCCGACTCGAGCTCGACCGGCCGCAGGAAGCGGTGCACGCGGCCGAACGGCTCGCCCTCCTCGCCTGGTCCGACCTCGAAGAGGGCGAGCGGTCGGCTGCCGCGCCGCTGGTCGTGCTGGTCGACGAGAACGCCGGCGGCGCCGAGATCGGCGAAGGATTCGCCCTGCTCGCCGCGCCGCTGCCGGTCGCCGTCGTCGCGCTCGCCGCCGCGCCGGTCGCTGGGCCGCGCTCGCCCTGGTGGGCGCTCGCGATGGCGGCGGACGAGGGCATCGTGGCGCACGCTTCGATCGCCGGAGACGTCGCGAGCGGCGGGAGCGCTCCGCTCGCCGAAGCGATCACAGCTTTCGCTGGCGGCTCGCGGGGCGCGCTGTTGCGCGTGCTGGCGCCTTCCGCCATGAAGACAGAAACGCAGTCGGATTCCGTTTTGGATCGCGCCCGGAGGGCGGTGGAGGCCCGTGAGTTCCCCCTGGGCTGCCGCATCGCGGCAGTCCCCTCCACTTCCGCCGCTCTCCGGGCCGATCCATTTGCCCTCCGCTCGGCGCGTGCCGTCGAGCACGAGGCCGAGCTCGCGGCGCTCGAGGAGCGTCACCGCCGGGAGCTCGCCGCTCTCGAGGCCGACCTGCGCCTGCGGCTCGCCGAGCGCGTGCGCAGCCGCCTGCTCGATCTCGCAGCGCGGGGTGCGGCGATCCGGACCGCCGCCGGTGCCGACCGCTCTCCGGGGGCCGCATGAGCCACGGGCGCAGCTTCCGGCACGGAATTCACCCCGCGGAGCACAAGGAGGCTACGGTCGGCCTGGCGACCGAACGGATGCCGTTCGTCGAGCGCTACGTGCTGCCGCTGTCGCAGCACGCCGGTGCGCCGTCGCGGCCGCTCGTCGAAGTCGGAGCGCGGGTCAGGCGGGGCCAGGCCATTGCCGAGGCAGTCGGCTTCATCTCGACAGCGCTGCACGCCTCCGTCGACGGCCAGGTGGTCGCCATCGCGCCGCGGTCGCATCCCTCCGGCAAGCTCGTGCCGGCGATCGAGATCGTCGCCGATCCCTACTCGCCGCAGCGGTTGCCGGAAGGTGCCGCGCTCGACGTTTTCGCGCTGTCGCACGAGAGCTTCGTCACCGAGCTGCAGCTCGCGGGTCTCGTCGGCCTGGGCGGCGCCGCCTTTCCGACCCACGTCAAGTACAAGGTTCCCGAAGGGCGGCGCATCGAACGGCTGTTGGTGAACGGCTGCGAATGCGAGCCGTTCCTCACCTCCGATCACCGCATGATGCTCGAGCGGACCGCCGATGTCGTGCGCGGCGCAGAGATCGCGGCCCACCACCTCGGCGCCGGCGAGATCGTCTTCGGAGTCGAGGAGAACAAGCCCGACGCGATCGAGGCTCTCAAGCTCGCGGTAGGCGGGCGATCGGCGATGCGGGTCGTCGGACTGGCAGTAAAGTACCCACAGGGTGCCGAGAAGATGCTCATCCGCGCCGTCTGGGGGGAAGAGGTGCCTTCCGGCAAGCTCCCTCTCGACCTGGGCATCGTGGTCAACAACGTCGCCACCATGGCGGCGATCGCCGACTGGTTCGACCGCCGCCAGCCGCTGGTCGAGCGCCTCGTCACGGTCGCCGGACCGGGAGTCCGCCGGCCGGCGAACCTGCTCGTGCCGCTCGGAACGCCGGTGCGGGCGGTGCTCGAGCACTGCGGCGGACTCGACGAGGCGACGCGCGAGGTCATCCTGGGCGGACCGATGATGGGCACTCCGCTCGCCAGTCTCGACGTGCCCATCGTCAAGGGGACGTCGGGGCTCCTGGCCTTCACCGATGCCGAGGCCCGCCTGCCCTCCGAGTTCACCTGCATCAAGTGCGGGCGCTGCGTCGAGGCCTGCCCGCAGTTTCTCAACCCGTCGCGCCTCGGGCGGCTGGCGCGCGCCGGCCGCTACGAGGAGATGGTCGGCTATCACGCCACCGACTGCGTCGAGTGCGGTTCGTGCAGCTTCGCCTGCCCGTCGGGCATTCCGATCGTGCAGCTCATCCGTGTCGCTAAAGGCGCGCTGCGCGAGCGCGCGGCGGCGGCTCCGCCGTCTGCGCTCTCGTCGCCAGCATCGGAGACCAAGAAGTGAGCCCCACCGCCGATCCGCGCCTCGTCGTCCATCCGGCGCCCTTTCTGCACCCCGAGGTTTCGACGCCGCGCATCATGGGCGACGTGCTGATTGCGCTCGCCCCGGCTACAGCCGCGGGAATCTGGTTCTTCGGCCTGTCGGCGTTGCTGGTGGTGCTGGCTGCGACCGCCGCCTGCGTCGCGACGGAGTGGGCACTCGCCGGGCGCGCCCAATTGCGCGATCTCTCCGCCGTCGTCACCGGCGTGCTCGTCGGGCTCATCCTGCCGCCTTCGCTGCCGCTGTGGATGGCGGCGCTCGGCGGCTTCGTGGCGATCGCGCTGGGCAAAGTCGCATGGGGCGGCCTGGGGAACAACCTGTTCAATCCCGCGCTCGTCGGGCGCGCCTTCCTGCAGGCGGCGTTTCCTATCGCGCTCACCACCTGGGTGCCGCCGCAGGGTCCGCTCGCGCTCTACAACGGCAATCTGGCCTTGCCGTTTCTGCATGGGGTACCCGACGCCGTGACCGCGGCGACTCCGCTCGGCCAGATGAAATTCCTCGCTGCCTCGACGCCGTTTGCCGATCTCTTCTGGGGCAACATCTCGGGCTCGATCGGCGAGACCAGCGCTGCGGCGATCCTGCTCGGCGGTCTCTATCTGCTGTTCCGCCGGGCCTTCGACTGGCGTCTGCCGGCCGGCATGCTCGGGGCGGCGGCGCTCCTGGCCGAGATCATTCACCAGATGCATCCCGAGAAGTACCCGGGAGCGCTCTTCACGCTGCTCTCCGGCGGGCTTCTCCTCGGCGCGGTCTTCATGGCCAGCGATCCGGTGACGTCGCCGATCTCGCCGCGCGGCGCCTGGATCTTCGCCGCCGGCGCCGGCGTTCTCGTGGTGCTCATCCGCTTCTGGGGCGGGCTGCCGGAGGGGGTCATGTACGCCATCCTGCTGATGAACTCGGCGAGCCCGCTCATCGACCGCGCGTTGCAACCGCGGCGCTTCGGTTCGCGCCCGGTGAAGGAGACGCGATGAGCGCCGAGGTGGGCTCGCCGCGCAGCGAGGTGCTGCGCTTGGTCGCGACGCTGACGATCGCCGGCTTGTTCTCGGGACTGTCGATCGTCATCGCCTACCGCACGACGCTGCCGCGTATCCAGGCCAACCAGCGCGCGGCACTCGAGCGCGCCGTCTTCGAGGTTCTGCCGGGCACGACCCGCCTCGAGCGTTACAGCTGGGACGGATCGAAGCTCGGCGCCGAGGCCACCGGCCAAGGCTCGCTGCAGGAGTCGATCTTCGCCGGCTTCAACGCCGACGGCGCCCTCGTGGGCTTTGCGGTACCCGGCGCCGGGGCGGGATTCGCCGATACCATCAAGCTGATCTACGGCCTCGATCCATCGGCCGAGCGAGTCCTCGGCATGAAAGTGCTCGAGAGCCGCGAAACGCCGGGTCTCGGCGACAAGATCTACAAGGACGCAAAGTTCGTCGCCGAGTTTCTCGACCTGACTCTGGAGCCGGTAATCGAGCTGATCAAAGGCCACGGCGAAAAGACCAACCAGGTCGATGCCATCACCGGCGCGACCATTTCGTCGCGAGCGGTGGTCAAGATCCTCAATCAGACGAACGCGATCTGGCGGCCGCGCATCGTGGCGCTCGGCGCGCGGCCGCTCGGGAACGAAGCCGGTGCTCCCGTGACCCTGCCGCCGGATCTTCAGCGCGGCGGTCCGGTGCCCGGCGGGCTGTCGGGAGAGAAACCATGAGCTCCGAGCAACGCCACTTCGTCCCCGAACTCACCAAAGGAATTCTGCGCGAGAACCCCACCTTCGTGCAGGTCCTTGGGATGTGCCCGGCTCTGGCCGTCACCAACTCGGTTCTCAACGGCATCGTCATGGGCCTCGCGACGACTTTCGTTCTGGTGATGTCGAGTCTCATGATCTCCGCGCTGCGCAAGGCGATTCCGTCCCAGGTACGCATCTCGACCTACGTCGTGGTCATCGCGACCTTCGTCACCGTGGCCGACTTCAGTCTCCAGGCGCTCTTGCCTGCGGCGCACCACGAGATGGCTGCATTCATCTCTCTGATCGTCGTCAATTGCGTCATCCTCGGACGCGCCGAGGCTTTTGCGTCGAGGAACCCGGTGTTGCTCTCGATCGCCGACGCTCTGGGCATGGGCATCGGATTCACGATGGCGCTGGTGCTCATCGGGTCGGTACGCGAAGTGCTGGGAAACGGCACGTTCCTCGGCCGGGCGGTCTTCGGTCCGAACTACGAGCCGTGGGTGATCATGATCCTGCCGCCGGGCGGCTTCCTGGTTCTCGGAGTGCTGTTGCTCGGCCTGGCAAAATTCGCCGAAGTGCGCAGTCGCGCGGCTGCCCGGGCGCGTGAGGAGAGTTCGCGATGAGCGCCAAGCTGCTGACGATCTTCTTCAGCGCCTTCCTGATCAACAACTTCACGCTGAGCTATTTTCTCGGCCTGTGCCCGTTCTTCGGCGTCTCCGGGCGCCTGCAGACGGCCTTCCGGCTCGGCGTGGCCAACACCTTCGTGCTGATCATCACCTCGCTCGCGACCTGGGCGCTCAACACCTATGTGCTGGTTCATGCGCCGTACCTCGCGCTGATCGCCTACATCCTGGTCATCGCCTCTACCGTGCAGTTCGTCGAGATGGTGATCAAGAAGACTTTGCCGGCGCTCTTCCGCGCGCTCGGCATCTACCTGCCGCTGATCACCACCAACTGCGCGATTCTCGCTCTGGCGCTCTTCCAGACGAGCCGCGGCTACGGCCTCCTCGAGGGGCTGGTCTTCGCCGTCGCCTCGGGGCTCGGCCTGATGCTCGCGCTGGTCCTCATGGCCGGCATCCGCGAAGAGGCGGAGCTCTCGAACGTACCGCGGCTGCTGCGCGGAACGGCGATGAGCTTCCTCATCGCCGGCATCCTCTCGCTCGCCTTCATGGGCTTCGCCGGACTCTTCGGAGGCTCGTGATGCGCGACCTCTACGCCATCCTCGGTCTCGCCGCCGCGGCAGCGCTCTGGGCGCTCGTCCAGCGGCTGGCGTTGCGCGCCGACCCGGCGAACCCCGGCGTCAAGCGCGACTGCGGCGGCACGTGCAACGGGTGCGACAAATCCTGCGATGAGTGAGCCCGAGGCGGGCGGCGGGTCGCGCGGCCGTCTCGCGCTGGTCGCCCTGCTGGTCGTCGGGGCGTTGGTGGCGCTGCAGATCGTGCGGACGGCGCGGACGCCGCGCTTTGCCAGCTTCGAAGGCGAGGCGATGGCGACGACCTGGCAGGTGACGCTGCCCGCGGGCGGCGATCCGCGGGCGGCGGCTGCCGCGGCCGAGGAGTGTTTTGCGCTCTTCCGCCGCCTCGACCTCGAGCTCTCCGAATGGAAAGAGGGCTCGCCGCTTTCGGCAGTCAATCGCGCTGCAGGCAGCGCGCCGGTGGCCGTGCCCGAAGAGCTCTTCGACCTGGTAGCGCGTGCGGTCGAGATCGGACGGCAGACCGAGGGTGCCTTCGACGTCTCGTGGGCCGCGCTCTGGGGTCTGTGGGATTTTCGCGCCGCGGCACCGGCGGTGCCGGAGCCGGCGGCGATCGCCGCCCGCCGCGCCCTCGTCGACTACCGGCGGATCGTCCTCGATCGCGCTGCCCGGACCGTTTTCCTTCCCGAAGCGGGCATGAAGATCGGCCTCGGCGGCATCGCCAAGGGCTACGCTCTCGAGCGCGCGGGAAAGCTCCTGCGCGATCGCGGCTTCGAGGATTTCCTGGTCGTCTCCGGCGGCCAGGTTTACGCCCGCGGCACGCGCGGCGGGCGCGCCTGGCGGGTGGGAGTGCGCGATCCGCGTGGCGAGCGTGAAGAGATCTTCGCCACCCTGCCGCTCGCCGGCGGGTCGCTCTCCACTTCAGCGGACAACGAGAGCTTCTTCGTGATCGAGGGCGTGCGTTACCACCACATCCTCGATCCACAGACCGGCTGGCCCTCCAAGGGGCTGCGCAGCGCGACCGTCCTCGCCGCCGATCCGACCCTCGCCGACGCCCTGTCGACCGCGGTCATGGTGCTCGGCCGCGAGCGCGGTCTGGCTATCGCCGAGCGCCTCGGCGCCGGAGCGCTGACGATCGACGAGCATGGAGAGGTCGCCATGACGCCAGAGCTCGCCGCCATCGTCACCCTGCAGCATTCGCCGCGCCGCGACTAGCAAAGAAAAAGGCCAGCCCCGCGTGAACGCGTGGGCTGGCCTTTCCCGTTTCGCTTTCGCTGTCTAGTTGCGGCGGAGGATCCAGAACGCCGCGAAGCCGAGGCCGAGCAGCATCACGGCAAGGCCCGCAGCCGAGAGCGTCGGAACTTCGACGACATTGACCTGGCCGGTGACCACGGCTGCGGCGCTGTTGTTGGCCGGGGTCGCGTCCGTGCCATCGGAGCTGGCGAGCGCGCCATTGGTGAAGCTGCCGGCCTGGTCCACCGTCACCGTGACGTTGCAGGTGGCCGAAGCCGCGGCGGCGAGCGTGCCGGCGTTCCAGGTGAGGGTCGGCGCAGCGAAGCCGGCGCCGCAGTCATTGCTGACGTAGGTCAGGCCGCCGGGCAGGGTGTCGGTCACGACGGTGTTCGCTGCCGCGCCAGGCCCGTTGTTGGTCACGGTGAGAGTGAAGACGGCGTTGCCGCCCGGCGGAACGGCCGCCGGGGAGACCGTCTTGCTGAGCGCGAGCTCGGCCTCGACGACCGACGTGCAGGGCAGGTTCAAGATCTCGAAACCGAAAGTGCAGATCGCCTGCGAGCTGGTATTGCTCACCACCAGGACCATGTCGGTCGCGGCCGGCACGTCGAAGGAGAACGGTTGGGCCAGGCTCGAGCCGACGTCACCGACGTAGTTCAGCGCCTGATTGGTCGGATCGTACGAGTTCAGGTAGGCGCTGGCATGGGCGTTGGTGGTGCACGGCGAGGCGCCGGAGGTGTCCGGGTTGAAGTTCACGGTCACGCAGGCGGTGGCGCCGCTGGTGTTGGTGTAGGTGAAAGCCTCGTAGTTGTAGGTCGTGCCGACGTTGAAAATGCCGGGGTAGGTCTTGCTCGGGCAG
>JAGOCP010000257.1 GCA_017998715.1 Thermoanaerobaculia bacterium | reverse complement strand
GCGCCGTGGAGCTGGGTGAAGATCGCCCTGGCGGTGCTCGCCGCGCTCGTCGTCGCCAGCATCCTCGCCAGTCTGAACTAGACGCCGCGCGGCGAGCGGCGGCCCGGGCCTCAGAGGCTCTTGCGCAGCTCGGCCACCACCGCCGCGAGCTGATCGGCCTCGACCGGCCGGCGCAGCGTCGTCCCCTGGGCGAGGTCGCAGCGATGGAGCCCGAGCCAGGTGAGATCGAGCGGGTCGTCGACCTGCTCGGCGGAGGACACGGCCCGCATCTCGCGCGCCAGCGCGAGCAGACCGGAGGCGAGCGCCCCCACCGCCGGGCGGCTGCGCGCCGAGCGCACGAGAAACGAATCGAGCTTGAAGCCGCTCCAGGAGAGCTCGGTGAGCGCCTCGAGCGGCAGGTTGCCGGCGCCGACGCCGGCGAGGTGGAGGCGCACGCGCTCGGCGGCGAGCGAGCTCAGACGCGGCATCAGCGCCGCGGCATCGCGCTCCAGCACCTGCACCGGGATCTCGATCGCCACCGACTCGGGCGCCAGGCGCTCACCCGCCAGGAGCTCGGCGATCGTGCCGACGAAGCCCTCGCTGGCGAGCACCGGCGCCGCGACCGGGAGGGTGAGCCGCGCCGGCGACGGCAGGTCTCGCGTCACCCGGGCAAAGTCACCGAGCGCGTTGCGCACGTACCAGCGCAGGATTCCCGGCACCATTCCGGCGCGCGCCGCCACGCGCCAGAGGTCTGCGGCGCCGACGCGCCCGCCGCCCGGCCGCCGCCAGGTGAGACGGGCGGTGAGCCCGCCCCAGCGCCGCGAGCTGATCTCGAAGGAAGGCTCCCAGAGCAGTGCAAGCTCGTCGAGGCGCGGCGCGCCGTCGGGCGCTCCCGGGCCGGGGAGGGCGATCGCGCCTGTCGGCGGCGGCGCCGGCGCTGCCGATGCGCTCTCGGGGCGCGCTGCGTCGGCACGAAGACTCGCTGAGTAGATGCGGAAGCCGTCACCGCCGGCAGCCCGTGCGGCGCGCATCGCGACCTCGGCGTTGGCGAGCAGCATCGCCACCTGCGTGCCGTCCCAGGGAAAGATCCCGACTCCGACGCTGACTGTCAGGGTGATCGCCTGGCCGTCGAACTCGAAGCTCCGCCGCCCCTCCTCGCGGAAGCGGCCGGCGAGCCGCGAAGCCTCGTCGGCGTCGCCGCCCATGCGCACCAGGAGCGCGAAGCAGTCGCCTTCGAGCCGTGCCGCGAGATCGCCACGACGCAGCGCCTTCTGCATCCGCCGCGCGAAGTTCGCGAGCAGAATGTCGCCCAGCCGCGAACCGTATTGCTCGTTCACTTCGAAGAAGCGATCGACGTCGACCAGTACCAGGGCGAAGCGCGCCCCTTCGGGATCGGAGGCGCCGATCAGGTCCCGCAGCATGCGCTCGAAGAGCTGGCGGCCGGGCAGCTGGGTGAGCGGGTCGATCCAGCGCTCGCGCGCCGAGTCGCTGGCGGCGGTGCGCATGGCATCGCGCGCGCGCGCCTCGCGCTCGGCGGCGAGAGCGGCGAGCGAAGTCAGGAGCTCGAGAACCTTGACGCCGCGCGGACCGGGCCGCTTCCTCTCCGGATGGAAGAGGCAAACGACGCCACTGAAATGGGGGGACTCCTCGCCGTCGACGGCGCGAATCGGCGCCGACCAGCACGACTCGAGCCCGGCGGCGCGCGCCGCGGCGTGCAGAGGAAAGAAGGCGGGCTCCTCGCTCATCGCCTCGCAGAAGTCGGGCGCGCCGGTCTCGAGAGACCGGAAGACCGCGCGCGCCACGGCGACCTCGAGGCCGGAGATCGCGGCCGTGAAGCCTTCCGGCAGCGCCGCCGCAGCGAGCAGGGTGAGATGCGGCACGCCCGCTTCGAGAGTGAGGATCGCGCAGCCGACGCCGGCGAAGCGCTCGGCCGCGATGCGGCAGATCTCGGTCGCCACCTCACGCCCGGCGACGCCGTCCCCCAGGAGTTGCAGCACCCGGCTCTGCGCCGCGAGCACGGAGTACGACAGCCCCTGTTCGTCGAGGCCGATCGGCTGGCGCGAGAGCAGCGGCGACATCGACTCAAATTAACACAGCGTTCGAAGGTGGAAGCGAAGAAACCCTCGGCGGCCTGCGCCGTATCTCCCCTCGCTGCGTCGACGGTGGTAGCTTGCCCGCAAACCTTCCTTCGTCCGGGAGCTCGGCACCATGTTCAGACCTCCAGTGACCGCCGCAGTCTGGCTCGCCCTCCTCGCGCCTTGTGTCGTTCGGGCCGGCGATCCGGCCGCAGTCGACGTCGCGGCCTTGCGCGCCCACGCCGAGTTCCTTGGCGACGACAGCCTCCGCGGACGCGACTCGGGCAGCCCCGAGTATGCGATCGCCGCGCAATACGCCGCGACCCGTTTCGCCTCCTGGGGTTTAGCCCCCGGCGCCGGCGCGAGCTTTCTCCAGCCGGTGCGCTTCGCCGAGGCCCTGGTGCGAAAGTCGTCGCTCGTCACACGCCGGGCCGGGCGACGCGCCGAGCTCTCGGGGCTCGCGGACTACCTGATCTTCGGCGGTATGTCGGAGGAGAAGGGCAAGGTGTCGGCTGAGGTGGCTTTCGTCGGCTACGGCGTCGAGGCTCCGGAGCTCGGCCGGCACGACTACGAAGGCGTCGACGTGCGCGGCAAGATCGTGCTGCTGGTCAAGGGCGCTCCGGCGAGCTTCCCCACCGACCAGCGAGCGCACTACTCGTCGACCCGCCTCAAGGCGGAGCTCGCGGAACAGCGCGGGGCGATCGGAATTCTCATCGTGCGCGACCGCAGCGAGGAGGCGCGCATTCCCTGGCGGCGCGTCCAGTCCTACGCCGACCGTCCGCGGACCGCCTGGGTCGCCGAGGACGGCGCCATAAAGGACGCCTTCCCGGGCATCGCCTTCTCGGCGCTCCTGTCGCGGGAGGGGGCCGCGAAGCTCCTCGACGGCACCGCCGACTCGCTCGACAGCCTGCTCGACTCGGCGGAACGTCTCGACTATCGCTCCCGTTCGCTGCCGGTGAAGCTCGACGTCACCTTCGAGAGCCGGCTGTCGCGCTCCGAGAGTCCGAACGTCGCGGCGATCCTGCCCGGCTCCGACCCGGCGCTCCGCGGCGAGTACGTCGTCGTCTCGGCCCATCTCGATCATGTGGGCGTCGGACGCGCGGTCGAGGGCGACACGATCTACAACGGCTTCTTCGACAACGCGCTGGGCAGCTCCATCCTGCTCGAGACCGCGCGCGTCGCCGCCACCGCCGCCCTTCGCCCCCGGCGCTCGATCCTCTTCCTCCTGGTGACCGGAGAGGAGCGCGGCCTCCTCGGCTCGGACTTCTTCGCCCACCACCCCACGGTCCCGGCGGGCGCGCTGGTCGCCGACGTCAATGTCGACATGCCGCTCCTCCTGGCGCCGGCCGCGGATCTCGTCGCCTTCGGTGGCGAGCACAGCTCACTCGGAGCGCTCGCCGAGGCGGCGGTCGCCGCGCACGGCTTCACCCTGATCCCCGATCCGATGCCGGAAGAGGTGATCTTCGTCCGCTCCGATCAGTACTCCTTCGTACGCCAGGGGGTGCCTTCGATCTACCTGACGGCGGGCTCCGGCACGGTCGGCGGGGGCGATGCCCAGGCGAAGGCCAGCGGCGAGTTTCTAGCGCGGCACTACCACCAGCCGAGCGACGAGATCGAGCTCGGCGCCGACTGGGATTCCGCGGCCCGCTTCACCGCCGCGCAGGCGGATCTCATCCGGGCCATCGCCGACGCCGACGCCCGACCGACCTGGAACGCCGGCGACTTCTTCGGCGAGACGTTCGGCAGGAAGTAACCCGCCTCAGCGGGTGCCGGTCATCGAGCCGCTCCGGCACCCGACGCGCCGGCGGCCTCTGGGCCACGGGCGGCGTCGGCGGCTTCGGAGATATCCGAGGGGGTGGCCGCGTCGAAGGACATCAGCCAGATGTCGGACTCGTCGGTTTCGTCGATCCAGACCATCCACTTGCGATCGCGCGACAGTCCCAGTCCGCGCAACCGGTGACTCGGCGCCGCGCGCACCAGCTCGCGCGGCGTCGCGCCGGGCGCATCGATCGCGAGAATCGCCCCCGGCGTGTCGATGACCAGGCGGCCGTCGTTGCCGAGCAGACGCACCTTGCCATCGGTCCGGGCCATCGTCGCCGGCCCCTCCCAGGACCGCCAGCGACCGTCGGCGACGGAGTAGAGCGCGATCGCGTTGGCCTTGCCGCCGCTGCGGAGCTGGCCGGCGAGCGACTCGTCATCGGGCGAGAACGAGGCGGGATAGAAGTTGTCTCCCGCGACGGGCGGCACGAGCGCGCGGGAGCTTTCGGGCTCGAACGACGGCGCGAGCTCGACGAGGTACGAGCCTCCGGCGCCGCCATAGGCGACCTTCCGCCCATCCGACGAAAGGACCGGTTCGGCCGTCGCGCCGGCGCCATGCTCGATCCCGCGCAGGCCGCCGCCGTCGGCCCGAATGAGCCCCATCCCGCCCGCGAAGCGGCTGGACTGAAAGATCAGGTGCAGGCCGTCGGGGGCCCAGGTTCCCTGCCGGCTGCGGAACGGGCCGTCGGTGACCTGACGGAACGAACCGTCGGCGAAACGGGTCACGAACAGCTGCTGCGGAGGATCGGTGGAAGAGAGCACGGCGCGCTCGGCGTGGGAATCGAGGTCGACGTCGTTGACCTCCATCGCGCCGGCGGGGATCGCGACCGGCGGGCCGGTGAGGACACCGCGCGCCGGGTCGATCGGGGCGCGGAAGACGTTCGTCCGGATGTTGCGATCGACGAACACCATGCGCCGGCCGTCGCGCGACCGCGAGAGCCAGCCGGCCCAGCTCGTCGGGGCGGTGACCGGTTCGGGTTCGCCGAGTCGCCGGCCGCTCGCCTCGTCGACGCGCAATCTCCAGATGTTGAACGTGCCGCCGCGTGAGCTCGCGAAGTAGAGGTACTTGCCGTCCGCCGACCAGAGGGGGTTCCAGTCGATCGCCGCGTCGTCGGTGAGTCGGACGCCCTGCCCCGTCTCCGCCTCGCTGCCGTCGGCCGCGACCGTCCAGAGATCGCGCTGAAAAGTCTCCGCGGGGAGGCCCCAGAACGCGATCCGCTTTCCCGACGGCGACCACGCAGGATGCATCGCGTCGCCCCGGGTGACGAG
>JAGOCP010000030.1 GCA_017998715.1 Thermoanaerobaculia bacterium | reverse complement strand
GCGTGGATGATGAGGAGGCAGTGGCTATGAACGCCCCGTTCTTCAAGTTCGGCCTCTTCGGCGACGAAGCCTCGCTCATCGTCGCCTTCGTGATCGGCATCGGCTTCGGGTTCTTTCTCGAACGGGCCGGCTTCGGCTCGGCGAAGAAGCTCACCGACCAGTTCTACTTCAGGGACATGGCCGTCTTCCGTGTGATGTTCACCGCCATTGTCACCGCGATGCTTGGGCTCTTCTATCTGGCGGCCGTGGGCTGGGTCGATCTCTCGCTGGTCTACATCCAGCCGACCTACCTGTGGCCGCAGATCGTCGGCGGGCTGCTGCTCGGTATCGGCTTCATCGTCGGCGGCTACTGCCCCGGAACTTCGCTCGTCGCCCTGGCGACCGGCAAGCTCGATGCGCTCGTCTTCGTCGCCGGGGTCTTCGCCGGCATTTTCGCCATCGGGGAGGTTTGGCCCTCGATCACCGGTTTCACCGAGTCCTCGAACCTCGGTCGCCTGACGCTGCCCGAGGTCCTGCACCTGCCGATGGGGTTGGTGGTCTTTCTGGTCGTGCTGATGGCGGTGGGCGGCTTCTGGGGAGCGGGCGTTCTCGAGCGCCGGTTTGCCGCTTCGGCGGCGAAGGAGGAGAAGTGAGTCTTCTGCGCCTCGACAGGCTCTCCCGCAACCAGAAACTGGCTCTGCTCGCGGTGGCGCTCGGCCTCGGAGCGCTCGTCCTCGGCGGTCCGCGGCCCGGCAAGATCGTGCTCGACGAGCGCGAGCTGGCAGCGATCGTCGAAGGGGAGGTCGACCATGTCACCCCCGACGAGCTCGCCGACTGGATCGTCGCCGGCCGGCAGGACTACCGTCTGATCGACCTGCGCACGGCAGCGGAGTTTGCCGAGTACCACATTCCGCAGGCGGAGAATGTCGCGATCACCGCGCTCGTGGACTCCGATCTGGCGCGCAACGAGAAGATCGTCCTCTACTCGGCCGAGGGGATCCACTCGGCCCAGGCCTGGTTTCTCCTCAAGGCGAAGGAGTTTCCTGCGGTTTACATTCTGCTCGGCGGTCTCAAACAGTGGACCGAGCAGGTGGTCTTCCCGGAGGCGCCCGGAGAGAGTGCGGGTCCGGTCGAGCGCATCGCCTTCGCGAAAGCGGCGGAGCGCGCCAAGTTCTTCGGTGGAGCGTCGCGCGCCGCAGCCGTCGCAGGACCGTCGACGGCGTCGGCCGCCCCTGGAGGTGTCGGAGCCAGCGGAGCCAGCGCACCGACGCTGCCCAAGGTCGTGCCGCCTCCGGCGCCGGCGCCGGGCGGCGCCGCGGCGAAGAAGAAGAAAGAGGGTTGCTGAGGTTGGGGAGGGGGAGGCCGAGATGACCGAGCCGCTGCGGCAAACGCAGACGCTGACGCCCGAAGAGATCGCCTGGAGCGGAGTTTCCACCTCCTTCGCGGCGTTCGGCCGGGTGTTCATCTGTCTCGACCGCGGGTTCCGGGTGGTGCACGCCTCCTACGTACTCGACGAACTGGCGGGCGCCGGCACGGCGGCCGCGATTGCCGACCGGCCGATCGACGAGCTCATCTGCGGCGAGCTGTTCGCCGAGGGCGGTGCGCTGCGCGCCGCGCTGCTCGCCGGTGAGCGTCGCGAGGGCTGGCGCGCCCTGGTCGCCGGCGCCGACGGCCTGCAGCGTTTCGTGGCCCTCTCCGCCGCCCCGATCTGCCCGCCGCCGGAGGTGGCTTGCGATCCGCGCGTCGCCTTCGCGATCATCCTGCGTCCGGCCGAGGAGGACATGCCGGCGACGCTCGGCAGTCCCTCGGCGTTCGGCGGCATCGTGGCGCGCTCGCCCGCCATGCAGAAGATCTTCGCCCTGATCGAGAACCTCCGCGAGAGCGACACGACGGTGCTGCTCTCGGGCGAGAGCGGGGTGGGGAAGGAGGTCGTGGCGCGGGCGATCCACGAGCACTCGCCGCGCCGCGGGAAGCCGTTCGTGGCGGTCAACTGCGGCGCCCTGCCCGGTGAGCTCCTCGAGAGTGAGATGTTCGGGCACGTACGCGGCGCCTTCACCGGCGCGCTCCGCGACCGGCTGGGGCGCTTCGAGGTGGCCTCCGAAGGGACGCTGCTGCTCGACGAGGTCGGCGACCTGCCGCTGCCGCTGCAGGTGAAACTGCTGCGCGTGCTGCAGGACGGCTCGTTCGAGCGCGTCGGCGAGAGCCGCACGCGGGTGAGCCGGGCGCGGGTCATCGCTGCCACCCACATCGATCTGGCGCGTGCGGTGCGCGAAGGCCGCTTCCGCGAGGATCTCTACTACCGGCTGCGCGTCGTGCCGATCGATATTCCGGCTCTGGTCCGGCGCCCGGAGGACATCGAGCCGCTGGCGCGGGCGATTCTCGCCCGGGTCGCCGCGCGCCAGGGAAGGGCGCTGCGTCTGTCGCCTGACGCGCTGCGCGACCTCCTTGCGCACGACTGGCCGGGCAATGTCCGCGAGCTCGAAAACGCGCTCGAGTACGCGGTGGCGATCTGCCACGGCCAGACGATCCTGCCCGAGGATCTGCCGACGTTCGTGCGCCGGGAGCAGGCTGTCGGCGCCGGCACGGCCGCCACGGCCGCCGACACCCTGACGCCTCCGGCCCAGGTCCATCCGGCTCCGCTCTCCGAGAACATCGCGCAGGCGCGGCGGCGCGCCGAGGCCGAGGAGCTTCGGCGGGCGCTCGACGCCCACGGCTGGCGACGTTCCGAGGCCGCCAGCGCCTTGGGCATGAGCCGCACGACGCTGTGGCGCAAGATGCGCGAGTTCGGCTTCGCCAGCTGAACCGGTCGCGGTGCTCTCGCCCTGGCGGCGGCCCCCACGACCGCCGTTGCAGCTCCTGTTTCAACTCGGAACAAAGCGTTGCAACGAGACGTTTCAAAACTCCGGCCACTTTTCGAGTCCATCCCGGCAAGTCCTTTGGTTTCAGTAGTCGGAGGTGGCGGCACGGGGTCTGCGATAAGGCCTCGCCGGAGGCAGCTGGCGATGCCGAGACGGACTCTGCCGGGACGCGATGTCGAGGTCGACGAGAGCGGTTTTCTCGTCGACGCGCTCGCCTGGACCCCGGAGATCGCCGAGGAGCTGGCCCGCGAAACCGGTCTCGGGGGGCTCACCCCGCGCCACTGGCGCGTGGTCCTGTGCTGCCGCGAAGCGGCGGCGCGCGACGGGTCGGCGCCCGAGCCCGGCACCGTGTCGCGCCTCGCTGGCCTGCCTGCGGCCGAGCTCGACCGGCTCTTTCGTCGGCCCTCGTCCGAGCCGTCCGGGCCGTTCGAGTCGTTCCGCGTCTTGACCCGGATCGCCGGCCTTCCCCAACCGCCGAAGTGGATCGATCTGCCATGAACCATCCGCAGGAGGAGTCCAAGGGAGTCATCTGATGAACCTCTACCGCAATGCCCTCACCGGGATCACGCTTGCCTTCGCCGCTACCGTCGCGGTCCATGCGACCAACGGCCTCTATCTCACCGGCTACGGGCCGGAAGAGCTCGGCCGGGGTGGCGCCAATCTCGCTGTCTCCGACCGCTCTCTCGGTCTGAACTCGAATCCGGCGGGGATCGCGCAGCTGCAAGGCGATCACTTCACGGCCAGCCTCGCGGTCCTCGCGCCGACACTCGAGTTCGAGAACATGGTGAACGCGCCCACCGCCGCGAGCGACCGCTACTTTCCGCTGCCCGCCTTCGCCTGGGTGCGCTCGGGCAAGGAGACGCCGTGGGCCTGGGGCGTCGGTTTCATCGCCCAGGGCGGAATGGGCGCGACCTTCGACGACTTGAACACCTTCTTCGGCACGCAGGATCAGACCTATACCCAGGTGCGCTTCATGACCCTCTCGCCGACAGTCGCCTACTCGTTCTCCGAAGACCTCGCGATCGGCGCGACGCTCAATCTCGGCTACGCCGACGCATCGTTCCGGTTCTTTCCCGACACCTCGTTCTTCAACACCCAGAATCCGCAGATGAGCTTCTTCGGGCCGAAAATGGAGGACGCCGGCGGCCTGCAGACGAGCTTGCGTTTAGGCGGCTGGTGGCGGCCGAATCCGCGCTGGTCTTTCGGCGCGATCTACCAGACGAAGACCAGCAGCACCTTCGACGGCGGCACGCTGCGGGTCGATTTCCGGCAGATGCCCGGGCTCGCCCAGAAGGTCGACTACGAGGCCGAGATGGACGGCTTCACCTTCGCGGCGCAGGCCGGCATCGGCACGGCGGTGCGGGTGACCGACGACTGGCTGCTGCTGGTGGACGTCAAGCGCTACTTCTGGGATGGCGCCATCGACACGATTCTGGTCACCGGCACCGCGCCCTCCGTCGCCGGCGCGCCGACCCGCGTCGAGCTGCCGTTCGTATTCAACTGGGAAGACGTCTGGGTACTCGCGCTGGGCAGCGAGTGGCGGACGAGCGACCGGTGGACGCTGCGTGCCGGCTACAACTACGGCGAGAATCCCGTCCCCGACGACACTCTCACTCCGCTCTTCCCGGCGACGACCGAGCACCATCTTTCGGTCGGCGCGAGCGTTCTCCGGGGCAGCGTCACCTACGAGTTCGCCCTCGAGCACGCGTTCAACGCCTCGAACACCAACAACAACACCGACCCGATGGTGAACCCTTTCGGCCCCGGAGCACGCGTCGACCACAGCCAGTGGACGGTTGCCTTCGGGATCTCGTGGGCGAAGTCGCGGTCGAGCCATTGACGGAGGACGCCATGAATCGATCCAGAATCCTCGCCGCAGCAGGAATGACGGTCGCCGTCGCACTCTTCGCCGGCACGCTGGCCTCGGGCACCGAGAAAATCGGCAAGCAGGAGAACCTCTCCTGCACCGTCTGCCACGACAAGCCGGGCAGCAAGCTCCTCACGGACCAGGGGAAGTACTACGAGTCGATGGGCACGATTGCCGGCTTCGACGATCTCAAGGCCACCTTCGGCGCCTGCACCAGCTGCCATGTCACCAAACCCGGCTCGAAGAAGCTCACCGGCAAGGGCAAGGAGTTCCGCGATCTCGTGCAGGACATGGAGGGGCTGGGGGCGTGGATGAAGGAGCACCACCCGACGCCGCCGGCACCGGCCGAGCCGAAGTCATGATGGGCAGCAGATGAGAAGCGAAGCGCGCTTCGAGCGCCTGGTCAGCCAAGAGCTCGAAGCGCGCCGCCGGGCTCACGATCCGCTCTGGTCGCCCTCCGCGATCCGCTGGTGGAGCTCGACCGCCTTGCCGCGGCGCAGGCGGAGGTTCAGCATCTCGACGGCGATCGAGAACGCCATCGCGAAGTAGACGTACCCCTTCGGGATGTGGAACTCGAGCCCTTCGCCGAGTAGCGAAACGCCGATCAGGATGAGGAACGAGAGCGCCAGCATCTTGACCGTCGGATGCCGCCGCACGAAGTCGCTGATCGAGCCGGCGAAGAACAGCATCACCGCCACTGCGCCGATCACCGCCGCGACCATGACGCCGAGCTTGTCGGTCATGCCGACCGCCGTGATCACCGAGTCGAGCGAGAAGACGATGTCGAGCAGCAGGATCTGGACGATGACGCCGGCGAACGCCGCCTTCGCCTTCGTCGCGCGGTGGTGCTCCTCGCCCCCTTCGAGGCTGTCGTGCACTTCGAACGTCGACTTGGCGATCAGGAAGAGTCCGCCCAGGATGAGGATCAGGTCGCGACCGGAAATCTCGTGCCCGACAACGGCGAACAGCGGCGTCGTCAGCCTGGCGATCCAGGCGATCGACAGCAGCAGCAGGATGCGGATGACCATGGCGAGGCCCAGCCCGAGGTTGCGCGCCTTGCCGCGCTGGTGCTCCGGCAGCTTGTCGGCCAGGATGGCGATGAAGATCACGTTGTCGATCCCCAGAACGACTTCGAGCGCGAGAAGCGTCGCGAAGGCGATCCAGATCTGCGGGTCGGAAATCCACTCCATGGACAGTTCTCCGAAATTCAGTTTCCATGCTGCGTTTCGAGCGATCGAACGACGGCTCGCGATCCTACCCTCCTCTCGCTGGGCCTGCCGAGCCCATGGAGTCCCTCGCAGCGGGTTGGCGTTGATGTGCTAACATCTGATGCATGCGCACCACCCTGGATGTCGATGACGATGTTCTCCAAGCCGTCAAGGAGCGCGCCCGGCGAGAAAAGCGCTCCGCGGGCGAGGTGCTTTCGGAGCTCGCGCGGGAGGCGCTGACCGGGAGTCTGCGGGGTGTGGAAATCGCCGAGACCCCGAGCTTCTACGGCTTCGAGCCGTTCCCCCATCGGGGCCCGGCGATCTCGAACACCGTGATCGACCAGTTGCGCGAGGGCGAGCCCGAGTGAAAGGAGCGCCGCCGGCGAGCCCGAGGAGCTTCGCCATGCGGGCGCTCCTCGACGTCAACGTCCTCATTGCCCTCTTCGATTCGGATCACATCGATCACGCCCGGGCCCGCCTCTGGTTCGGGGCGGAGGTTCATCACGGCTGGGCCTCGTGCGCACTGACTGAGAACGGCTTCGTGAGGGTGGTCAGTCAGCCGCGGTATCCGAGCCCGGTGCCGACGGCGCTCGCGATCGCCCGCCTGGCGCGCGCCACGCAGAGTGAGCACCACGCTTTCTGGCCGTGCGACCTGAGCCTGCTCGACGACCAGGTCTTCGACCGCTCGCGAATTCACGGTCCCCGCCAGGTCACCGACGCCTACCTCCTCGCGCTGGCGGTCGCCCATGGCGGCAGACTCGTGACCTTCGACCAGACGATCGCGCTCGATGCGGTGGTTGGCGCAAGCGCGTCGAATCTCGTCGTTCTCTGATCCGGATTCTCGCCGCAGCGCGGCGTAAACTCCTCGCCCGCAGGACTTTCCGGCTCCCGGCAAGGAGCTTCCGGACCCCCACCCGATGGTATAGTTCGCTCTGGCGGAGGCTCTCAAAGGGCACCCGGAAACGGTGAGGAGTGGCAAGGATGTCGGAATCCGGTTCTTCCAGCACCACGGAAGTTCAGATCTTCGGCGCCACGTACCATATCCGCGGGGGCCACGACGGGGGCAATCTGGCCGATCTGGCCGCTCAGGTCGACCGCAGGATGCGCGAGCTGGCGGGTCACGCCGTGACGGCGGACACCGGCAAGCTGGCGATTCTCGTGGCGCTGAACCTGGCGGATGAACTCTCCCGGAGCGAGCAGCATGCGGCGGGGGAGCGGAGCGAGGTCGAGACGCGGGTGATGGAGCTGACGGAGCGGCTCGCGGAGGCCCTGAAGGGCTGACTTCCGCGGCGTTTCGAGCAGCTTGGGAAGGGCAGGACGAGTGACACTTAGCGGCATCCTCTGAGGGGACCGTGACGAGCCGACGCACTGTAGAACCAACATTGCAACTCAGGGAGTCCGATATCCGCGCGGCCCGTGCCTGCCCGGCTCCGACCGGGACGCTGACGGCCGCTCATGAGGACACCCACCTGACGCGTTTCAGGTTCTAAACGCAGCGTCTCGCGCGGTTCCCTCAGAGGGTGCCTCTTAACTTCCGGCACCCGGCATCACGGCCTCGCCCCGATACGCAGCACGATCGTGGGGTGGGCTCATGAATCCGGCTCTCTGGATCGCGGTCGCCGCGATCGTCGTCACAGCAGCCGTGCTGGCCTACGGGTGGTCGCAGATTCGCCACGTCGGCGAGAAGCGACTCGCCGAGGCCGAGCGCGAAGCCACCCGCATGCGCGAAGAGGCGCGGCGGGACAGCGAAGCCAAGCTCAAAGAGGGCGAGCTCGCCGCCAAGGAGAAGCTTCTCCAGGCGCGCACCGAGTTCGAAACGGCTTCGCGGGCGCGCCGCGGTGAACTCGAGACGCTCGAGCGCCGTCTTACCCAGAAGGAAGACAGCCTCGACAAGCGCCTGAGCGAGTTGGACCAGCGCGACAAAGAGATCGTCGGCCGCGATCGCGCGGTCACCGGGCGGGAGAAGGAGGTCGCGGGCAAGGAGATCGAGGCCGATCGCCTGGTCGCCGAACAGCGCAACCGTCTCGAGCAGATCGCCGGGCTGACGGCGCAGCAGGCCAAGGACGAGCTGACGCGCGGCCTCGAGAACGAAGCGCGCATCGATGCCGCCCATCTGGTCAAGCGCATCGAGGACGAGGCGCGCGAGCAGGGCAACCGCAAGGCGCAGTGGCTGATGGGTCTCGCCGTGCAGCGCCTGGCTTCCGACTACATCTCGGAGACCACGGTTTCGGTCGTCGAGCTGCCGAGCGACGAGATGAAGGGCCGGATCATCGGCCGCGAGGGGCGCAACATCCGCGCCCTCGAGCTCGCCACCGGCATCGACCTGATCGTCGACGACACTCCCGAGGCGGTGATCCTCTCCGGCTTCGACCCCTACCGCCGCGAGATCGCTCGCGTCTCCCTGGAGCGCCTGATCGCCGACGGCCGCATCCATCCGGCGCGCATCGAAGAGGTCGTGGAGAAGGTCAAGGCGGAGTTCGAGCAGCGCATCCAGCAGGAGGGCGACGCCGCCCTCCTCGAGCTCAAGATTCCGGGCATGCACCCCGAGCTGGTCAAGCTCATGGGTCGCCTGCGCTACCGCTATTCGTACGGGCAGAACGTGCTGCAGCATTCGAAGGAGGTCGCCTTCCTCGCCGCGACGATGGCGGCCGAGCTCAAGGTCAACGTCACCATCGCCAAGCGCGCCGGGCTCCTGCACGACATCGGCAAGGCGATCGACCGCGAGGTCGACGGCACCCATGTCCAGCTCGGCATCGAGCTGCTCCGCAAGTACGGCGAATCGGAAGATGTCGTGCACGCCATGGCCTGCCACCACGGCGACTTCGACCCGCAGACGGTCGAGGCGGTGTTGGTCACCGCTTCCGATGCCCTCTCGGCGGCCCGTCCGGGCGCCCGGCGGGAGGTGCTCGAAACCTACGTCAAGCGGCTGGAGAAGCTCGAAGAGATCGCCAACAGCTTCAAGGGTGTGCAGAAGAGCTTCGCCATCCAGGCCGGCCGTGAGGTGCGGATCATCGTCGACAGCGGCAAGATCGGCGACGAGCAGGCAATCTGGCTGTCGAAGGACATCGCCAAGCGGATCGAGGCCGAGCTCACCTACCCCGGCGAGATCCGGGTGACGGTCATCCGCGAAACGCGCGCCGTCGAGTTCGCGCGATGAAGCTCCTTTTCGTCGGCGACGTGATCGGCAAGCCCGGCCGACAGGCGTTGAAGCGCCTGTTGCCGAAGCTCGTCGACGAGCACCGGGTCGACTATGTGGTCGTCAACGTCGAGAACATGGCCGGCGGTTTCGGCGTGACGCCGGAGACGCTCGCGGAGCTCGACGACCTGCCGATCCACGCCCTCACCACTGGCAACCATGTCTGGGACAAGAAGGAGGTTCTCGACATGCTGGTGCACGAGCCGCGGCTGCTGCGGCCGGCGAACTACCCGGAGGGCAACCCCGGGCGCGGCGTCCACATCGGCGAGACCGCCTCCGGTGTGCGGGTGGCGACGATGAATCTCGAGGGCCAGGTCTTCATGAAGAACCTCGACTCGCCGTTCCGCGTCGCCGATCGCCTGCTCGCCGAGCTCGACAAGAAGATCAAGGTCGTCTTCGTCGACTTTCACGCCGAGGCGACGAGCGAGAAGCAGGCGCTCGGCGTCTATCTCGACGGTCGGGTGAGCGCGGTCGTCGGCACCCACACCCATGTGCCGACCGCCGACCATCGCGTCCTGCCGCAGGGAACCGCCTTTCTCACGGATGCCGGGATGACCGGCCCCTACGAGGGGGTGATCGGGTTTCGCTCGGACCGCGTGCTGCAGCGATTTCTCACCCAGGCGCCGGCCGCGTTCGAGGTCGCCAAGCGCGACGTGCGGCTGGCTGGCGTTCTGATCGACATCGACGAGACCTCGGGACGCGCCCGCGGCATCGATCGCTTTCTGGTGCCGGACGCAGGAGCCTGAGCATGGCCGCGAAAAATCCCACCCTCGACTCCCTCCGCGCCGCGCCGGGACGCAAGAAGCTCTCGGTCATCGTCACCACGTTCAACGAGGAGATCAACGTCGCCGAGTGCCTCGAGTCGGTGCTCTGGGCGGACGAGATCCTGCTCGTCGACTCGTTCTCGACCGATCGCACCGTGGAGATCGCCCGCACCTTCCCGATCACCGTCCTGCAGCGGCAGTATTTCGGCTCGGCGGCGCAGAAGAACTGGGCGCTCGACCGGGTGCAGCACGAGTGGGTCCTGATCATCGATGCCGACGAGCGCGTGCCCGAGGCTCTGGCGAGGGAGATCCTGGCGGTCTTGGCCAGCGAGCCGGCAATCGACGGCTTCTACATCCGGCGCGAGAACATCTTCATCGACAAGGTGATCCGCCACTCCGGCTGGTCGACCGACAAGGTGGTGCGTCTCTTCCGGCGCGACAAGGGGCGTTACCCCAACCGGCGCGTGCACGCCGACCTCGAGATCGCCGGCCCGGTGCCGGTGCTCAAGAATCCGTTTCTTCACTACACCTTCCGCACCTTCGACCAGTACTTCGGCAAGTTCCTGAACTACGCCGAGTGGGGCGCGGCGCAGGCGTTTCGCGACGGCCGCCAGGCTGGATTGATCGAGTTGGTCGTGCGCCCCTGGTGGCGCTTCATGCGCACCTACTTCTTTCAGCTCGGCATTCTCGACGGCATGCACGGCCTGGTGCTGTGCTCGTTGCAGTCGTTCGGCGTCTTCCTGAAATACGCCCGGCTCTGGGAGTACCGCATCCGCGAGGCGCGCGGCGAGAAGCTCGACTTGCCGGCCTTCGACGACAGCGAGGCCACCTGGAAGCGACCGAGCGACGACGACGCGCCGGTCGAAGCGGATCCGCGCTAACCGCGGGACGGGTCAGCGGGCAGCAGTGGCCGGCGCCGCGGTTGCGGCGAGCGGGTAGCCTGTAGCGAGCAGCACGTAGCCGTCCTCGCGTTCGGCGTCGCGCGCCACTTCGCCCAGCGGCAGGGGCAGCACGAGCTTGGCGAGCGCGGGTCGGGTGATCAGCAACCAGACCTTGCCCTCGCGCGCGACAAATGCCCGCAGCTCTTCTTCTGACCCAGGAGTCTCGGCGTACCTGCGGGTGTGGAAGACGAATCTCGGATCGAGCCGCGGGTAGATGGCATAGGGCTCGCCGGGGGCCGAGAGCTCGACGATCTTCTGCGACAGCGGCCGCGCGCTCTTGATCGGATCGAAGCGCGGCAGGATGAGCAGCACCGCGAGGAGGCCCGCGACGCCCATGCCGGTGGCGAGGGATGTCACCACCCGGCCGGGATGGCCGCGGCGCCCGAGGCCCCAGGCGGCGAGCGCGCCGGCGAAGAGAATTCCGACCAGGAGCGCGAGCTCGGTGAAGAGGCCGGGTCCGAGCGGCTCGAACTGCCGCAGGAGCTTGGCGGCGCGGTCGGGACGCAGACGCTCGAAGGCGATCCAACCCAGCGGCAGCGCGGCGAAGAGCGCTGCGAGGAGCACCGCCGGTACCAGGGCGAAGCGCCGCAGCCGGCCCCAGCTCGCGGCGATCTCGCTCATCGACCAGGCGACGATCATCGCCATGGCCGGGAACATCTGCAGCACGTAGACCGTGCGCTTGGCCGGCGAGAGGCTGAAGAAGAGCACGGTCACCGCCATCCAGCAGAAGGCGAACAGGTAGCCGCGGCGGTCGTTGGCGGTGGCGCGGCGCCAGCCGAGCCAGAGGGCGCCGGGAAGGAAGAAGAACCAGGGCAGGAAGTCCGCCGGCACTGTCGTCAGGTAGTAGTAGAAGGGCTGGAAGTGGTGCCAGGGATCGGCGTAGCGGGTGACGTTCTGCTTGATCACCAGCGTCTCGAGATAGCCGGTACCGCCGGTGACGGCGGCAGGGACGAGCCAGAGCAGGACGACCGCGGCCCAGATCGCCAGGCCCGAACCGATGCGCATCTCGCGCAGGCGCGACCGCTCGCGCGTCAGCACGGCGAAGGCAAGGATGGAAAGCAGCGGCGGAAGGAGGCCCACCGGGCCCTTGGCCAGGGTTCCCAGCCCGGCGGCGACGAAGAAGAGGCGAAAGAACCCCGGCCGGTGCTCGAGCCAGCCGCGGACGAAGAAGTACATCGCCAGCGTGACCAGGCAGAGCAGCAGCATGTCGATCTGCCCGACCCGCGCCTGCCAGAGGATCCGCCCGGAAGTGGCGAGAATGGCGACCGACCACCAGGCGACGCGGCGGTCGAAGAGCCGCTGCGCCATGCCGAAAAGGAGGAAGAGCGTAACGATGGCGGCGGCGAGCGAGGGCAGCCGGGCGGCGACGGGGCCGACCTCGCCGGTGGCTAGCGACGCAGCGGCGATCGACCAGAAAAGAAGCGGCGGCTTCTCGGAGTAGATCTTGCCGTTCAGGTGCGGCACGAAAAAGTCGCCGCTCTGCCGCATCTCGCGCGTGACTTCGGCGTAGCGCGGCTCGTCCGGATTCCACAGGTCGCGGCCGCCGATTCCCGGCAGGAAGAGCACGAGACCGAGAACCAGCAGGCCGAGGCGCTCGAAGAGACTCATCGCTGGCGCTCCGCGATCTGCGCCGCCGCGGGCGGGCGGATCTCCTCGACCACCTCCAGATTGCCGCGCGGAATCCAGCGCGTGCGCATCCAGCGCACCGCCATCAGGTCGGCGAGGGCGCGAAAGAGGCGGTTGCCGATGCCGTACTTGGCGGTGCCATGCAGGCGTGGGCGGTGGTTCACCGGGATCTCCGCCAGGCGGGCGCCGTTCCAGCGCACCAGCGTGGGCAGGAAGCGGTGCATGCCGGTGAACATCGGCAGGCGCTCGAGGACCTCGCGGCGGTAGGCCTTCAGCGAGCAGCCGACATCGCTCACCTGCTCGTCGGTCGCCCAGTTGCGCACGCTGTTGGCCACCCGCGACGAGATGCGTCGGACCCAGCTGTCCTGGCGCCTCTGGCGGACGCCGGAGACCGCGTCGCAGTCGCTGGTCGCGGCCGATTCGCCGAGCCGGGCGAGGAGCGCCGGGATGTCGGCCGGGTCGTTCTGCAGATCGGCGTCGAGGGTCACGACGATGCCGCCGCGCGCCACCGCGAAACCGGCGGCGAGGGCGGCCGACTGTCCGGCGTTCTTGCGATGGCGGAGGATCCGCACCGTCCGGTCCTCCGCCGCGAGGGTCTGGAGGACCTCGAAGCTGCCGTCGGTCGAGCCGTCGTCGACGAACAGGCTCTCCCAGCGCTTGCCGGTGGGTTCGAGCGCCCGACGGATCTCCGCCGCGAGCACGGGGAGATTCTCCGCTTCGTTGTAGAGCGGAATCACCAACGAAAGGCCGGGCGCGTCGTCCGGCGTCACTCCCAGGCTTTCCACGGGGCGCGCCCCGACTTCCACAGCTCGTTCAAGTGCAGCCAGTCGCGGTAGGTGTCCATCGGATGCCAGAAGCCCTCGTGGACGAACACCGAAAGCTCGCCGTCGCGCGCCAGCTTCTGCAGCGGCTCGAGCTCGAGGAAGACCTTCGGGTCGGAACCCAGATAGTCGAAGACCCGGCGGTTGAAAACGAAGAACCCGCCCGAGACGACGCCTTCGGCGACCGTCGGCTTCTCGTTGAACTCGACCACCTTGCCGCCGTCGACCTTCATCTCGCCGTAGCGTGAAGTCGGATGGACGCCGGTGACGGTCGCGATCCGGCCCTGGGCGCGATGGAAGGCGAGCAGGGCGTCGAGGTCGACGGTGCCGACCGCGTCGCCATAGGTGAAGCAGAAGTCCTCGGCGTCGACATAGCTCTCGACCAGCTTGAGCCGCCCGCCGGTGCCGCTGTCGGCACCCGTCTCGGCGCAGGTCACCTGCCAGTCCTCCTCGCCCATCTGGTTGTGGAAGCGGACCTCTGGCGGGTCGCCTTTCATCGAGACGGTGAAGTCTCGCCGCATCTCGTGGTAGCGCAGGAAGTACTGCTTGATCACCCAACCCTTGTAGCCCAGGCAGAGAATGAAGCGCCGGAAGCCGCGCATGCCATAGAGCTTCATGATGTGCCAGAGGATCGGCTGCTCACCGATCTCCACCATCGGCTTCGGCACGTTGTCGGTGTGCTCGCGCAGGCGCGTGCCCTGTCCGCCGCAGAGGATGACGACCGGCATTGCGGCCGTCGGTCCGGAAACCACCTGGCGGGTCCTGTCGTTGCGCCCCTCGTTCATCGTCTCTCCCTCGATCGATCCTGGAACCAGCCGGCGGTGCGGGCGAGTCCCTCCGCCAGCGGCCGCTCGGCGCGAAAACCGAGCTCGACCTCGGCGCGCGACGGATCGAGCGCTGACCGGCGTGGCTCGCCGACGACCGCCGGGCCGTGCAGCGGCTCGCTGCCCGGGCGCAGCACGGCGGCAAGGCGCGCGTAGAGCCGGCGGACGTCGGTCTCGACTCCCGTAGCGACATTGTAAACGCCGGGAGGGCCGGCGAGGGCGAGGTGGCAGGCCCGGGCGACATCCTCGACGTAGATGAAGTCGCGCGTCTGTCGGCCGTCGCCATGGATGGTGACCGGCTCGCCGGCGAGCAGGCGCTGGCTGAACACGGCGACGACCCCGGCTTCGCCGACCGACTCCTGGCGCGGTCCGTAGACGTTGGCGAAGCGCAACGCGACACCGCAGATGCCGTGGCGGCGGGCGAAGAAGGCGAGATAGCCCTCGCCGGCGAGCTTGCCGATGCCGTAGGGCGAGAGCGGGGAGAGCGGCGATTCCTCGGGCGTCGGGATCTCCTCCGGATCGCCGTAGACCGCAGCGCTGCTGGCGAAGACGATCCGCTTGGCGCCGGCAGCGGCGGCGGCGGCAAACAGCCGCACGGTGTCGAGGATATTCACTTGCGCATCGAAGACCGGGTCCTCGAGGCTGCGCCGCGCATCGACCTGGGCCGCGAGGTGCACTAGCGCGTCCGGGGCGAAGGTCGCCAGGCGCTCTCCCAGAGCCGCGTCGCCGATGCCGCGAACCTCCAGGGGAAGGCCCTGCGGGAGGTTCTCGCGCCGCCCGCGCGACAAGTCGTCGATCGCCAGCACGTCGTGCCCGGTTAGAGCCAGGTGCTCGCAGAGGTGACTGCCGATGAAGCCGGCTCCGCCGGTCACCGCGACCCGCATCCTGGCGGCGGACATCAGGCCGAGATCCCGTCGGGCCGCCGCCCGCTCCGCCGCCACAGGCGTTCGCCGCCCGCCCGGCGGACATGCCGACGGACCAGGCGTTCGATGCGATCGGGGGAGCGAAAGAGCGGCGTCACCTGGGAAGCGTAGCAGGCGATCGCGGCGATGCGCACGGCGATGTCGTCGGCCGTCAGCGGCTGCCGCATGGCCTCCCAGGAGCGTCCGTGAATGCCGGCGCGGTAGAGCGCAAAGAGCTTCCAGACGATGTAGGGAAACTCCTCGTAGTAGAGCAGCGCGGTGCCGAAGGCGCGCTCGGCGGCGGCCCGCACGATGCGGTGATCGACGTGGCCGCCGACGCCCAGGGGCGCGACCACCCTGGCGCACGTCGCGGCGCCGGGGATTCCGGCGAGGCGTTCGGCGAGACGCGCGACGAGGGGCTCTTCCTGCGGCGCGATCTCGCCGAAGAGCCGCTCGAGAGTGGGATAGAGCGCTTCGCCGCCGGCCTCCGGCCGGCGGTGGATCGCCTCCTGGAGCTCCCAATGCAGCCCTTGCGCCGCGAGCTCCCGGCAGGCGGCCAGGTCCTCGCGGCGCCGGGTCGCCATCACCTCTCCGGCGGCGAGCTCCCAGAGGGCGTAGATCTTCGCCACCAGCGGGGACGCGGCTTCCTCGGCGGGCCCGGGCTCGTCGCCGGCGAAGATCGTGACGATGTCGACGGCAACACCGTCACGGGTCGCGCGCGCGATCTGTCCGCCGCAGGAGAGCGCGACATCGTCGAGATGCGGCGAGAGGTAGAGCCAGCGGGCGGCGAAGGCGGAGCTCATGCGCCGCGCTCGCGGACCGACCGGGCGAGCGCCGGGCGGAAGCGCTCGAGGATCTCGAGCACGGACGAGCGATAGACGCGCGAGAACTGCTCGCGGGTATGGTGGGCGCGCACCCACTCCCAGGCGCTCCGGCTCATCGCTTCGAGGTCGGCGGGGGGGCGGGCAGCGAGCTCGAGCACGCGCCCGCGGATCTCCTCGAGCGACGAAGAGACGAGCTCGACGCCGTACTCCGCATCGAGATCGATGCCACTCTCGCGCGAAAGCAGCGGAATGAGCCCGGCGTGCATGCAGGTCACCGCGCCGCCGTTTTGTCCTTCGGAGCAGGAAGGGTAGACGAGAGCGAGGTGCCGATGGGCGATGGCGAGGAACTCCGGGCTCGCGACATCGATCCAGCCGTGGGTGTGGATGTTGGGTGTCCGGTAGAGCTCGCGCGCGAACGCGCGCTCGAACTCGGGCTCACGGTCGATCGGGCCGAGCACGGTGAGCTCCAGATCGGGCAGCGCGGCGAAGACCTCGAGCACCCGGTCGAGCCCCTTGTGCAGGAGGCCGCCGCTGCCGAACCAGAGGAACCGGCGACGCGCCTCCAGATAGTCCTTTGCCGGCGGGAAGGGATAGAGAAAAGGCTGCGAGATCGGCACCGGCCAGAGCGGCTTGCCGGCGTGGGCGTAGGTCGCCTGGGTGGCGCGGTTGCCGAGGATCGTCGCGGCGTGCGCATGCTCGATGGCGCCGTTCGGCTCGAGCAATTTGTACGGCGCCAGGCGAATGCCGCGACGCTCCGCGAGCTCGGCGAGCCGGCGCCGTTGCGCCGGGTTGTAGAAGTCGCAGTGCGCCGTCTCGATGTGCATCAACTTGAGGCAGTCGGGTCCGAGCAGCGGACCCAGGCGCTCGAGGTTCAGGCGCACGTCGATGAACAGGTCGTAGGGACGCTCAGGCAGGAAGCTGCGGTTGGTCCAGTGGATGACGTCGAGCTCGAAACCTGCTGCGACGAGGAGCCGGCCGATCTCGCGCGACTCCCAGAAGTGAGTGTGCGAATGCGGCTCGGGGCTGCCCTCCGGGAGGAGAAAGGGATCGAGGATGTAGGAGAGCAGCGCACGGCCGACCGGTCGAGAGGCCGGCTGGCCGGCGAGCGGCGGCGGCGCGAGCGACACCACCCGGCTTTCCACCCGCCGGATCCGTCGCGACAACCGCTCGAAGAAACGCCGGCCGCGGCCGGCGAGGGCACTCCCGCGCATGCAGGCTGGCAAGGTATCACAGGGGTTTGGGGTCGGCGCTTTGCGGTAGGATTTGCCCTTGCAGCCCGTACCCGTCCTCGTCACCGGCGCCTCCGGCTTCCTCGGTGCCCACCTTGTCCGCACGCTGCTTGCGGCCGGATGTCGCGTGCATGCGGTGTCGCGGCGGCCGCAGCCGACCGGCCCCGACAACCTGCGATGGTGGCAGGCCGACCTCGCGGTCGCCGGCGAGAGCGAGCGCGTGCTGGCCTCCGCCCGGCCCGAGATCGTCTTCCATCTCGCCAGTCTGGTCACCGGCCGGCGCGAGCTGGAGTTCGTGCTGCCTGCCTTCCAGGCCAATCTCGAGAGCACCGTCCGGCTGCTCGCGGCGGCGAGCGCCGCGCCGGCCGGGACTTGCAAGCGGATCGTCGTCGCCGGCACGATGGAGGAGCCGGAGCGCAACGCGCTCGAGGCGCCGGGCTCTCCCTACGCTGCGGCCAAGGCTGCATCGTCGCTCTATGCGCGCTTCTTCCACTCGCTCTACGGCACTCCGGTCGTCACCGCCCGGATCTTCATGGTCTATGGACCGGGACAGGTCGACCACACCAAGGTCGTGCCGTATTCGATCCTCGCCGCACTGCGCGGCGAAGCCCCGCGTCTGACCAGCGGCACGCGGCCGGTCGACTGGATCTACGTCGACGACGTCGTCGCCGGGCTTCTCGCCGCGGCCGAAGTCGCCGGCATCGAGGGGGAGACGTTCGACATCGGCAGCGGCGAGCTCGTCACCGTGCGCCAGATCGTCGAGAAGATCTGCCATGCCCTCGCCGCCCCGCCTCCCGAGATCGGCGCGTTCGCCGACCGGCCGCTCGAGTTCGTGCGCCGCGCCAACGTCGGCAAGAGCTTCAGCCGGCTCGCCTGGCGCCCGGCGATCGGCCTCGAAGAAGGGCTGCACCGGACGATCGTCGGCCTGCGAGGCGAGCTGGCCTCCGGCGCCTACAGCCGCCCGAGCTGATGGGTATCCCCCGCGGCACGGCCCGGCTGCTCCTCGACGAGGCGCGCGCGCGACCGTTCGGCGGCAGTCTCCTCGAACTCGGGCGGATGGCGGTCTACGCGACGCGCGCAGAGCTCGAGCGCTGGGCGCGCGAACAGTCGTCGCCGCTCGCTCCGGTCGCCGATCCCGCGCTGTCGCACCAACCCGAGCTCGCCGCCGCCGGCTGCGTCGACGACCGCACTTTCTTCCGCCTGTTGGGGTGCGAGCATGTCGAAAGCGCCGACGTCTCCGACTGGGAGGGCGCCGACCATGTCTTCGACCTCAACCTGCCGGTGCCGGCGGAGCTCGCGGGCCGCTTCGACACCGTGTTCGAGGCCGGCACCATCCAGCACGTCTTCGACCTGCCACAGGTCTTCGCCAACCTGCACGCGCTGGTCAGGGAGGGAGGCCGCGTCATCCACGGCATGGCGCCGTCGACGAACCATGTGGACCACGGCTTCTACATGTTCTCGCCGACGCTCTTCCACGACTTCTACACCGCCAACGGCTGGCGCATCGAGGCCGAGTATTTTTTCGAGTTCTTTCCCTACTGGTTCCGCGGCCGCTTCCATTCGACGCCGTGGAAGATCCGGCGCTACACACCCGGCTGCCTCGATCCTCTTGCCTACGGCGGCTTCGGCGCCCGCCAGGTGGCGCTCTTCGTCGTCGCCACCAAAGTTCCCGGGGCGACCGCCGAGCGCATCCCCCAGCAGAGCTACTTCGCCCGCTTCCACGGCGAGCGAAAAATGGGGACAGGCACGCCTTTCTCGCCAAGGGAGAAAAGCGTGCCTGTCCCCATTTTTCTCAAACTCAAGGAGTGGAAGGAGCGCTTGAAGCGCCTGCGCCCCCGTCGCCTGCCGCCGGTCGAGAAGCGCTACTAGGCGGACACGAGGGCGGCGTTGAGCGAGCGATCCGACCGCCCGGCTGCCAGCCCGCGGTAGCGTTCGATCTGCGCGAGGGTAACGGCGCGCATGTCGGCGCCGGCATCCATCGCGCGATACCAGTCCGTGATCCACTCCAGACCCTCCGCGAGGCGAAGGACGGGAGCCCATCCGAGGACGGCCCGGGCCTTGCTGCAGTCGAGCTTGAGGAAGGTGTCTTCGTGCGGGTGGGGGATACGATCCGCCTCCCACTGTACCTCCCGGCCCCACTTGAGCGAGAGCTCCCGCGCCAGCCAGGCGACCGGCAGGCAGTCCTCATCGACCGGCCCGAAGTTCCACGGTCCGGCGCTCTGGCGGTCGCCGCCGTAGAGGTTCTCGGCCACCTGAAGATAGCCCCGGAGGGGTTCGAGCACATGCTGCCAGGGGCGGATCGCCTGCGGATGGCGCAGGGCCAGTGGGCGATTCTCGCGCAGGTTGGCGATGATGTCCGG
>JAGOCP010000256.1 GCA_017998715.1 Thermoanaerobaculia bacterium | reverse complement strand
TCGCACAGGGGGCGATGCCGCATCTGGCGCGGCTGCGTGCCGATTCGGCCTGGGGCGAGCTCGAGTCCGAGATGCCGGCGCTGTCGCCACTGCTGTGGACGTCGATGCTCACCGGCGTCTCGCCGCTCGAGCACGGCATCCTCGACTTCAGCCGCTTCGCCCCCGGCTCGGGCGTGCGCGAGCCGATCGGCAGCGAGGACCGACGCGCGCCGGCGATCTGGAACGCCTTCACCTGGGCCGGCAAACGCGTCGCCGTGCTCGGTCTCTGGGCGACTCATCCGGCCGAACCGGTCGACGGCGTCGTGGTCTCCGACCGGCTGTTCGGCTTCCTCAATGTCGAGGCCGGGCCGCCACCCGGCGCGATCTATCCTTCCGAGCGCGCCGGCTGGGCGCGGGCGAAGCTCGTCGAGGTCGAGCGCGCGGCGGACTACGCGGCCGTGCGCGAGTACCTGCCCTGGCTCGCGGAAGCGGAGTATCGCGCGCACGCCGGAGCGGCGCGCGCTTACGACCACCCGATCTCGGCGCTGCGCCGCATCCTGATCGAGACGCGCCTCTACGGCGGCATGGCGGAGTCCCTGCTCGCCGGCGACGCTTCAGGAGGCGCAGCGGCCGCCCCGGACCTCACGCTGGTCTACCTGCAGGGCACCGATTCGATCGGGCATGTCTTCGCGCCGTTCGCTCCGCCACGCCTGCCGACGATTCCGCTGCGCGACTACGAGCACTACCGCGATGTCCCTCAACGCTACTTCCAGGAGGTAGACCGGCTCCTCGGCCGCCTTCTCGCCCTGGCGGACCGGAGGCAGGCCAGCGTCGTCGTCGCTTCCGATCACGGATTCCTC
Organism: Thermoanaerobaculia bacterium; assembly: GCA_017998715.1. Taxonomy (GTDB): domain Bacteria; phylum Acidobacteriota; class Thermoanaerobaculia; order Multivoradales; family JAGPDF01; genus JAGPDF01. The sequence continues at coordinate 4,304 of JAGOCP010000256.1, read as the reverse complement.
TGGCACGAGGGCCGACCCGAACGGTGGGCGAGCTCGGCGACGCAGACGGCGGCCCGCTGGCACCGGCAGCAGGGAATCTGGCTGGTGCGCGCCGCGGGAGTCGCCCCCGGGCGATCCGACGCCGGCCGCCTTCGTCAGGTCTTCCCCACCCTGCTGACGCTCGCCGGCCTGCCGGCCGCTCCCGCTGGAGAACCGCGGCCGCTCGCTGGCCTGGCGCTGCCGGCGCAGCCGGCCTTCGACTATGCCGCCGCCTTCCGCGAGCTCGCAGCGCGCCGGGTCCCGGCGGACTCGGACGCGGACCACAGCGGCGGCGGCAGCCAGTTTCAGCAGGAGGAGATGGCGAAGCTCCAGGCCCTGGGCTACATCGGCGCCAGCGAGGCGACTCGCGCCGATCCCTCCGTACTGGCCGCCGGCGGACCCGACGCGACGCGCACCGCGAGCTCGTGGAACAACGCCGGCCTCGTTCTTCGCGGCGAGCACCGCGAAGCCGAAGCGCGCGCTGCCTTCGAACGCGCGCTGGCGCTCGAGCCGGAGCTGGCGTCGGCGCAGTGGAACCTGTCGGAGCTGCTGTTCGCTGGCGGCACCGGTGGCGAGTCCGAGCGCGCCGACGAGCTGCTGGTGGGAGCGCTCGCCGGCGGCCTGCCCGACGGCACGCAGCAGGTCATCGCCCGGGCGATCGCGCACGAGCGCGTTGGCGCCGTCGCGCGCAGCCTGGCGTTGCTCGATCGCGCCATCGCCGCCCGCCCGGAAGCGGCCGACCTCTGGCTCTTCCGCGGGCGCTACCGCGTGCAGAGCGGCGACTGCCGCAATGCGGTCGCCGACCTCATCCGCGCCGGCGAGCTCGCACCGGCCAACTCCGACGTCTTCGCCACGGCTGCCCTGGCTCAGCTTTGCGCCGGCGACCACGCGGCGGCGCTCGTGGCACTGCGGCGCGCCATCGATCTCGCGCCGGAGGAGCCCCGGCTGCGCGCGCTCCTCGCCGAGCTACAGCGCGCTCCTTGACTTCCCCGCCGAAGCGCCCCAGAATCCGCCTTTCTCAGTAAAACCAAGAACCGGGTTTCCGGATTTGTCGGGTGCTGGCAGCTGCATGCGCCGCCTGCAGCGCGAGCTCCCCAACTCTCATGGAGGAAGTCTCATGATGCGAAGCTGCCGCTCCATCGTCCTGTTGGCTCTCGCGCTGTCCGCTGTCGCAGCCGGTGCGGCCTCTGCCGCCGGGCTGCGCGCAACCCTCGAAGTCGATCGCGCCTGGCTCGCGGCCGAAGACGATGTCGTCGCCGCGGTCACCATCACCAACGACAGTGCGCGCACGATGGTCGTGCCGCGGTGGCAGGTGCCGGGGGCGCGCCTCGAGGCCGACCTCTTCCAGGTGACGCGCGACGGGCTGCCGGTCGACTACCTCGGCATCCTCGTCAAGCGTCCGGCGCCGACGCCGGCGGACTTCGTCGCCATCGCCCCCGGACAGTCGATCACTGGCCGGACCGAACTCTCCCGCCACTACGACATGGCGAGCGGCGGCGAGTACCTCGTCTCCTACCGCCTCGACCTCGGCGCCGGCAACCGTCTTGCCGAGCTCGCCGCCGAAGCGGAAGCGGCGGCTTCCGCCGCGGTGGCCGTCTGGCGCGACGCCGAGCAGCTCGATGCCATCGACTGGGAGGCGATCAACGCCCTGCCCGCTCCGCAGGGCCTCTCCTTCACCAACTGCTCGTCGAGCCAGCAGAGCACCGTGACGACTGCGGTCAACAACGCCAAGACCTACGCCACCGGCGCCAAGAACTACCTCCTCGGCAAGACCTATTCGACGGTCGGACCGCGCTACACCAGCTGGTTCGGCGCCAAGAACAGCAGCCGTTTCAACACCACGAAGAGCCACTACACCAGCATCGAGAACGCCTTTCTGACCAAGCCGGTGGTCGTCGACTGCTCCTGCACCGACAGCTACTACGCCTACGTCTACCCGACGCAGCCCTACAAGATCTATGTCTGCGCCGCCTTCTGGTCGGCCCCCTCGACGGGCACCGATTCGAAAGCCGGCACGCTGGTGCACGAGATGTCGCACTTCAACATCGTCGCCGGAACGGACGACTGGGCCTACGGCCAGTCGGCGTGCCGGAGCCTGGCGAACAGCAACCCGAAGAAGGCGGTCGACAACGCCGACAGCCACGAGTACTTCGCCGAGAACACCCCAGCGCAGAACTGAAGCGATTCCGCCGCCTCCAGAACCGCCGGCCCGGAGCTCCCGGGACCGGCGGTTTTGCTTTTCGGGCCGCCTCGCCGGCGCTTGATACGCTCTGCGCACCATGACCCTTCCGCGTTTTGCAGCCACTTCGTACGACTTCACCGAATACGTCCCGGCGCGCAACTGGATCGGCGGCGCCTGGCGCGAAGCGCTGGGAACGCCGGCCTCGCAACCGGTGCCGAATCCGCGCTGGGGACGAGCGATGTCGAGCGTGCCGCTGTCGGGCGCTGCCGACGTAGACGCCGCGGTCGCCGCGGCGCAGGCGGCCTTTCCGGCCTGGCGCGATCTGCCCATCCGCGATCGCGCGCAGGTCCTCTACCGGACGCGCGAGCTGCTGCTGCGCGACCTCTCCGAGCTCTCCTGGCTGGTGTCGCACGAGAACGGCAAGATCTACAGCGAGGCCGAGGCCGAAGTGTTGAAGGCGATCGAATGTCTCGAGTACGGCTGCTCGCTGCCGAATCTCGCCACCGGAAGCGAGCTCGAGGTCAGCCGCGGCGTCACTTGCGGCCTGACCTACGAGCCGCTCGGCGTCGTCGCCGGCGTCGTGCCGTTCAACTTCCCGCTCATGGTGCCGATGTGGATGCTGCCGCAGGCGCTGGTGGGCGGCAATGCCTTCATCCTCAAGCCGTCCGAGCGCGTGCCGCTCTCCAGCATGCGGCTGGCCGAGCTCTTCGCCGAGGCCGGGCTGCCGCCGGGGATCCTCTCGCTGGTCCAGGGCGGCAAGGAGGTGGTCGAGGGGCTCTGCGATCATCCGGGGATCGCCGCGCTCGGCTTCGTCGGCTCGACCCGGGTGGCGCGCAGCGTTTACGCGCGCGCCTGCGCCTCGGGCAAGCGCGCGCTTTGCCTCGGTGGCGCCAAGAACCACCTGATCCTCGTCCCCGACGCCGATCCGGAGGTCGCAGTCGAGAACATCGTCGCCTCGTTCACCGGCTGCGCCGGCCAGCGCTGCATGGCGGCCTCGGTGCTGCTCGCCGTCGGCGACCCGGCGGAGATCGATCCGCTTCTCGGGCGCATCTCGGCGCGCGCGGCCGAGATCCGGCTGGGGAGCGAAATGGGTCCGGTCGCGACCGCGGCCGCCGCGGAGCGGATCACCACGGCGATCGCGAAGGCGGCGGCGAACGGAGCGCGGGTGCTCGTCGACGGTCGTGGACGCCGGCCCGACCAGGCGGAGCAGGCCTCCGGCTGGTGGGTGGGGCCGACGATTCTCGACGGCGTCGATCCGTCGTCGGAGGCCGGCTGCGAGGAGATCTTCGGCCCGGTGCTGTCGATCGTCCGGGTGCCGACCCTCGAAGCGGCGCTGCGCATCGAAGGCGACAACCCCTACGGCAACGCCGCCACCGTCTACACCACTTCCGGCGATGTTGCCCGTCGCGTGATGGCGACAGCCGAGGCGGGGATGTGCGGCGTCAACGTCGGTGTGCCGGTGCCGCGCGAGCCGTTCGGCTTCGGCGGCTGGAACGACTCCTGCTTCGGCCACGGCAACATCACCGGCTGGGACGGCTACCGTTTCTGGACGCGCCAGCGCAAGATCACCACCAAGTGGGCCGTGCAGCGCGACAGCAACTGGATGAGCTGAGGAGAGCCATGGACGGCCAAGAGATCGTCGACCTCTGTCTGAAGCACACGATGTACTCCTGGTCGGCCACCGGCGCGGTGCAGCCGTTGCCGATCGTGCGTGCCGAAGGCATCTATATGTACACCGCCGCCGGGCAGCGCATCCTGGACTTCAACAGCCAGCTGATGAGCGTGCACATCGGCCACAGTCACCCGAAGGTGGTGGCGGCGATGAAGAAGGCCTGCGACGGCCTGCTTTTCGCCCACCCCGGCACGGCGACCGAGCCCCGCGCCCGCCTTTCGCAGCGCCTCGCCGAGCTGACGCCCGGAGATCTCGACGTCTTCTTCTACACCCTCGGAGGCGCCGAGGCGAACGAGAACGCCATTCGCGCCGCCAAGGCGGTCACCGGCCGGCAGAAGATCCTGTCGCGCTATCGGAGCTACCACGGCGGCACCAACGCGACGCTGCAGCTCACCGGCGATCCGCGCCGCTGGGCGAACGAACCCGGGATGC
>JAGOCP010000255.1 GCA_017998715.1 Thermoanaerobaculia bacterium | reverse complement strand
AGTGGGGCGCCGACACGGTGATGGATCTGTCGACCGGCAAGGACATCCACGCCACCCGCGAGGCCATCGTCCGCCATGCGACGGTGCCGATCGGCACCGTGCCGATCTACCAGGCGCTCGAGAAGGTCAAAGGCAAGGTCGAAGAGCTCACCATCGGCATCTACATGGAGACCCTGCGCGAGCAGTGCGAGCAGGGGGTCGACTACTTCACCATCCATGCCGGTGTGCGCCTGAAGTACATCCCGCTCACCGCCAAGCGCCTCACCGGCATCGTCTCGCGCGGCGGCTCGATCCTCGCCAAGTGGTGCCTCGCGCATCACAAGGAGAACTTCCTCTACACCCACTTCGAAGAGATCTGTGAGCTGATGAAGCGCTACGACGTCTCGTTCTCGCTGGGTGACGGCTTGCGCCCGGGCTCGATCGCCGACGCCAACGACGCCGCCCAGTTCGCCGAGCTCGACACCCTGGGCGAGCTTACCGACGTTGCCTGGCGCCACGACTGCCAGGTGATGATCGAGGGCCCCGGGCACGTGCCGATGCATCTGGTGAAGGAGAACGTCGACCGCCAGCAGAGGATCTGCAAGGAGGCGCCGTTCTACACCCTCGGGCCGCTGGTCACCGACATCGCGCCGGGCTACGACCACATCACCAGCGCCATCGGCGCGGCGATGATCGCCTGGCACGGTACGGCGCTGCTCTGCTACGTCACGCCGAAGGAGCACCTCGGCCTGCCCAACAAGGAGGACGTCAAGCAGGGCTGCATCGCCTACAAGATCGCCGCCCACGCCGCCGACCTCGCCAAGGGCCTGCCCGGGGCGCAGGATCGCGACAACGCGCTCTCCAAGGCGCGCTTCGAGTTCCGCTGGGAGGACCAGTTCAATCTCTCGCTCGACCCCGAGACGGCGCGCGCCTTCCACGACGAGACGCTGCCGCAGGACGGGGCGAAGAGCGCCCACTTCTGCTCGATGTGCGGCCCGCACTTCTGCTCGATGGAGCTCACCCAGCAGCTGCGCGAGTATGCCGGCGAGAAGGGGCTCTCCGCGGAGGACGCCGTCGCCGCCGGCCTCGCCGAGAAGGCGCAGGAGTTCCGCGAACAGGAGCTCGTGCAGCTGGGCGCGCCCAAGGCCTGAGGCCGCGCCCCGAAGAAGATCGCTACGGCAAGCTGCTCGACCAGTCGTCGTCGTCGCCGTCGGCGAAGCCGTCGCAAAAGAGCGCCGTCATCGGGTCGAGCGCCCAGAGCTCGCGGCCGAAGACGTCGTCGTCGACGGCAAAGAAGAGCCGGCCCTGGAAGAGCACCGGGCGGCTGTCGACGGACGACAAGTCGGCGAACTGGTCGGTCACCCGCTCGACGCTGCCGCCACCGCAGTAGCGGAAGAGATCGCTCTCGGTCGGCGACGGCGTTGCCCGGAAGTAGAGGGCGTTGCGATGGGCGAGAAAACCGTTGGCTGCGGGAAGCGGTCCATCCGCCCAAGGCGTCGAGACGAAGCCCGCGGCGCGCAGGACGTAGAGGCCGGTCGGCCCTTCACCCAGGGGCCCGGCCTCCTCGAAGCCGCCGGCAAGAAGCCGCCCGCCCCAGCTCGCGAGCCCGCCCTCGACGTCGAAGGTCGTCGACACCATCGCCGGAGCAGCGACGCCATCGTCGACCCAGACGCGCCCCTGCCCGGTGCTGTCGGACGCACGCAGGTAGAGCTGCGGACCGTGCTGCACGAACGCCTCGGGATTCGACGAGCCGGTGCCCGAGCGGAGGTCGCCGACGAGGTCGGGCGCCAGAAAGTTCTCGTGACTCCACGGCTCCCTGCCAGTGTCGTCCACCAGCGCGCCGAAGTAGAGCCGGTCTCCGGCGACCGCGAGGTCATCGGGCGTCGAGCCCGCGCCGCCGGCGCGCAGATCGTAGACATCCGGCGTCGTGGCGCCGTCCCAGCAAACGAGCTCGCCTCCGACCGCCGCCGACGGCGTGGCGCGAAAGCAGAGCTCGGGGCCAAAGGGCGTGAGGAACGCCGGCGAGCTGCTGCCCGGGTCGAGCAGGTCGAGCACCTCGGCCGGAGGATTGACGCCGTCGTAACGCCAGAGCTCGCGGTCGCCTCCCGGTCCGCCGAGAAAGAAGAGCGCGCCCTGCCAGACTGTCAGGTAGGTCGGCGCGATCTCGTCGCTCCCGGGCACTCTCGTCGCCGGCGAAAGGCCGTCGTAGACCCAGAGGTCGAGCGCACCGCCGTCCGCCGTCCCGGCGAAGTAGAGCTTGTCGGCGAGCACCGCGGCATCGAGACCCGGCACCCCCGAGAACGCTCCCGGCCGCAGATCGGTGATGCGCACGGCGGTCTCGGCATGAGCGGCCGCGACGACGGCGATCGCCCAGAGTATCGGCGCGCAGCTGCGAGCGGGCTTGGACGGCATGGCTTTCTCCCCTTCCGTTGTCCTTCATCCATCCGTCAACGGCAACGAAAAGGGGACAGGGAGCGGCGCCGGGAGCTACTGCGGCGCGACGGGCGGCGGCGCCGGTGCCGGAGGCGCCGGCGGGGGCGGCGGGGGCGGCGGCTGGCGCGAACGGATCGAGGCCACGTACTCGCGCGCCTGGCGAAGGCTGTCGTCGATCTCCGCCAGGAGCAGGTCACCCTCTTCGGCGAGCTTCTGCGCGTCGGGCCGCAGGCTCTCGATTCCCGACGGGTTCAGGTCGTGGCCGAGGTAGTTCCACTGATCGCGCAGCCGCCCGAGGAACGGCTCGTAAGCTTGAGCGGCGCGCCGGCCGGCCTCGACGATGCCGTCGAAGCGGGCGCGCGAATCGCGCAGGCGCTCTTCACTGCGCCCGCGCAGGTCGTCGTCCTCGATGAGCGGCAGGCTCCCCGCCCAGGCGCGGAAGTAGTCCGTCGACTCCGCCTTCGCCTGGTCGGCGCTGCGGCGCACCGCCTCTCGCCGATCACCGGTACGCCCGATCTCCCTGTCGAGCGCGCGGTACGGCTTGCGCAGGTCCGCGGCAGCGCCAAAGACGAGGTTCCGCTGGGCGGTGAGCGTCGCCCGCACCTGCGTCTGCAGCTTCTCGACATCGTCGATCATGGCGTCGGCCTTCTTCGCCAGACGCTCGGTCTGTCGCACGCCGGGCGGCTGTCCGGTGAGGATCTGGCCGAGGTCGATCTCTTCTGGCGGGGCGGCGGCGAGCGACGCGGCGAGCGGCGCGAGCGCGGCGAGTCCCACGAGTGCGAACCGCAGGCAGTGTCGATGGGCGGTGGATCGAGGCATGTTCTCCTCCTGGTCGAAGGTCGGGCAGTCAGCGTGGAGCTGCAGTTCGACAATCCTGCCTCACGAACCGCCGTTTGTCGCGCTCCGCACGGGTGGGTCCCAGCCGCGGAAGTCAGAATCTCGCGGCGACGGCGAGGCGGGCCGAGAAGGCACCTAGCGTGGAGCCGGTAACGACGGTGTTGTCGCCTTTGAGCGTGACCAGCAGGCCGTGTCAGTGGGTGCCGTTCACGGTCGTCGGCGTCGCGGCGTAGCTGCCGGCGGCAAGCCAGCGGATGAACTCTCCCCGCGAACTTGCGTATTCTTCTCTGAACCCTGTCCGGAGGTCTGCTCATGGCCATGAACTGGCGCCGCGCGACACTCGCAATCACTCTCGTACTGGCTCCCGCTGCGCTCGAGGCACAGGGCTTGGTCGCCCTGCTCAACCCCGGCGGCGACCGGCAAATGGGCGCCCTGGTGCACACTTCGGGGAATCTCCATACCTTCGGACCGCCGGCAGCCGGTGTGTCCATCGGCACCGTTGGCGGCACCGAGACGCACGACGAAGGGGGCAACCGCTTCTTCTTCGCCGGCACCCCGAACGCGGGCGTTGCCAAGGTCTACTCCCTCAGCACCGTCAACGGCGCGCTCCTGGCGTCGCCCAATCTCTCGAACGCCCAGAACGGCATCATGATGATGGAGTGGGACGCCGGCGAATCGAAGCTCTTCTGCCTGGTGAGTGTCGGCGCCGGAGACCGCCAACTTTGCACAGTGAATCCCGCCACTGGCGCCGTGACGCTCCTCGGCAGTCCGATCGCCGGTGCCAGCTTGGGAACAGCCGGAATCCACACTCTCGACGCGACGGGAAACCGCTTCTTTTTCACCGGCTTCCTCGGTGCCAACCCTGAGGCGCTCTACATCATCAACACGGCCACCGGTGTCGAGATCACCTCGCCCAACCTGAGCGGACCGATCACCTCGGTGCGTTCCCTCGCCTGGGACCCGGGCGAGTCGGTGCTCTTCGGACTCTTCGGTCTCGCCAACGGCGATGCGCAACTGGGGACGGTCAACACCACGACCGGGGCGGTGAGCCTGCGCGGCAATCCGCTCACCGGCGGAACGGTGGGGACCTCCGGCGCCGCCCTCGACCCAGGTGCCGACCGCTACTACTTTGCCGGCAGCCCTTCCGGCGGCAACCGCACGATCTACTCGATCAACACCGTCAACGGCCTCGAGGTCGACTCGCACGAGGTCACCGGCTCGATCCTCGATATCCTGGCGCTGCGCTTCGACCCTGGGGCGCTGTTCGCCGACGGTTTCATCAGCGGCAACACGACTGCCTGGTCTGCCGTCGTCCCCTAGCCTGCATCGCTGTCCAGCCTCCTGCTCCAGCGCCTCGGCCGCCCGTGCCGAGTGCGTTGCGCTCGGCCCACCGGCTCGAAGTGCGGAAAGTGCATCTTGGCGGGCCGAGGTACGCCGCGCGGTTCCACTCCCCCGAAAGTGGTACTGTCGGAGCTCGTACAGACAGCGTGGTTCGGCGGTCCGAGGGGACTGAAGGCCACTCCAATGAAGTTCAAGACGGAGGGATGATGCGCAAGGTACTCATGTTTGCTGTTCTCGCCCTGCTGACCACCCATGTCGCCTGGGCACAGGCCAACGACGTCGGCATCCCGGCGCAGGCAGGACTGCCGATGGGTCCCGGCACTCCGTTCATCGGGGGCGCCAGTTGCCCGCCGGCCGGTCAGGTCGACACGGCCTTCACCGGCGCGACCACGCAGGACGGCCGGATCTTCCGCGATGCCATTGCCAGCAGCTGCCCGAGCAAGACCTACCCCGGCATTTTCAACGTCGGCACGACCTACAACTACGAGGCTTTCACCTACACCAACACCAGCGGCGCCACCGCCTGCGTGACCGTGAACTTCAACCCGGACACCTCC
>JAGOCP010000254.1:2174-5185 GCA_017998715.1 Thermoanaerobaculia bacterium | reverse complement strand
TCGCCGGCGAGGAGACCTCCGATCGCGCGGTGATCGTGCACGACCTGACGGCAGCGGCGGCCGAGCTGGCGCGCCGGCAGCGCGACGCCGGGAACCTCGAAGTGCGCGAAGTCGCTCTGTTCGAGGCGGCCGATGCCCAGGCCTTGGTGGACCTCACGCGGGCGCAGCTCGACGAGGGAGAGGCGCGCGAGCGGTTGAACGTGCTTCTCGGCCTCTCCGGGTCCGCTACCGACTGGAAGGCGTCGCTTCACCTGCCGCCACTGCCGGCCGCCGACCCCGATCCGGCGGGGCTCGAGCGCCGCGCGATCGAACAGCGACTGGACATCGGCGCTGCCCGCTTCGGCGTCGATCTCGTCGGCCGCGCCCTCGCTCTGAAACGCGGCACCCGCTTCTTCCCGGTCGGCATCGAGGTCGGCCTCAACCAGGAGAAGGACACCGACGGCACGCGGCTGCGCGGACCGCAGCTCGCGATCGCGCTGCCGATCTTCGACACCGGCGCCGCGTCGATCGCCCGGCTGGAGGCCGAGCAGCGGCGAGCGCAGCGCCAGCTCGAGCAGCTCGCGATCGAGATCCGCTCCGAGGTCCGGCTGGCGAGGGATCGCCTGATCGGCTCGCGGGCGCTCGTCGAAACGCACGAGGGAACCCTGCTGCCGAAGCGCCGCGAGGTCCTCGAGCAGACCCTGTTGCACTACAACATGATGCTGCTCGGGGTTTACGACCTCCTGCTCGCGCGCCGCGAAGAGACCGAGGCCGGGCAGGCGGCGACCGCGGCGCGCCGCGATTACTGGATCGCCCGCGTCCGCCTCGAGCGTGCGGTTGGCGGAGAGCTCGCCGACCTCGCGGCGCCCGTCGTCGCACCGCCCGGAGACGGCTTGCCGGCCTCCACCCCCGAGCACACGCACCCTTCGACCGGAGGCAACCGATGATCTCGCGACGTACCTGGATCTCCCGCGCCGCCCTGCTTGCCGCGGGCGCGGCGATGCTCGATCGCGCCCGCCTGGCCCTGGGCGGAGGCGAGGCCCTCGCTCAGTCGCCGCACGCCGGGCACGGCCAGCCCGCCGAGCCGGCCCCGCCGCCCGCCAACCAACCCGCCGCCCCGGCGGCGAGGCACGCCGCGAACGCCCTGCCCTACACCCCGGTCATCACCCCGAACGTGCCGACGCTCCCGTTCCGCATGAACGGCGGCGTCAAAGAGTTTCACCTCGTCGCCGAGCCGGTGGAGGTCGAGTTCGCGCCGGGGATGAAGGTCAAGGCCTGGGGCTACAACGGCACCTCTCCGGGGCCGACGATCGAGGCGGTCGAGGGCGATCGCGTCCGCCTGTTCGTCGAAAACCGGCTCCCGGAGCACACCACGATCCACTGGCACGGCATCCTGCTGCCGGCCGGCATGGACGGCGTCGGCGGGCTGAACCAGCCGCAGATCCAGCCCGGCGAGACCTACGTCTACGAGTTCACGCTGCGCCAGCACGGGACGCACATGTACCACCCGCACGCCGACGAGATGGTGCAGATGGCGATGGGGATGATGGGCTTCTTCATCATCCACCCGAAGCGCCCCGAGCGGCAGATCGACCGCGACTTCTGCATCTTCCCGCACATGTTCTTCATTCGACCGGGAACGAAGACACCCGACCCGTCCGTGATGCTCGACTTCAACCTTTTCACCTTCAACGGCAAGGCGTTCCCCGGCACCGACGCGCTGGTCTGCCGGCTCGGCGACCGGACCCGCATCCGGCTCGCCAACATCAGCATGACGAGCCACCCGATCCACCTTCACGGCCACCAGATGTGGGTCACGGAGACCGACGGCGGCCAGATCCCGCGCTCCGCCTGGTGGCCGGAGACGACGATCAACGTCATGCCGGGCACCACCCGCGCCTTCGAGTTCGTCGCCGACAACCCCGGCGACTGGGCGCTCCACTGCCACAAGACGCACCACACGATGAACGCCATGGGCCACGACATCCCGAACATGATCGGCGTCGATCAGCAGGGGGTCTCGCGCGAGATCTCGCGCCTGGTCGAGGGCTACATGGCGATGGGCTCCTCCGGCATGGCGGAGCACGCGGCGCACAGCGAGCACATGCCCGGCCTGCCCAACACGCTGCCGATGATGACTGGCACGGGGCCGTTCGGGCCCATCGAGATGGGGGGCATGTTCACGGTGCTCAAGATCCGCGACGGCATCACCGGTTACGAGGATCCGGGCTGGTACGACTACCCGCCGGGAACCGTTTCGCGGAAGGTCGGTTTGGCACCGGGGAGCGAACCCGAGAAGGAGGGTGGCCATGAGCACGGTGGGTAAATGGGTCATCCGCCTGCTCGCCCTGGCCGGCTTCGTCGCGATCACGGGAGTCCTCGGCTTCGTGGCGATGGGGCTCTCGTCCCGCTCGGAGCCCCCCGCGCTCGAGGTCAGGCTCGCACGTTCCGCGCGCCACCTGATGATCCCGTCGGCGGCCCGCAAAGCGACGAACCCGCTGCCGCCAGCTCCCGAGCTCCACGCGAGAGCTCTCCGCCATTGGGCCGATCACTGCGCCTCCTGCCATGGCAACGGCGGCAAGGGCGACACCTCGATGGGCCGGAACCTCTACCCGAGAGCACCCGACATGACGCTCGCCGCGACCCAGCAGCTCTCGGACGGCGAGCTCTTCTGGATTATCGAGAACGGCGTCAAGTTGACCGGAATGCCGGCCTGGGGATCGCCGGCGGCCGAAGACGACGCCGAAACCTGGGAGTTGGTGCACTTCATCCGCCGACTCCCTTCCCTGACCGAGGCCGAGATTGCCGCAATGAAGAAGTTGAACCCACTCTCGCGGGCGGATCTGGAGCAGGAAATGGAGATGGAGCGCTTCCTCGCCGGTGAGGGGACCGCACCCGCACCACAGTCCAAGAAATCGACCGAAAACCACCACTGAACAAGGAGACCAAGCCATGAGAATGCAACGGATCCGCTGCTTCGCCCTCGCCGCCGCCACGATCGCACTCTCCGTGGTCGTCGCCCCCGCTCGCGC
>JAGOCP010000254.1:0-2074 GCA_017998715.1 Thermoanaerobaculia bacterium | reverse complement strand
CCGCGCCAGCTCCGGCGGCGGACATCATCTCCAAACAAGACTTCAATGCGCTTCACCGGGTCGAGCCGAGATTCGTGTGCATGGTCAACAACTCCCTCCTCGACGTGCCCCAGATTCCAGTTGAACTCGGAGGCAAGACCTATTTCGGCTGCTGCCCGGCGTGCAAAGAGCGGCTCGAGACCCATCTCTCGCTCCGCGAATCGATGGATCCGATCAGCGGCCGGATGGTCGACAAGGCAGTCGCCGTCATCGGCGTCCTGCCGTCGGGGACCGTGGTGTACTTCGAGACCGAGCAGAACCTCGTCGCCTACCGGGCCAAGCTCACCGGGCGGCGCACCTCATGAGACGGGCCAGCTTCGCGGTCGGGGCGATCTGCCTCGTTGCGAGCGCCCTCGCAGCCCACGCCGATGACACTCCGGCTCGTGCGGCGGAGGCCCTGGCCACGGTCGAGAAATTCGGCGCCGCGCTCGCCTCGGGAGACCGCGAAGGGGTCCTGGCGAGCTTGGCGCCGGATGTCGTGATCTTCGAGCACGGCGGAGCGGAGATGTCGCGAGAAGAGTACGCCGGCCACCACCTCGACGGTGACGTCGAGTACTTGAAGGAGATCAAGGTCCGGACGGTCGACCGGAAGGTGATTGCAGGTGCCGACCGAGTCGTCGTCCTGACTCGAACGGAGAGCAGCGGCCAGTACGGCGGTAAACCCGTGGCGTCGCGCGGCACGGAGACCCTGGTTCTCGAGCACCGAGGCTCGCTGTGGGTGATCGTGCACGTGCACTGGTCTTCTGGAAAGTCGGGCTGAGGGGATCGGCATGTCACAGCCTGCCGCACCTTATGTCCACGCGCTGCGCTTTCGGTGGCTCACGCCGTTCTACGACGGTCTGGTCGCCGCGACCACCCGGGAACGGAAGTTCCGCGCCGCGGTCATCGAGCAGGCGGGGCTGCGACCCGGCCAGAGAGTGCTCGACCTTGGCTGCGGCACCGGGACCTTGGCGATCGAAATGGCACGTCACTGCCCGGGGCTCCAGATCTTCGGCCTCGACGGCGATGCCACGGTCCTGGCCAAGGCGGAGCGGAAGGCGACACAGGCCGGCGTCGAGATCACCTGGCAACAGGGTCTCGCGACGAGGCTGCCGTATCCGGACGCCAGCTTCGACCGGGCCGTCTCGACTCTCTTCTTTCACCACTTGGCGGCCAAGGACAAGGTCGCGGCCGCGACCGAGCTCTACCGGGTGCTCCGACCGGGCGGGCAGCTCCACGTCGCCGACTGGGGCCCCCCGACGAGCCGGCTGCAACGCCTGCTCTTTCTCCCGGTCCAACTGCTCGACGGATTCGCCAACACCTCACCTCAGCTCGCCGGAGGCCTGGTCGACGTCTTCCGACAGGCGGGATTCGAAGGCGTCCAGGTCACCCGCCGGATCCCCACGCTCCTCGGTACCATGGCCCTCCACTCCGCGAACAGGGCCTAGCCATGCCGGGAGCCACCCCAGTCTCCGCCCGCAACTACCCATTCGGGTGTGGTTTGGCGCCTTCCGCGGCTCGTATCGTGGCGGCGAGATGAGAAGTCTCCTCCGCACTCTCGCATCCGCGCTGTCGGTCGCGCTGCTGCTGCCAGCCCTGGCCAGCGCGCTGTCGCCGTGCGCGATGCCCGACTGCCCCATGGTCGAGTGCGAAGCCCCGGCGACACAGGCCGGGCACGACTGCTGCCCGGCCCCCGATGCGACCCTGACGGCGCCCTGCTGCGAGCAACAGATCGAAGCGCCAGCCGCGTTGACTCGCCTGACCGAAAAGCCGGCAGTGCCGGCCGTCGCGAGCGCCGGCGCGCCCGAAACGGGAGCCTCCCCGGAAGTGGAGATCTCCTGGTCTTCGAAGGGTCGCCCCTTCCGCGCGCTCGACTGCCTCAGCCGAAGCTGCGTCCTGCGAATCTGAGTATCCCGTCGCGCCTGTAGGGCTGCACCATGGTGGTGTACGCCCGCAGTGTTCGACGAGGTGTCTCATGTTCTGGACGAGCCTGACTAGCAAGACGACGACCGGCGCCACCGGCGCCCCCCCCAGAGGACCAGGGGTGCGACCCACG
>JAGOCP010000253.1 GCA_017998715.1 Thermoanaerobaculia bacterium | reverse complement strand
GCGGCGACCATCGTGCGCAGGGCTTCGTCGGTGTAAGGGCCGTAGGTCTTGCCATCGACGGTGAGCGACCAGCGCGGGCCGGCGGCGGGCGGCGGTGCGGCAGCGCCGAGCGGCGGCGGCGCGGCCGCTCCGGAGGAGTTGGCCATCGCCTGCCCCATCATCTGCCCCATGGCGACGCCGGCGCCGATGCCGACGCCCGCCCCGGCGAGCCCGCCCGGGTTCGCTGCTGCGGTACCGATCGCCTCGGCCGCCTGCATCTGGGTGTACTGCTGCATGCGGTCGCCGAGGACGCCCAGCTTCGAGCGCTGGTCGATCGCCTTCTCGACCTCCTCGGGGAGCGAGATGTTCTCGATGAAGAAGCGCGACAGCTCGAGGCCGAAGCCGGCGAACTCGGGGGAGAGCACGCCGCGGCCGGCCACCGACAGCTCGTCATAGTGCGCCGCGAGGTCGAGCGCGGCGATCTTCGACTCGGCGAGCGCGTCCGAGAGGCGCGACAGGATCGTCGACCGCAGCTGGCCGGTGACCTCGTCGGTCGAGGTCAGGCCGCGGGTGCCGACGATGTTGTGGAAGAAGGTCTTGGCGTCGGCGATCCGCATGGCGTAGGTGCCGAACGCCCGCAGCCGGATCATTCCGAACTCGGTGTCGCGCATCATCACCGGGTTGGTGGTGCCCCACTTGAGATCGGTGAAGAGCCGCGTGTTGAAAAAGTAGACCTCGGCCTTGAACGGGCTCTGGAAGCCGTACTTCCAGCCGCGCAGGGTGGTGAGGATCGGCACGTTCTGGGTCTGGATCTCGTAGCGCCCGGGGGTGAAGAGGTCGGCCGCCTTGCCCTCGTTGACGAACAGGGCAACCTGGTTCTCGCGCACGATGAGCTGGGCGCCCATCTTGATCTCCTGGTTGTAGACCGGGAACCGCCAGACCAGCGAATCGGTCGTGTCGTCGAGCCACTCGATGATCTCGATGAACTGCGACCCGAGCTGCTTCTTGATGTTGTCCATCAGACCCATCTTCGTACCTCCCCAGAGCGATCGAACGCGCGGGAATTGTAGCCGATTGGCATATCGTCTCCCCAACCGGAGAGAGCCATGATCTGCCCGAGCTGCCATGCCGAGTACCGCGACGGATTCACCACTTGCGCGGATTGCGAGATTCCCCTGGTTACCGACCTCGCGGCCGCGGCGGCCGCGGGCGAAGGCGACGGCGCGACCGAGGGGGAGGAGTTTTCCGGCGGCTTCGGCGGCGGTCTGGGTTCCGGCACCGGGGATCCCGGCGATCTCGTGCCGCTCGCCGAGCTCGGCAGCCCGGAGATGCTCGGCACCCTCCTCGAGCAGCTCGAGGAGGGGCAGATCCCCTATGTCGTTCAGGCCGGCACGGCGGTCGCCCTCGCCTACGGCCGGGACCTCGAGAGCCCCGGCTTTCCCGATCCCTGGCTGGCGCGGGTCATGGTCGTCGGCAGCTTCCGCCAGGAGGCGCGGGCGCTGGTGGACGCTCTCGTCGCCGAAGCCAAACAGCAGGCCCTGGCGGCCCGATCCGGCAAGGCCACGAGCTCCATCCTCTGACCCGGGGCACCTCCGGGGTGGCCCGCCCCGCCCCGGGCTCCGCCCACTGGGGGGGCTCCCCCCTGACTCGACCCCCCCGGGCGCGATAGGATGTTCCGTCCGCTGGCGGTTGAGGCTGGCGGGGTACACGGCGCGCGCCTTCCGGGGCGCGCCGCAGGAGGCACCATGGCCAAGAGATCCAGCCAGTCCTTCGTCAAGCGGCAGAAGGAGATGGCGCGCAAGGAGCGGGCGCAGCTCAAGAATCAGAAGCGGGCCGAACGCAAGTTGAACAAGGGCGAGGGCGGCGAAGAGGAGATTCTCGTGCCGCTCGACGGACCGGTCCTGCACGAAGCGTTCGCGGACGAGCCCGAAGCCGAAGTCGAAGAGAGCGCGACCAAGCCCTGAGGTCGAAGAACCCCCTCCCCGGCAGCGGGGAGGGCCCATTTCAGGCGCTGTCCCAAGCCTGAAGCACCCCCTTCCTGTAGCCTCCGCCACATGCTCGCTCTCACCCGCGCCGTTCCGACGTCGCTCGCCCGCTGCGAGCTCACCCACCTGGCGCGCGTCGCGATCGACGTCGAGCGCGCCCGGGCTCAGCACGAGCTCTACGAAGCGGCGCTGCGCGGGCTCGGAGTCGACATCCTCCGCCTGGCTCCGGCCGACGACCTGCCGGATTCGGTTTTCGTCGAGGATGCCGCAGTCGTGGTCGACGAGCTGGCGGTGCTGACCCGCCCCGGCGCCGAATCACGGCGGGGGGAGATTCCCAGCGTCGCGCAGGCGCTCGCGCCACATCGCGCGCTGGCGTTCCTCGCCGCCCCCGGGACGCTGGACGGCGGCGACGTGCTGCGCATCGGCCGGCGTCTTTTCGTGGGCCTCACGGCGCGCAGCAACGCCTCCGGCCTCGCCCAGCTCACCGCCTTCCTGTCGCCCTTCGGGTACGAAGTGGAGGGCGCGGCGGTCGACGGCTGTCTGCACCTGAAGAGCGCGGTCACCGCGATCGATGAGCAGACCATCGTGTTCAACCCGGAGTGGGTCGACGGCTCCCGTTTCGGCGCGCAGCGGACGATCGCCGTCGATCCGGCGGAGCCGATGGCGGCGAACGTCCTGGCAATCGGCGGCACGGTGCTGGTCAATGCGTCGGCTCCCCGCACCGCGGAGCGCATCGCCGCCGCGGGTTTCGCGGTCGTCCTCGTCGACCAGTCCGAGCTCGCCAAGGCGGAGTCCGGCCTCACCTGCTGCAGCCTGCTGCTCGCTTGAGCCTGCCGCGGGGCTGGCGCTCCGCGAGCGAGTAGAATCCTCAGCGTGACCTTTCAAGAGCCGCGACCATGAAGATCCGCATCCTGGTCACCGGCGGGACGTTCGACAAGGAGTACGACGAGCTCACCGGCGCCCTCTTCTTCCGCAATACGCATCTGCCGGAGATGCTCCGCCTCGGGCGGTCGAAGCTCGACGTTCTCATGCAGACGGTCTGCATGATGGACAGTCTCGAGATGGGCGCCGAGCAGCGCGCCCGGATCCTCGCCGCCTGCCTCGACTCTCCCGAAGAGCGCATCCTGGTGACCCACGGCACCGACACCATGGTCGAGACCGCCGCCGTCCTGGCACAGGGGCTCGCCGCTTCGGCAAAGACCGTCGTCCTGACCGGCGCCATGGTCCCGTTCGCCTTCGGCAGCTCCGACGGCCTGTTCAACCTCGGCAGCGCCCTCTCCTTCGCCCAGGTTCTTCCGCCAGGCGTCTACGTCGCCATGAACGGCCGCTGCTTCGCCTGGGACAACGTGCGCAAGAACCGGGCCGAAGGCGTCTTCGAGGAGATTCGGTGAGATCGACCCTCGATCGGCAATTGCAGGCGGGGAGTCGCGAATGACTGAGCAGGCCCAGGAGCGCTATCCGGCGCGGTTCGCGCGGCGGCTGACGGAGGTCTATCCGGAGCTCTCGTTCACCCGCGCCAAGCGGGTGATCGAAGGCGGGCAGGTGTCGGTCGACGGCCAGCCACTGTTCGATCCCGGCGCGTACGTCGCCCCGCAGGCACAGCTGGTCTGGGATCCGAACCGCAAGCTCGAGCGTCCGGTCGAGGGGCCGAAGGTCGAGCTGCTGCACTCCGACGCCGACGTCGTGGTGGCGGTGAAGCCGGCGGGCCTCCTCACCCAGCCGACCACCGACCGCGAGAAGGACACGCTGCTGTCTCGCGTCTCTCAAGCGCTGGCGAGAAAGGCCGGCGGCCGCGCCTTCGTCTCCGTCGTCCACCGCCTCGACAAGGACAGCTCGGGGCTCGTCGCCTTCGCCACCAGCAAGCGCGGTCTCGCGGCGCTGCAAAAGCAGCTCGAGGACCACAGCATGGGACGCACCTACGATGCCCTCGTCGAGGGGAATGTCGTCGGCGAGAACGGCACCTTCCGCGAGGACCTGGTGGGCGACGGCACCCACCGCCGGCGCTGGGTGGCGCGCCCGAACGAGCGCGGCAAGCCCGCGGTCACCCATTGGGAGGTGGTGCAGCGTTTCGGTGTGGCGACCCAGGTGCGCGTGCGGCTCGAGACTGGGCGCACCCATCAGATCCGCATCCACTTTGCGGCCGCCGGGTTTCCGATCGTCGGCGAACGGGTCTACCGCAAGCGCACCCTCGGCGAACCGCCGGTGAAGACGCCACGCCAGGCGCTGCACGCCGCCGAGCTCACCTTCGCCCATCCCGCCACCGGCCTGCGGATGACCTTCGAGGCGCCGCTGCCCGAGGACTTCCGCGCTCTCGTCGCCGAGCTGCGCAAGCGCCGGGGCAAGCGATGAATCGCGGCGTCGCGGCCCTCGAGGCCGAGAGCCTGGCGCGGGGCGAGCGCGTCGCCCGGGCGATCGTCGTCGTCCCCGGCGCGGGCGAGCACGTGCTGCTCGTCTGGCCGGCCGGCCACACCTTCGGCGACCTGGGCTGGCCGCGCCTCAACCAGCGCGTCGCGCTTTACGCCGAGCAGCTGTTCGAGAAGGGGCCGCGCGAGATGACCAAGGCGTTCGACCTCCCCGACGGCACCCGCGTCGACGTCCGTTTCGAGTTCCCCTGTCTCGCCTGAGCCCGCCCGAAAGGCGCCGTCGGGGGGGGAGGCTTCCCAGCGCGCTCCGGGCAAAGGTAGTATGCAGTCCTTCATAGATCGGGAGAGGACTACGATGCGCAAGCGGTCGATTCTCGTGTTCGCGCTGAGTGCACTGATGACGCTGTCGGCCTACGCCGAGAGCCCCGCCGCTGCGCCCGGAAAGGGCCGCGGCGCCAAGCGCGCCGGCGCCCAGAAGCATCAGGCCGATGGCGCCAAGCGCGCCGCGAAGGCCAAGAAGGCTGCCGTGCGCTCGCTGCGCGCGGTCGAGCGGGCGCAGGAGGGGCAGCGGCCGAAGGACTACAGCCGCGACTTGCAGGTGCAGCCCTCGCCCGAGATCGTCACCGGTGGGGTGCTGCTCTCCGAGTCGTTCGACACCAGCATCCCGGCCGGCTGGGCGGTGGTCGACAACGCCGGCTCCGGCGTCGTCTGGACCAATCTCGCCAACTGCGGCGAACCCGGAAACTGGACCGGCGGAGCCGGGGATCTCGCCTGCGTCAGCAGCGACGATGCCGGAGTCGCGGAGTTCGACACGGAGCTGCGCACCCCGGTGATCGACCTCAGCTCGTCGGTCGCTCCCGCCTCGCTGAC
>JAGOCP010000252.1:2090-5209 GCA_017998715.1 Thermoanaerobaculia bacterium | reverse complement strand
CGCTGGATTCGCGAGGCGATCGCGCGCGATCCGGCGAGCGAGGTGCGCGAGCAGGGGGTCTTCGCCCTGTCGCAGCTGCCCGACGGCGCGCCGGAGCTCCTCGCGCTGCTGCGCGAGAGCGCCGACCGCGATGTGAAGCGGCAGGCGATCTTCTGGCTCGGGCAGTCGGACGATCCGCGCGCCACCGCCGAGCTCGAGCGCCTGCTGACGCGCTGAACGCCCGCCGGCCGGGCTAGGTTGGAAAGAGAAACTGCAGCATCCCTGGCAGGCGCCGCGACCAGGCCGCTTCGTCGTGGCGCCCGCCGCGCTCCTCGCTCCACGCCAGATCGTCGCCCAGCACGAAGCCCTTCTCCTCGAGTATCCGGCGCAGCTTTCGCAACCGCCGCATCGCGCCGGAGGGCGACTTCGGCGGCGTCTTCCGCCGCCGGTTCCGTCGCCCCTCGAGCGTCCCGATGTCGAGGTAGATGCGCCCCGGAGCGATCGGGTGGCGCTCCACCCAGCGGGTCAGCGCCTCGTCGCCGAAGAACAGCGAGGGGCTCATGCCGCCGACGAGGCCGAAGTGCTCCGGAAAGCGGGCGTAGGCGAAGAGGCTGATCAGGCCGCCCATCGAGGCCCCGGCGATGGCCGTCGTCTCGCGGCCGCGGGCGACGCGGAAGTTCTTCTCGATCAACGGCTGCACCGTGCCGAGGAGCCAATCGAGGTAGGCCACACCCCCGCCGCCGCCGTAACGGCGGTCGCGGAACGGCGCGTATTCGTGAACCCGGCGCACGCCGGAGTTGGGAATCGCCACCGCGATGACCGGCGCGCCATCGCGGGCGTGCCGGTCGAGGGCGCGCTCGACGTGCCACGAACGCATGAAGGCGGTCGCCGGGTCGATGAGGTTCTGGCCGTCGTGGAGAAAAAGGACCGGGAACCGATCACGGCCGGCGCGATAGCCGGCGGGCAGATAGACCTGGACTGCGCGCGGCGGCAAGGCGCCTTCGAGCACCGGCGAGAGCAGCAGCTCGCCTTCGCCCTGCGGTTCTCGTCCGACCGTCTCCCAGTAGTCGCGGAAGCGCGTTCGCGCGCCCTCTCTCCGCGTCATTGCACCTTGAGCTCGGAGCCGAACATGCTGTGCGGCACGATGAAGACCGCCATCGTCACCAGCGCGGCGGCGACGATGGCCACCCGGGCACTGCGCCCGCCGCGTGCGCGCAGAAGCGCGATCCCCCAGGCAGCGACCGCGACCGCCGTCTTGTTGTCGGTCAGATCGTGACCGAACGGCCAGCCGGTCCACCAGGCGTCGAAGGCGTACTTCTGCACCGCCGGTCCGAGCAGCAGACCGCCGACCGCGAGCAGTGCGAACGCCACCCAAGCCTGCCGCCGCGCCTGCTCGCGCCGCGCGAGCGCCGACAGCGCGGCGGCGTTCGAGAACAGCATGCCGAAGAACATCGCGGCGATGTGCGGAATGAGCACCGGCGCCGGCACGGCGCCCTTGAACCGCGCCACGGCTCCCTTGCGGGGCAGGGCAATCTGCGGCGGAATCTCGACGCTCTCCAGGCCGTTGGTCAAATGAACGTAGTACTCGAGCTTCCCGGCGGCCGGCTGCGCCGGCAGATCGAGCTCGAGCTCCTCGCCGCGTCGCACGAGGGCCTGACGGCGCAACGTCTCGTTCGAAGGATAGCGGCGCCAGAGCACGTCGCCGGTGACCGCGGCGGAGGCGCGGATCCGCACCGGCAGGCCCTCGCCGGTGTTCTGCGAGCGCAGGAGACGGTAGGCGATCTCTTCCCCGCCGAGCTTCGCCGTGCCGCGCAGCGGGTAGGTCGGCCCGGTGCGGCGCTGCCAGACCGCGGAGCCGACGGTGAGAGCGATGGCAGCCAGCCAGAGGAGGAGGACATGGGAGCGCTTCATGGCAGGGAAGCCTATCGAACGGGAGGTCGCGCCGGGTCGACCCGATCGGGTGGGCTAGTCGGGCCCCGAAGTCACCGCTGGCGGCGGCACCGGCACCGGCCGGTCGCGGTCGCGGTCGACGATGCAGAGAAAACCGAGCGCTTCGCCCTGATCGGCGCGGAACTGGTGGATCTCGCCGGGAGCGACGTAGACGCAGTCGGAGGGGCCGATGGCAAAGCGCCGCTCGCCGAGCTGCACCGTTCCGCGGCCGCGCAGAATGACGACGGAGTGCGGATGCTGGTGCTGCTCGAGGGTCGAATATCCTCCCGCCGCGACCTCGAAGTAGCGCGTCAGAAAGGCGAGCGCCTCCTCCCCCTCTCCCTCGCCGAGGAGCGTCTGCCGGGTGACGTCGCGATAGAGCTCGCCGCCGTCCTTGTACGGTTTGAGCGCCACCGGCCAGCGGAAGTCGCGCGCCGCCAGCACCTTCGAGGCGGTCTTCATCGGTCCCCCCTGCGGCGGGTCGCGCCCGCCACGATCCGGCTCAGCTCCTCCGCCGCGGCGCGCAAGTCCGGCCGGCCCAGGAGGCTCCCACCGACGAGGAAGATCGTATCCACCGCATACTCCGGCAGCCAGCGGCGGAGCTTCGCCGCGTCGATGCCGCCGGCGACCATGGCGAAGGCGGGCCGCATCTCCCCGAGCGGCGCCAGCAAACGCTGCTGAATCCGCCGGCAGTCGGCGAGCCTGAACGGGAAGCGTCCGCCGGCGTTCGGGTAGATCACGACGTCGCAGCCGACGAGCCGAAAGAGATCGCCGAACAGCAGCTCGGGGGCGAAGCCCTGACGCGGCGCCACGAGGCTGCCGGCGAACGACGGATGGCCGACCAGCGCCACACCCGCAGATTCCGCCAGGGCGCGCACGGCGTCGAGCCCGACGAGGAGCGGGGCGATCATCGCGGCGCGCACGCCGGCATCGCGCAGGTCGTCGAGCCGTTGGCCGAGCGAATCGACCGGGCCGGTGAGATTCGGCACGTAGAGGCAACTCCTGCCGGTCTGCCTGTTCGCCCGGGCGACATGCTCGGCCACTGTCAGCACGCGCTCACGGAAGGGTGCCCGACGCTGGTCAGTGATGGAGTGATCGTCCTTGACGAGGTCGAGGCCACCCAGGGCGAGGTCGGCAGCGAGCCGCGCGAGCTCCGCCGTACCGAGACCCACCGGTTTCAGCGCTCCGGCGAGAAGCGGCCCTCCGCGGAC
>JAGOCP010000252.1:0-1990 GCA_017998715.1 Thermoanaerobaculia bacterium | reverse complement strand
AGCCCTAGCCATTCGCTGTAGAGGCCCCAGCCTTCGCCGAACGCATCGACGTAGAGGAAGCGGCGGAACTGCGGCAACCCTTCGAGCTCCTGCG
Organism: Thermoanaerobaculia bacterium; assembly: GCA_017998715.1. Classification (GTDB taxonomy): domain Bacteria; phylum Acidobacteriota; class Thermoanaerobaculia; order Multivoradales; family JAGPDF01; genus JAGPDF01. The sequence continues at coordinate 1,896 of JAGOCP010000252.1, read as the reverse complement.
CCAGGGCGCCCTGCAGGTGATGGCCCGGCACCGCCTCGTGGAAGGTGAGCGCCTCCAGGTTGTAGAGCGGCCGCTTGTCGAGAGCGTAGGTGTTGACCCAGTACCAGCCGGGCTGCGTCCCTCCCACCGGCGCCGAGACATAGCGGCCGCTGGTGTACTTCGGCGCCATCGCCGCCGGCACCGGCGCCACTCCGTAGGGCTGGCGCGGCAACTTGTGAAACAGCGACGGCAGCTTGCCGTCCATCTGCTTGGCGATGAACGAGGCTTCTTTGAGGAGCTCTTCCGAGCTCTTGGCATAGAAGCGCGGGTCGCTGCGCAGGAAAGCGAGGAAGGCGGCGAAGTCGCCGGTGAAGCCGGTCTTCTTCATCACCCCGGCCATCTCGCCGCGAATGCGCGCCACCTGCTGGAGGCCCAGCTCGTGGATCGCCTCCGGGGTCATGTCGAGGGTGGTGAAGTGGCGGATGAGATAGCGGTAGTACTCGCGGCCGTCGGGGAGATCCGCGGCGGCGAGCGTCGCGCGGCTCTGCGGCAGGTACTCGTCGCGCAGGAAGTCGCGGAAGCGGCGGTAGGACGGCAGTACAGCCTCGTCGACCGCCTTGCGGCCGGCGGCGCGCAGGCGCTCCCGGTCGGCGGCGGCGAAGGCCGCCGGGAGGTCGGCAAACGGCTGATAGAGATCGCTCTCCTCGGGCGTCGCGACGGCGTGCGCCGCGGCGGTCGCATCGACTCCGGCGATCGCCACCCGCGGCGGCGTCATGCCGCGCGCGAGACCGCGGCGCATGAGGGCGATCGACTCGTCGAAGACGCGCGGAAACTGGCGCAGCCGCGCGAGGTAATTCTCGTAATCGCGGACGGTCGCGAGCGGCACCTCCTCGGGCAGGCGCGCGAGCGCCGTGTGGAAGCCGGAGTCGGCGTTGAGCATCAGCTGCTCCTCACCGAACCTCCGCGAATCCAGCCGGTCCCGCAGCTCGCTGCCGAAGAGGTCGTAGCTCACCTGATCGGTGGGCGGAAGTGCCGCGCGGTCGATCTTCGCCAGCGCCTCGAGGAAGGCGCGCGTTTCGCGCTCGCGCCGGGCAAAGCCCTCCTCCGAGTCGTCGCCCAGCCGGTCGTCGCTCGTGTGCACGCCGACGTAGGTGGCGAGCAACGGGCTCTCCGCCAGGCGCACCGTCCACTCTTTCTCCAGCAGTGCCTGGAAACGCGCCGCTTCATCGGCCTTCGCGGCGGTCGCGGAGGCGAGCGCGGCCATCAAGGCACAGAGTACGAGCGTCGGCGATCGTCGCATGGATTCTCTCCTCGCAAGTCCACGATGCTAGCGCAGCCCTCCGACGGAGGTCTCGACCGGCGGGTGGCGCCCTCTGCCGGCGGCAACTCAGTCCGCAGCGCGGAGGATGCGCCCTCGCGGATCGACGACCGGCGCGGCGAGGTCGGCGGGCCAAGGGAGGGTGACTCGACCATCCTCCATGCCGAGGCGCACGACCTCCCCCGCGGCGCCGACGATCTCGACCGGCATGGGGAAGGGCAGATCGCCCGCGGTTTCCCACCAGAGCGTGAGCTCGTCGCCCTGCCGGCTCGAGCGCAGCCGCGGCAGCTCCGGCTGGCGGAGGTAGACCTCGAAGAACCAGGCCAGATCGCGACCGGCCGCCTCACTGGCATGACGCAGGAGATCCTCGGTCGAAACCAGCCGGCACTGCCGGCCGTCGGTGATCTTCTCCATCTCCGCCGACGGGTAAGCCCAGCGGCGGAGCATCGGAAAGAAGCGCTCGTCTCCCATCAGCCCGCGCAAGCTGTGCAGCACCCAGGCACCCTTCGCATAGGCATCGATGTCCATGGCTCTGGGGTTCTGGCTGGCGGCGGCGTGCAGCGCCGGATCGAGGGTACGGAAGACCTGGCGCATCGAGC
>JAGOCP010000029.1 GCA_017998715.1 Thermoanaerobaculia bacterium | reverse complement strand
TAGCCCCGTTGTTGCACCTTGACGATCAACCGGTCGGAGGCATCGTAGACCGCCACCGCGACGACGCCGGCGGCGCTCCAGCTGGCGAGAGAATCGCGCAGCCGGGCCTGGCTGCTCTCGGAGGTCGGATCATCGGCGAGCTCGGGCGAAAGGCGCAGCGCTCCGGCGAGCGAACGCCGCGCGGCGAGAAAGCTGTCGATGGCATCGGCTGCGGTGCGCGCCGAAACCGTGTGCGTGCGCAGGAGCTGTTCGACCAGGGCCTCCCGATTCACCCTGGCGAGTTGCACCGCCGCGAGCCCCAGAGGGACCGTGCCGACCAGAGCGAGCGCGAGCCCGATCTGGACGAGCAGTCCGGGCCGGGCGCGGCGGAGAACCAGGGGCAGACGCATCCGGCGGGAATCGTAGCAGCCGCTCGCGCGGCGGCGCCTGGCGTCAGCGCGGCGGATCGAGGTGGGCGAGCGCCGAATCGCCCATTTCGACGCCGCCATCGGGGAAGTACTCCCGCCAGCGTCGCTCGACGGTCGCCGCTGTCGCCGCGTCGGCGAAGAGCTCCTCCGGGTACCAGGGCTTGTTGCGGGCGTCGATCAGGACCGGCGGCGTGCGAGCGAGGTGGTTGCGCGTCACTCGCGTCGCAGCGGCGTGCAGATCGGCCGCCGGCTCGAAGCGGGTAAAGGTCGTCCACAGGAAGTTCATCGGCGAGGCTGCGGCCCGCCGCGGTTCGTCGGTGAGCACGACGAGCGGCCAGCCGGCGAACGCCGGGTGCGCGGCGAAGCGCGCCGCGGCCTCCCGGTCCGCGGCGTAGGGCGGGCCACCGACGACGAGGCAGCCGGGGGAGAAGACGCGAACGTCATGGGCGTCGATGGGTGGCGCGGTCGCCGGGCGGAACTCGCGCGGCAGCTCGCGCACTGCCGGACCGAGGCCGAGCCAGACCCCCTTCGAGCCGCGGTTGACCTCCGGCCCGGTGTAGTCGAGCGTGTCCATGGCCAGGTTGGCGAAGACGAAAAGATCGGTTTCAGGATGGGTGCGCTCGAGGATGTGGGTGAGCAGCGCCGGGAAGTCGCGGAGATCGACCTTGCCGTCGGTGACGAAGAGGAACTTGGTGAGCGCCAGCTGGCCTTCGCCGAGAATGCGGAAGGCCGAAGTCATGGCCTCGCGGCCGTAGCGCTCGCGCACCACCGCCGCGGCGAGCGAGTGGTAGCCGGTCTCGCCGTAAGACCAGAGCGATTCGACCGCCGGCATCACCAGCGGGAAGAGCGGCGACAGCAGGTCTTGCAGCAGGTCGCCGAGGAAGAAGTCCTCCTGCCGCGGCTTGCCGACGACGGTCGCGGGAAAAATCGCATCGCGACGGCGTGCCATCCACTCGACCTCGAACACCGGATAGTCGTGACGCAGCGAGTAGTAGCCGTAGTGGTCGCCGAAGGGCCCCTCGGGGCGCCGCAGGCGCGGCGGAACCTTGCCGACGAGCGCGAACTCGGCGCCGGCGACCAGGTCGCGGCCGCCGGGCGCACCGGATCCCCGCACCATGGCAAGACGTTCGCCGGCGATCAGGGAGGCGAGGAGCAGCTCCGGGAGGTTCTCGGGCAGCGGCGCGATCGCCGCGAGCGTCAGTCCCGGCGGGCCGCCGAGGAAGATCGTCGCCGGCAGCGCGGCATCGCGCGCCTCCGCCACGGCATAGTGGTAGCCGCCCCCCTTGCCGATCTGCCAGTGGATGCCGGTGGTCTTCTCGTCGTGGATCTGGATGCGATACATGCCGAGATTGTGCCCGTGGCCGTCCGGGTGCTCGGTGTAAACCAGCGGCAGCGTGAGGAATGGGCCGCCATCCTCCGGCCAGCAGGTCATGGCGGGCAGGCGGTCGAGCCGCACGTCGCGCGTCACGATCTCGGTGACCGGCCCGCTCCTCCGCCGCTTGAGGCCGACGCGGAGCGCTTCGCCGGCGAGGTCGCGCGCGCCCCAGAGTTTGGCGGGAGTCGGCGGCAGAATCTCCTGCGCGAGCTGCGCCAGTCGCGCGATGAGCTGCTGCGGGCGCCGGCCGAAGGCGAGCGCGGCGCGGCGTGGCGTGCCGTAGAGGTTGGTCGCCAGCGGGAAGTCGGCGCCGCGAACGTTGGTGAACAGCAGCGCCGGACCGCCCGCCGCAATGACGCGGCGGTGGATTTCGGCGGCTTCGAGGCGCGGATCGACCTCGGCGGTGATCTCCACCAGGTCGCGATCGCGCCGCAGCTGGTCGAGGAAGGACCGGAGGTCGGGGAAGGTCGGCTCGCGCATCGTGTCGGTCTCCGTCGATATCTCGCTCGCGCCCTCGCGTCGCCAGGTGTGGCGTCAGGAGGCCGGGCTGCCGAACGGCAGCGCGGCGCCGAGCTTGCGCTTCAGGCGGTCCTCGATCCAGTGCGCATCCCACCACTCGGCGGGGCGCACCGGCACGCCGTGGAGCAGGAAAGAGAAGTGCAGATGGTCGCCGCCGGCGAGACCGGTGGCGCCGCTCCTGCCGAGCGGCTGGCCGCGGCGGACGCTCGCGCCCGCCTGCACGCCGATCGAGGAAAGGTGGGCGTAGAGGCTCATCAGGCCGTAGCCGTGGTCGACGACGACGGTGTTGCCGTAGATCCCGAAGTACTTCGCCATCACGACGACGCCGTCGTTGGCCGCCGGCACATCGGCCTGGGCGACCGAGGCGAGGTCGAAGCCTAGATGCGTCTGCGTGTCGACCTCGCGGCCGCCGTAGACATAGGAGCGGCGGTCGGCGAACGACGACATGACCTGGCCGCCGGGAAGCGCCAGGAACGGCCCCCGCCAGAGAAAACTCCGCGGGCTCGCGGGCGCCAGCGCGGCGAGCTCGGCGGCATTGCGCTGCCGCAGGTCGCGGTTGATCCAGAGGTAGTTGAGCAGGAGGTTCCCGGCGTCCGGCGCCTCCGGCGTCTGCGCCATGATCTCGGTGACGACCTTGGTGAGGAACTTGTCGTCGAGCTGAATGTCGTCGCTCTTTGGCGGATGCGGAAAGACCTGATCGACGAACGGCATCGTCGCCCGGTTGTCGACTTCGTCGGCGGCGACGAGGCGAACCGCGCCAGCGTCGCCGGTGTCCCAGGGCAGGGCGAAGAGGGCGAAGCGGCTCCCGGGCGCGCCTCCCGGCAAGGCGAAGCCGGGAAAGAAGAGCTCGCCGACCTCGACGCCATCGCGGACGCTCGACGGGCCGACCTGGTAGACCACGGCCTCCGCACCGCCCTGGGCGACATAGTGCTGGCTCGAAATCAGGCCGAGCGCGGGCGGCACCAGCTGCACCGGCAGGACGACCTCGGCGACCGCCGGCTCGCCGCTGCCGAACCAGGCTGGAGCGGGCAGCGCGGTCACCCGCAGCGTCGCCGGCCCCGCGACCAATGACGGTTGTGCGCTCTTGCCGATGTCGAGCTTCCAGGTCTTCGCTGCAAGGCCGCGACTCCAGATCTTCCAGCCCGGCGGCGTGGCGAACGATTCGCTGATGAGCGCGATCCGGTTCGTCCCCTGCACGAGCTCGGCGTCGACCTTCGAGAAGCCGCGCCCCGGCTCGCTGACTTCGATCTCGAGCGGCGCCTGTCGACCGATGGCGTTCCGCTCCGGACGCAGGGCGATCTTCGGTGCCGGGCCGCGGCGCAGACCGCCCAGGAGAAGCACGGCGGTCACGACGAGGAGAATCAGGGCGAACAGAAAACGCAGGCGCGCGCGGCGGCCGCGGCTGCGGATCGAGTCGGTGTCAGGGGCGAGGGGGGCGAGTCGCATCGGTTCTTCGAACTCCTGGGAGACGTCCGGCCGCGGTTCGCGCCGGTCGTGGAAGGATAGCAGCCGGATGCGGAACGGACCGGAGTCGCCAACTCTCGCGCCGCTCGTCGGCGGCATTCTGTTGGGCGGCGCCAGCCGGCGCATGGGGAGCGCCAAGGCGCTGCTCGACTGGCAGGGCGAGAGCTTCGTCGAGCGGATCGCCGCCACGCTCGCTTCGGTCGTGCCGGAGGTGAGCCTGCTGGGCCGCGGGCCCGACCTGCCGGCGCGGGTGGCCGGTTTGCCGACGATCGCGGATGTCGCCGGAGTCGAGGGGCCGCTCGCCGGCATCCTCGCCGCGCTTGCCACCCGGCCGGAGGCAGCCTGGCTCGTGCTCTCCTGCGATCAACCGCTGATCTCGCAGTCGGCGCTTGAGTGGTTGATCGGAGAGCGGCGGCCCGGCCGCATCGCCCTGTTCCCGCGCCTTGCCCGTGGGCGCATCGAGCCGTTCCCCGGCATCTTCGAGCCTGCCTGCCGGGAGGCGGTCGGGGCCTTGGCAGCGCCTGGGATGCGCGGCAGCCTGCAGCCGCTCGGCGATCTGGCCGAGGTGCGTGTCGTGCCGGTTCCGCTCCCTCTCGCCGGCGCACTGCGAGGGGTGAACACGCCGGAAGAGTGGGCCGAGCTGCTCCGCGATGCCGGCGCGGCGGCGAAAGGTCCCCGGCGCGCCTGAAAGCCACGCGCAGCCGGTACAATCGAGGCATCGTGGAGTCCAGGTCGTGAATGCGGGCGGGTCGGCGCCGGAGCCGATCTTCACGCCCGGCGAGCTCGTCGCCAGGCGCTACCGGATCGCGCGCTATCTCGGCCAGGGCGCCGCGGGCGAGGTCTACGGCGTCGAGGACCTGCAGCTCGGCAGCCGGGTCGCTCTCAAGGTCCTGCGCCCCGGAACGAGCCGCGATCCGCAGGCGATCGAACGTTTCAAACGCGAGATTCTGCTGGCGCGCCGGGTGAGCCATCCGAACGTCTGCCGGATCTTCGACCTCGGCGCCCATGAGCGGGCGAGCTCCGACGAGGGCGGAGCCGAGGCGCTCCACTTCCTCACCATGGAGTGGCTCGAAGGCGAGACGCTGGCGCGGCGGATCCAGGAGGCGGGCGCCTTTGACGAGGGACCGGCCGTGGCGATCGCCCGCCAGCTCTGCCGCGGGCTCGCCGCGGCGCACGACGCCGGAGTCGTCCACCGAGACTTCAAGAGCTCGAATATCCTGCTGGTGCCCGGGCCCGACGGCGAACGGGCGGTGATCACCGACTTCGGCCTTGCCAGGAGCTCGAACCAGAGCGCCGAAGGCGTCACCCTCACGGAGGCCGGCGGTCTGCTCGGGACGCCCGCCTACATGGCGCCGGAGCAGGTCGCTGGCCTTCCGGCCTCGCCGGCGAGCGATCTCTACGCTTTGGGAGTGGTGCTGTACGAAATGCTCAGCGGCTCGCTGCCCTTTCACGGCGAGTCGCCGCTCGAGGTCGCAGTCAAGCGCCTGCGCGAGCCACCGACGCCGATCGATACCTATCGCATCGGGATCTCGGCGCGCTTTCGCGCGACGATCGAGCGCTGCATGGCGCGCGAGCCGGAGGCGCGCTTCGCCAGCGCCGAGGCGGCGATCCGCTTCCTCGATCCACCGACCGTGCTGATCGCCGCCGAAGGACCGCATCACCGGCGTCTGTCTCGCGTCGTCGTCGCCGGCGCAGCGGCTGCGGCGGTGCTGGCGCTCGCCTGGCTCGCCTGGAGGATGCGCTCCGCCGGAGCTCCGATCGCCACGGACGCGCGCGCGAGCGCTGCGCAATCGGCGCCGGCTGCGAGCGCCTCGCCGCGGCGCGCAATCGCGGTGCTCGGCTTCGCCAACGCCACCGGGCGCCCCGAGGCGCAGTGGCTCTCGTCGGCGCTCTCGGAGATGCTCACTTCCGAGCTCGCGGCGACCGACGCCGTGCGCGCCGTGCCGGGCGAGGTCGTGGCGCAGGCGCGTCAGGATCTGCAGCTGTCGCTGTCGAGCGCCCTCGGTCCCGAGACGCTCGCGCGCTTGCGCCGCATTCTCGGCGCCGATCTGGTGCTGCTCGGCAGCTTCACAGCCCAGGGCGGCGCCGAGGCGCCGTTGCGCGTCGACCTGCGGCTGCAAGCGACCGACGGCAGTTACACCCGCCCGTTCTCGATCGAAGGCAACGAAGCGCGGATCTTCACTCTCGTCCGCGAGGGCGGCGCGAGCCTGCGCCGCGAGCTCGGCATCGAGGCGCTTTCCGCCGCCGCTGTCCCTGCCCTCGAGGTCGCGCATCCGGCGAGCGCAGAGGCAGTGCGGCTCTACGCCGGCGGGCTCGAGGCGCTGCGCTCGTTCGAGCCCGGGAGGGCGCGCGACCTGCTCGAGCGCTCGATCGCCACCGACCCGGAATTCCCGCTCGCCCGGGCGGCGCTCGCCGCTGCCTGGGCCGACCTCGGCTACGACGAGCAGGCGCTCGCAGCGGCGAGCGAGGCGCGCAAGCGCGCCGGCAAGCTGTCGCGCAGCGACCAGTTGCTGGTCGAAGGGCTCGAGCGCCGCCTGTCGCGCGACTGGCCGCGGGCGATCGAGATCGCGGCCACGCTCTGGCGCTTCTATCCCGATGACCTCGAGCAGGGCCTGCGGCTGGCGCAGGTCGAGCTCGAGGCCGGCGAGTCGAAAGCGGCGCTGGCGACGATCGCCGAGCTGCGCCGAATGCCGCCGCCGTCCGGAGAGGATCCGAGAATCGATGTCGTCGAAGCGCAGACAGCTGCCGCGCTGTCGGACTTCCACCGCCAGCTCGCGGTCGCGGCGCGTGCGGCGGCGCGCGCCGAGTCGGCCGGCTCGCGCTCGATCCTGGCGCGCGCACTCTTCGAACAGGGCGCGGCCGAGCGCAAGCTGGGGGATTCGGATCGCGCCGCCGGCCACCTCGAGACGGCCCGCCGGATTGCCGCCGATCTGGGCGATCGCGGCTTCGCGGCGTTGGTCTCGCAGGCGCAGGCGAACCTCGAGCGCTCCCGCGGCGATCTCGCGCGCGCCGAGCTCTTGTTCGAGCAGTCACGGGCGACTTTCGAGGCGATTGGCAATCGCCGGCGCGCGGCGCGCGCCGCAATCTCGCTCGGGCTCGTGGCCTCCGAGCGCGGCGATCTGGCGCGCGCCCAGCACCTCTACGAAGGCGCCGAAGCGGCGCTGGCGGAGCTCGGCGACCGCCGCGGCGCCGCCGCCGCCGCGGCGAACCTCGGCACGATGCTCTACCTGCAATGGGATCTCCGCGGCGCCGAGCAGCGTCACAACGAGGCGCTGGCGACCTTTCGCCAGCTCGCGGACCGCTCGCGCGAGATCGTGTCGCTCGCCAACCTCGGGCAGATTCGCCGCGAGCGCGGTGATCTTGCCGGTTCCGACCGTCTCTGGCAGGAGGCGCTCGAGCTGGCGCGCACCACCGGCGACAAGGCCGGCGAGGGCGACGCCCTCCTCGGGCTTGGCGAGAATCGCGCGCTGCAGGGCGACGCGGCGGCGGCCGGGCGCCAGCTCGCGGCAGCGCTGGCGCTGTTCGAGTCGGGCGGCGAGAAGCCGAAGGCAGCGGCGGTGCGCGTCGTCCAGGCAAGGATGGCGCGCGATGCGGGGGAAGCCGAGCGCGCCTTTGCCGAGCTGATCGTGCTGTCGCGCGAGTTCGCCGCGCGCGGCGAGCTCGACGAGAAGGTCCAGGCCGACCTCGAAGCCGCACGGTGTCTGCTCGCGCAACGCGGCAAGCGGGAGGCCGCGGCGCAATTGGTCGCCGAGGCCTTGGGCGAAGCGGAGCGGAATCCCGCCGCCTGGTTGCGCCATCTCGGCCGGCTGGTCTCGGCGGAGCTCGACATTGCCTTCGGGCGCTTTGCCCGCGCCAGATCGACGCTGGCCGAGGCCCTGGCCGTCGCCGAGGCAGCGGGCCACCGGATCGCGGCGTTCGAGGCGCGGCTCGACACTCTCGCTGTCGATCGCGCCGCTGGATTGGCGAGCGCACGCGCCGCGCTGGCTTCGTTCGCAGCTGAATTGCGCAGCGCCGGATGCGGCGCGCTGGCAGCGCGGGCCGAACTCCTGGCTGGCGCGGAGGCGAGCGGCTCTCCGCGGTGAAAGGTCACTGACCCGCTGTGCAGCGGTAGACAGCTTGCGCGCGCTGCCGGAGTCATCATCGCTTCACCCTCCTTCATTCATCCCCCGCAACGCCGGGGTCGTCAAAGACCCCGGCGTTGCCCTTTTTTTCGCTTCGCCTTTGTTAGAGTCCGGCGCTCCATGGCCCACAGCCGGGAGCCCCTGCTCTCCCCAGCCTTTCTCGAGCTCTGCCTGTTCAACTTCGCCGCCTCGGCGGCGGTGTTCGCGCTTCTGCCGGTGGCGCCCTATCGCATCCACGACCTCGGCGGGCCGACCGAGGCGGCAGGTCTCTTTCTCGGCAGCCTGACCTTCGCGTCGGCGCTCTCGGCGCCTTTCACCGGCGCGCTCGGCGATCGGCTCGGGCAGGGTCGCGTGCTGGCGACGGCGGCCACCGCAATTGCCGCGCTTTTCGCGCTCTATGCCTTCGTCACCATTTGGCCGCTGTTCGTCGCCCTGGCTTTCGCGCAGGGGATCTTCTGGTCCGCGCTCCTCACCTCCTCGGGCGCCTACGCCGTGCGGCTCATCCCCGAATCGCGCCGCGGCGAAGGGTTCGCGGTCCACGGAATGGCGACGATCCTCGCCATCTCGCTCGCTCCGAGCGTCGGTTTCGCGCTCTTCGCTCTCGGCTGGCGCTGGCTGACCGCGACGCTGGCGGTGGTCAACGCGGCGATCGCTCTGCTCGCGCTGCGCTTCGTCGGCGGCGATGCCGAGATCTCACGCCGCGCCGGACTCTCGCCTCCCGCCGAGCGGCTGGCGAAGCCGGTGTTGCGCTTCGCCTTCGGCCTCTTCCTGGTTTCGCTCGGCTACGGCGGCCTGACGAGCTTCATCGCTCTCTACACCGAGCATCGCGGGGTGGCGCCGCGCGGGTTGTTCTTCGTCGCCTTCGCGGGGACGATCTTCGCCCTGCGTCCGTTCGTCGGCCGTTGGATCGACCGGGTCGGCGCGTTCGCGGCTCTGCGCCCGTCGATCGTGGCGATTGCCGTGGCGCTGTCGCTGATGCCGCTCGCCGCCAACCGGCCGGCGATTGCCGCCTGCGCGGTGCTCTACGGCCTCGGCTTCGCGGCCGTCGGGCCGGCCTTCACTACATACGTGATCGGCAGGGTCGCGCCGGAGCGGCGTGGAGCGGCCTTCGGAGCGAACATCGCCGCCTTCGACACCGGCATCGGCAGCGGCTCGATCCTCTTCGGGCCGGTGATCGCGCACGCCGGCTACGCTCCGGCATTCGCTCTCGCCGCGGTCGCGGCGCTCGCCGCCTGGCCCTACTTCGCCTGGGCGCGCCGACGATTCGAAGCCGAGACGGCGGAGAGTCGGACCGAAACCGTCAGCTGACGGTTGAGGTCAGAACCCGAAACCGTCAGCCGACGGTTTCGCTCAGAAAAGTGGCGGAAACCGGCCCGGAGCGGCGTCGCGCATGAGGCCGTAGATGGCGCGGAAGATCTCGTCGCGCGACGGCTTCGAGAAGTAGTCGCCGTCGGAGCCGTAGGCCGGGCGGTGCTCGCGGCCGGTGACGGTGACCGGCGGTGCATCCAGCCACCAGAAGCCGCCCATGCGCTCGACGATCTGCTGCAGCAGCCAGGCGGAGGCGCCGCCGGGGACGTCCTCGTCGACGATCACCAACCGGTTGGTTTTCCGCAGACTATCGACGATGCGGTTTTCGCGATCGAACGGCGACAGGGTCTGAACGTCGATGATCTCGATCTCGACGCCGCACTTCGCCAGCAGGCCGGCGGCCTCCTCGACGATCGGGCAACAGGCGCCGTAGGTGACGACGGTAGCGTCGCCGCCCGCGCGCAGGACCTCCGGCACGCCGAGCGGCACCCGGAACGTGCCGACGTTCGACGGCAGCCGCTCCTTGTGGCGGTAGCCGTTGAGCACTTCGACGACGATCGCCGGATCGTCGGCGGCGAGCAGCGTGTTGTACATGCCCGCGGCCTGCGTCATGTTGCGCGGCACGCAAAGCCAGATGCCGCGAGTGAGATGGAGAAGTCCTCCCATCTGCGAGCCCGAGTGCCAGACGCCCTCGAGACGATGACCGCGCGTGCGCACGATGACCGGCGCCACCTGCGCGCCGGCGGTCCGCCAGGAGAGCGAGGCGAGGTCGTCGGAGAGCGTCTGGAGGCCGTAGAGGACGTAGTCGAGGTACTGGATCTCGGCGATCGGCCGGAAGCCGCGCAGCGCCAGGCCGAGCGCCTGCCCCATGATCGTCTGCTCGCGGATGCCGGTGTCGGCGACGCGCAACGCACCGTACTTCTTCTGCAGGCCGAGGAATCCCTGGTTGACGTCTCCCAGCTTGCCGACGTCTTCGCCGAAGGCCACCAGGTTGGGCATGCGCGCCAGCGCTTCGTCGAAGCAGGCGTTCAGGACCTCGAAGCCGTTGAGCACCGGCGCGTCCTCGGCATAGGTCGCGGCGACCGGCTCAACGGCGAGCGGCGAGCGCTCACGGGAGGCGTACAGGTGCGAGCCGTAGCGCTCTTCGTTCGTCTGGCGATGCTTCTCTGTCCACTCCGCCAGGGCGGCGCGCTCGGGCGAGAGGTCGCCCAGAGTGGCGATCAGGATTTCGTGCGCCGAAGCCTGGAGATTGCGCTGCAGAAGCGGCTGCATGCGATCGAGAGTGCCGACCAGCGTTTCGATGCCGGCTCGGTCGGAGGCGCGCGCGGCGAGGCGGCCGGCGAGCTCGGTGAAGGCCTGCTTGTCGGTGCGCAGCGAATCCTGGTAGGCGTCCCAGGAGCGGCGCTGCGCCGCGCGGGCAGCAGAGGCGCTCTCGGCTTCGATGGCATCGAGCTCGCTCTCGCTGGCAATGCCTTCGGCGAGCATCCAGGCGCGCATGCGGCGCAGGCCGTCGAACTCGACCTCGAAGGCCAGGCGCTCGGCGGACTTGTAACGCTCGTGGCTGCCGGAGGTCGAGTGCCCCTGCGGCTGCGTGACCTCGGCCACGTGCACGATCGCCGGCACGTGGTCGCGGCGCACCCGCTCCGCGGCGCCGAGATAGGTCTCGACGAGCGCAGGGTAGTCCCAACCCTGGACGCGATAGAGCTCGAAGCCCTCGCACCCATCGGGCTTGCGCTGGAATCCGGACAGCATCTCGGAGAGGTCGGACTTGCAGATCTGGAACTCGTTGGCGACCGAGATGCCGTAGCCGTCGTCCCAGATGGAGAGGAGCACCGCGGCGCGCAGCACGCCGATGGCGTTGACCGCCTCCCAGAAGTGGCCCTCGGCCGTGGAGGCGTTGCCGATCGTGCCGAAGGCGATCTCGTTGCCGCCGCGCGAGAAACCGGCGAAGGCCTCGAGGCCGGGCAGCTCGCGGTAGAGGCGCGAGGCGTAGCCCAGTCCCACCAGGCGCGGCATCTGGCCGGCGGTGGGGGACATGTCGGCGGCGCTCTGGACGCGCGTCGTGATGTCGAGCGGCGAACCGTCGGGGGCGCGCAGGCGGGTGGCGAAGTGGGCGTTCATCTGCCGTCCGGCAGAGGCCGGCTCGCGCACCGGATCGGCGTCGGCGTAGAGCTGGGCGAAGAACTGGTCGAGGGTGAGCTCGCCCACCGCCATCATGAAAGTCTGGTCGCGATAGTAGCCGGAGCGGAAGTCGCCGGGCTGCGCGGCGCGCGCCATGGCGAGCTGGGCGAGCTCCTTGCCGTCGCCGAAGATGCCGAACTTGCCCTTGCCGGTGAGCACTTCGCGCCGGCCGATGATGCTGGCATGCCGGCTCTCCCAGCCGGTCCGGTAGTCGGCAAGGACGCTCCCGCGCGAGAGGACGAAAGCAGAGCGGCTGCCGGATTCGGGGTCGAGGGCGGTGTCGGTCATCGGCCGACGATCTTATCGGCTCGGGGTGGGGGAGGGCGAGGTAGCGCCGGCGGCCCAGTCGAAGGCGAGGTTGCCGGTGCGGGCGAGGATCGCCTCCCACCAGGCGCGGTGGTCGACGTACCACTTGACGGTCTCTTCGATTCCCTGATCGAAGGCGACGAGCGGCTTCCACGACAGCTCGTTTTCGAGCTTCGCCGGGTCGATGAGGTAGCGCCGATCGTGATTCGGCCGGTCGGGAACGTGCTCGATCCACTCTGCCGGCCGCTTGCCGAGGAGCGCGAGGACGCGCTCGACGATCGCCAGATTGGTGACCTCATTGCGCGCCGACACGTCGTAGATCGGCAGCAGCTCGGGCCGGGTCGCGGCTTCGTAGGTCACCGGCACCCGCGGCGCGTGCAGGATCGTCCAGATCGCCGCGCAGTGGTCGGAGACGTGCAGCCAGTCGCGCATCTGCAGGCCGTCGCCGTAGACCGGCACCTTCTTGCCCTGCAGCACGTTGGTGATCATCAGCGGCACCAGCTTCTCGGGGAACTGGAAGCGGCCGTAGTTGTTGGCGCAGTGCGTCATCGCGATGTCCATGTCGCGATAGGTCTGCATGTAGGCGCGCACGAACTGGTCACCGGCCGCCTTGGCGGCGCTGTAAGGCGTCTTGGCGTTCAACGGGCTGCCTTCGGTGAAGAAGGCGGCGTCCTCCGCCAGCTCGCCGTAGACCTCGATCGTCGAGACGTGGAGGTGGCGCTTCACCGGATGGCGGTCCTGCCTCCGGGTGGCCTCGAGCAGGGTCTGCGCGCCGAGCGCGTTGGTGCGCGCGAACGCCGACGGGTCGAGCACGGCACGGTCGTTGTGGCTCTCGGCGGCGAAGTTGACCACGTAGTCGGGCCGGAACCGGTCGTAGACCTCGAGCAGGCCGGTGAAATTGCAGATGTCCTCGACGACGAGGTGCGCGCGGTCGCGCACGCCGTCGAGATTCGCCTCGTTGGCGGCGAACGACATGTTGTCGAGCGCCACCACCACGGCTCCGGGGTCGCGCGCCAGCACGTCGTGGACGAAGTTCGAGCCGATGAATCCGCAGGCGCCGGTGACGAGATACGTGCTCATGGGTGGGCCACTCCTGCGCCGGAATCGGGGGCGTCCAGGTCGGCGGAGTCGTCGGCGACGACGCCCTCCCTTGCCGCCCTTTCGACGCGTTCGTAACGGTATTGGAACTGGGTCATGGCGAAGCCCAGAAACTGCTCGGGATCGACCCCGAACGGAATCGGATCGTAGGGCGAGAACATCTCCTGCACGACGCCGAGAGCGGGGGGCAGCAGCGCCTCCATGCGCTCCTGGACCGCCTGCCAGACCGGCTGGCCACCCTCTGCCACCAGCCGTGAAAGCAGGTAGATGCCGTAGGCGATGTGGCGCGACTCGTCCTGCTTCAGGAGGCGCACGCCGTGGCGAATCCCCGGCATGAGGCTGCGGTTCTCGAGAATCGACAGGTAGCCCTGGTAGCCGGTCTCGGCAAGGACGCCCTCGACGATCATGTTGTAGGTCGCCGAGGCCTGGGCGACGGCTTCGGCGGAGCGGTCGTTGAGCAGCCGGTGCATCGCCTCCGGCAGGGCTTCATAGAGAATGGCCCGGTAGCTCGGGGAGTGGAAACCAGTGAGGTCGCGGCGCTCCCCGGTCACCTCGTCGAGGAAGCGCCGGAAGAGGTCGACGTGCTTCGCCTCTTCCCAGAGGAAGGAGGTGAGGAACATCTCCTCCTCGATCCGGCCCTCGCCGGCGATCACCTGGATGAGCGGCAGGAGGTCGAGAGTGACCGACTCTTCGCCGGCCTGGAACATCGCGGTCAACCTGAGCAGCAGGTCGCGCTCGTCTTCGGAGAGCTTCGCCCAGTCGGCACGATCCTGGGCGAAATCGATATCGGACGGGTTCCAGATGCCGAAGCGCTTGGCCTTCTCGAACAGGCGAAAGGGCAGCGAGGTCCGGTCGAGGCCGCGCGCACTGGTCGTCTGAAGCTCGCGCAAGCGGTCAGATCCCGGCCGCTGGCATGTGCGTCGGCACCAGGCGGGCGCATTCGAGGAGTGCCTGCGCCGCCCGCAGATGGGGCAGAAGAGAGAAGAACGAGCCGCGGGTGAGCTTCAGCCCGCCACCCATGAGGGCAGCTCCGGGCTCGAGGTCGCCGGAGAGCAGCCGCAGCCAGACGGCGGCCGGGCCGGAAAGGCAGAACGAAGCGCTCTCGAGGTCGCCAGGAAGGGCCGGGCGTGCGGCTCGGCAGCTGCCGTGGGCCAGATCGAGAAACAGCCCGCGACCCGCCGGAAAACCGGGCGTGCCGTCGGGCTGCAGGTCGAATGCCAGCGAGCCCTTCCACGACGCCGCAGCGGCGCGATAGGGCTCGTTGGCCGCGAGCTCACGCTCGAGGCGCTCCGCCCACTCCGGACCGAAGAGCTCGGGAGAGGGCGGAGGTGCGTCGAAGGAAGATGCGTCCGGCTTCACTTCGCTGCCGGGACCTCGATACCCTTGCGGGAGAGCTCGTCGTTGATGATCCTGGCGAGCTCTTCGAAGGGCACGGCGCCGTTGATGAAGCGCCCGTTCACGAACAGCGCCGGGGTGCCGGAGACGCCGGCCGCCATGCCGTCCGCCATGTCACGCGCGACGATCTGGGTCATCGCGCCGCCGTCGAGGCAGGCGTCGAACTTGGCGGCGTCGAGGCCGAGCTTCACCGCCGTAGCCTTGAGGTCCGCCACGGCGAGCTTGCTCTGGTCGGCGAACAGGGCGTCGTGCATTTCCCAGAACTTGCCCTGCTCGTTGGCGCAAAGGGAAGCCTCTCCCGCCTTCGGAGCCTGCGGGTGGATGTTGAGCGGGAACTGCCGGAAGACGAAGCGCACCTTGTCGCCGTAGATCTCCTTCGCCTGGGCGAGGGAGGGGTTGACGCGGCTGCAGAAGGGGCACTGGAAGTCGGAGAACTCGATGATGGTGATCGGCGAGCCGACCGGTCCGCCCTTGGCGGGCGAGCCCTTCTCGGCGACTTCGGTGCGCGCCACGTCCATGAGGATGCGGGTCTTGTACTTGGCGCGCAGCGACTTGATGAACGCCTCCTGCACCTCCTGGCCGCGGGTCTGGGCCAGGAACTGCTTGATCTGCGGCGCAATCTGCTCGAGCGGGCGGCCCTGCACTCGGGCCTGATTCTCCTGGTACCAGGTGGCGACCTCGGCGTCGGTGACTTCACCGATCTTGGCCTGGATCTCGGCCTGCTGCAGGGCGAGAACGTCGATGCCGCGGGCGGCCGCCTCGGTCTCCATGAGCTTCTGCTCGACCAGTCGGTCGAGACCCTGCTCGAGGAGCTCCTGGCGCTTCTTCTCGAGCTGCTGCAGCTGCGGAGCGAGCATCGTCTCGAGGTCGGCCATCGTCACCGCCTTGCCGTCGACTTCGGCGACCGGCGTGTTCTTGTCGGCGGGGGCGGCAGCGGCCGGCTTGACGGCGGCACTCTTCTCGCCGGCGCAGGCCGGCAGCACGAAGCCGACCAGGCCGAGAATGGCGAGAGACGCCATGGCGGCCAGGCCGCGGGGCTGCTTCATCGATTGCGGAAAGTGACTCATTGCGATGGTTCTCCTCTGGTTTTGCTCCGATGGGGCAAGGACCGCCGGAATGGCGCTGGGCGGCTGGAATGCAAGTCGAAAGCCAGTCAGAGAGTCTACCCGAGATTCCGCGCGGCCTGCTCGGCCGGTGACCGCCACGGATTTCGTACAATCTGCGGCGGATTCGGGCCGACAGCGGCCCGCCGTTGCACGCGACTCACCAACCGCTCAGAGGAGCCCTTCGATGCGTATCCGACTGTCTTGCGCCCTGCTTGCCCTCGCCGTCACCCCCGCCTTCGCCGCAACCTGCGAAAAGACCGCCTACGGCGCAGGAGTCACGCTCACCGAAACGACGGCGATCTCGGCGATCCTCGAGCAGCCCGCGGCCTTCACCGGCAAGGTGGTCCGCGTCGAAGGCGAGGTCCGCGAGGTCTGCGAGAAGGCCGGTTGCTGGATGGAGATCCAGGCTGCCGGTGGGGAGCAGGTGGTCAAGGTCAAGGTCAAGGACGGCGAGATCGTCTTCCCGCTCGCGGCACGCGGCAAGCAGGCAGTGGCTCAGGGCAAGGTCGAGGACCTCGAGATGAGCCGCGCCAAGTACGTCCAGTACCGCGAGCATGCCGCCAAGGAGCAGGGAGAGAAGTTCGACGAGGCCAGCATCAAGGGCGACGGCCCCTTCCACGTCTACCAGATCGCCGGTTCTGGCGCGGAGATCTGCAAGTAGGCCGACGCATCGCACGGCGCCGCAGCGGTGCGGACACGGCAGGGTAGGAAGAAGAGGACCAGTGAAGGAGGGATTCCTTTTGCTGAGCCTTCTCTTGCGATGAATGGGGCTCGCTGAGCGGCGGGGGCGGGCGCTCGGCGGTTCCCGGCTATGCTAGCGGCCTCCCATGAAACGGCTTCCGGCGACCGCGGTCGTCTTCCTGCTGGCCCTCGGGCTCTATGCCGCGACGACCCATCGCCGGGTGTTCATCGCCGGCAACGATGCCTCGCGCTGGGCGGCGATCGAGTCGATCGTCGACTACGGCAGCGCCAGCGTCGAACGGTCGCGTTTCGCCGCCAACATCGACCGGGTGCGCATCGACGGGCGTGACTACTCGAACAAGCCGCCGCTGCTGTCGCTCGCCGGGGCGGCGGTCTACGCCGGGCTGCAGGCGCTCACCGGCTGGCGGCTCGCCGGCCCCGGGGCGGCGAGCGTCCTCTTTTGGGTGACGCTGGTCCTCGTCGGGGTGCCCTCCGCCTGGCTCGCGGCGCAGTTTTTCGCCGCGCTCGGCCGCTTCCCCGACCTCGGTCGAACCTGGCAGTGGCTGCTCACGGTGGCGCTCGCAGCGGGGACGCTCCTCTTCACTTTCTCGACCACGCTCAACAACCACACCGTCGCCGCCGCCCTGCTCTTCGCGGCCTGCATCGCGGCGCTCGACGGCCGCGGCCTGGCGAGCGGTTTCGGCGTCGGTCTCGCCGCGGCGGTCGACTTCCTGCCTGGTCTCGGCCTGGCGCCGGTCTTTGCCTGGATCCTGCGGCGGGGCGCCTCGGCCCATGAGCTCCGGCGCTACGCCGCAGGACTGGCGATATGCGCGGCGATCGCCGGCGGCGCCAATTTAGCCACCTACGGATCCCTCCTGCCGACCAAGCTGGTGCCGGGCGCGGTCGACCTCTCGGCGCTGGCGGGCCCCTCGGCCGGGGGAGTGGTGCTGCCGCAGAATCCTGCCTATCCGCTGGAGATCCTCTTCGGTGGGCATGGGCTCTTCGCGGTCTCGCCGGTGCTGCTCTGGGGGGCCTGGGGCCTGGCCCTCGCCTGTCGTCGATCGTCGGCCGCCCTGCCGTTCGGGCCGCCGGGCGACTTGTCGATCTGGAGGATCCTCGCCCTCGGCCTCGTCCTGCAGTTCGCCGGTCACGCGGCGCTAGCCGGCTCCTATGGTGGTTGGTCCTATGGCTATCGCTACCTGGTGCCGATCCAGCCGCTGCTGCTCCTCTGCGCGCCGCTGGCGCTCGCCGGGGCGCGCTCGCGCTCGCGGGCGGTCTTTGCGGTCGCGCTGCCGATCTCCGTCCTCTTCGCCGGGCTCGGCGCCTACCATCCCTGGCCGCCAGCCTTCGAGCAGGAGTCTTCGGGGCATCCGGTGGCGCGCCTGGTGGACAATCCCGTCGGTGGCAATGCCGCTGCCTGGTTGGCGGCGAACGCTTCGCAAACTGCCCTCGCCGGATGGACGGCGAGCCGCTTCGTCGATCCGGACAAAGACCTGCAGCGGCGCTATTTCGCGCTTTTCTTCGGCAGCAAAGGGGACCTCGCCACGATGAGAAAGTTCGCAGATTGACCCGCCGCGACAGTCCGCAGGAGGCCCCGCCGTCGGCGGCCGCGAAGCGCACGGCCGAGCGCAAGAGCACGCGGACCTTGCCGGCCACCCTGCTTTTCTTCGGCGACCGCTTCGCCGCGATCGACAAGCCCGCGGGCCTCTCCCTGCGCACCTCGCGGGCCGATCCGCACGGCGCGGCACGCGGCCTGGTCGAGGCGCTGCGCTTTCGTGACCGTGAGCTTTTCGCCGGCCGCGAACCCCAGCTCGTACACCGCCTGGACGAGTCGACGAGCGGCGTCGTGCTGGTCGCGCTCGACGTCGACATCCACCGCGAGCTCGTCGGTCGCTTCGCCGCGCGGCAAGCGGAGAAGCGTTATCTGGCGCTGGTCTGGGGACATCCGAAACCGGCGGCAGGAGTCTGGGAGGAGCGGTTGGGGCCGGACAGGAAGGACCGGCGGCGCATGAAGGTCGATCCCGAAGGTCGCCCGGCGCTGACCGAGTATCGAACGCTCGCCCGTGCGGCGCATGTAGCCCTGCTCGAGCTCACACCGCGTACCGGCCGGACGCACCAGCTGCGCGTGCACCTGGCGGCGGCCGGGCATCCGATCGTCGGCGACGACCTCTACGGCGGGCCGCGCGAGCACGGGATCCGGTCGCCGGCCTTGCGCAGTGCCCTGGCGCCGGGCCGTTCGCTGCTGCACGCCTTCCGCCTGACGATTCCGGGCCTCGAGCCGGAGTCGTTCGAGGCGCCCCTGCCGGCCGATTTCGCGACCGCGCTGGCGGCTTGTGGAATTGCCGGCGACGCGGCGCTTGCATTTCCGGCAAAGCCGTGAAAGACTGCGCAGCACTACAAGTCGGACACGAGTTTATCCTCCCTCCTCATTTGATCCAGCACACCCAATATCCTTCTATTTTTGAGGTCCATCGCGGACCTCGCATCAGCGTTCCGCTTTCGCGGGGCGCGACTTATCCACATGCAGTTGCAGCAAGGAGTCACGCATGACCGAACAGGGCACAGTGAAGTGGTTTAACAACGAGAAGGGCTTTGGTTTCATCTCGCGCGAGAGCGGTCCGGACGTTTTCGTCCATCACACCGCGATCACCGCCGAGGGCTACCGCTCCCTGAACGAGGGCGACCGGGTTTCTTTCGAGGTCGTCGAGGGCCAGAAGGGTCTGCAGGCCCGCAACGTCGTTCGCATCTGAGCACTCGTACCGCAAGGCACATTGATCTGATGACGTTCATCCTGGCGAGCCGGAAACCTTCGGTGAGCCGTGCAGATATCGTTTTCGTCGGCCCGAGGCGGGCCGGTGGCAAGGTCGGCTTCGAAACGAAGCCGAGCATCACTAACCCAGTAGGTGTAAGGAGCAGGGCATGACCGAGCAGGGCGCAGTCAAGTGGTTCAACAACGAGAAGGGGTTTGGCTTCATTTCGCGTGAGAGTGGCCCGGACGTTTTCGTCCACCACACCGCGATCCTCGCCGAGGGATATCGCTCCCTCAACGAAGGAGACCGCGTCTCCTTCGAAGTCGTCGAGGGCCAGAAGGGCCTGCAGGCGCGGAACGTCGTCCGCATCTGACGCAGCCCCTTTCTTCTAGATTTCAATCGATCGCCCCAGCCGCTCGCGGCCGGGGCGTTTTTTTTTGTCAGCCGGACTGAAAATGTGACCTGACGAGCCTCTCGGGTACATTCCCTCCGAATGGACCTCGAGGCGACCGTCCGCGACCTAGCCCCCCGGCTCCTGCGCTACTGCAAGGGGAGACTTCCGACACCGGAATCGGCTGAGGACGTCGCCCAGTCCGCGTTGGTGGCTCTCGTCGCTCGCTGGCGTGCGGCCGGCCCGCCCGATTCTCCCGCAGCGTTTGCTTTCTCGATCGCCCGCCGCCGGGCCTGGCGTTCGTCGCTACGCGCTCGCCTCGCGCAGCCCCTCGCCAGCCTTGGAATTCGCCATGAGCCTTTCGCCGATCCGATTCCAGGCAGTGAAGCAAGGTCCGAGCTTCGGCGTCTGCGGTGCGAACTGCAAAAGCTCTCAGTAAAGGAGCGCGAGGCCATTCTGCATGTGGTCGCCGGAGAGCTCTCGGTCGTCGATGCGGCGAAGGCTCTCGGCATCTCCGAGTCCGCGCTCAAGATGCGGCTGGCTCGCGCCCGCCAGAAACTGAAGGAGGCCGGTCGATGAAGAT
>JAGOCP010000251.1 GCA_017998715.1 Thermoanaerobaculia bacterium | reverse complement strand
ATGCTCGTTCCCGGAGGCAGCGCGATCCAGCGCTGCTTGCGCGCGCCGTCGCTCCACAGCGGATATTGCGGCGAGAAAGCCAGGACGCCCGGGGCGAGTTGCTTCGTCGCGACATCGGCGTAGAGCCCGGTCTGCGAAAGTCGCTCCGGCAGGAGTTCGGCGGCGACCGCCGAGGCGGAGCCGAGGAACCCGCACATGAGGGTGGCGAGGGCGAGGTTGGAGGTGCGCATCGTTCGTGTCATCCCGTTCCAGCTATGACTACGGGATTGTCGAACGGAAGCTTCGCCTTCGATTCCTAAATCGATCGCATTGAAATCCTAAGTTTCGCCTAACGACCGAAAATGCGCGGCCCTGCGGTCCGCGATGCTCCGGCACGCTGCGCTGCACACTCCAGAATGTAGCGATCGAGCCAAGCTCGCATAGGCTCTGGCCGGTGAGCTCGAACCCATCTTTGATCTATGAAGAGCTCCCGCCGCCAGAGCAGTGGCGCGAGTTGCTCGAGTGCTGCTGGCACGCCGTCGACAGAGTTCCGCGCTTGGATCGACCTGCGGAGCACATCGTTCCGGACGGCTGCCCAGAGCTCATCGTGCACCTCGGGGATCCGTTTTCTCGCCGGGTCGAAAAGGCCTGGCGCCGCCAGGGGAGAGCCTTCCTCGCCGGCACGCTGTCGCGCCCCTGGAGCCTGCGCGCCGGCCGGGTCGTCGACACCTTCGGCATGCGATTCCGGCCGGGGGCTCTACCCGGACTCTTCACCGTCGACATGCCCTGCGCCGTCGATCGCGAGCTCTCGCTCGCACGGCTGGTGGGCCCAGCCGCGTCCCGCCGCCTGCGAGCGCGCCTCCTGGTCGCGAGCGACCTCGCGGCGCGCGCCGCGGCGGCGACCGCCTGGCTCGCCGAGGTTGTCGGCGCTCCTCCAGCAAAGGCCGCGACGACTTGCACCCGCGCGGTCGCCTTGATCCTCGCCAGCCGCGGCGGGATGCGCGTCGACGAGATCGCTCACCGACTCGCCGTTTCGCGGCGCCAGCTCGAGCGAGCCTTTTCCGCCGGCCTGGGAATCGGGCCCAAGCTGTATTCCCGCATCGTCCGCTTGCAAGCGGCCCTGGTCGAAATCGGCGACGCGGAGCGCAGGGCAGGAGTCGAGACCGCGCTTGCCGCCGGCTATTTCGATCAGTCGCACCTGCTGCGCGACTTCCGTGCCCTCGCCGGACGTCCGGCTGCGCGCTCGCGAGAAGGGGACGGCGAAATGTCCCGTCACTTCACCGCTCCCGACCGGTTGCTCGCGCTCCTCGCCGGAGAGTGAGACCGCCGCCGGCATGTCGCATTCGTCCTAGAGTCGTGCGCCTGGCGCCGCCTAGCCTCCCGCTGCTGCCGGGAGCTTCCCCGGACCGACGAAAGGAGACTGCTGTGACCTTCCCGAACCGATTCCCGGCTGCGCTGTTCCCCCTGCTGCTGGTGGCGATCGCCAGCGCCGTTCCCGCCCTCGCCCTGCCCGCTCCGCCCGCGATCTCCGCGCTGGCCTGGATGGCCGGCAGCTGGGGCGGTACCGCGGACGGTGTCGCGAGCGAGGAGCACTGGACAAGCGCCGCCGGCGACGGGCTGGTCGGCATGCACAAGGACGTCCAGGCGGGAAAGATGACCGGCTTCGAGTTCCTGCGCGTCGAGGTCGATGCGCAGCAGCGGATCTGCTACGTCTCGATGCCCGGCGGCAAAGCGCCCACCTCGTTCTGCGCCGTCGAAGTCGGCGAGCGGCGCGTCGTGTTCGAGAACAAGGCGCACGATTTCCCGCAGCGCATCCTCTATTGGCTGGATGCCGCCGGGAAGCTCCACGCCCGGATCGAAGGCCCGCCGGGCGCCGGAGAGAGCGCCATGGAGTGGGTCTGGAGCCGCCTGCCCGGCTGAGCGCCGGCTTTTCGGCTGGGCGCCGCCGGCGGCTTGCCTCGCGTTCGCTGGGGACATATCCTTGGCCGGCCCCTTCCAGGGCATCCCCACGATCCGAGCCGCAGAACCAGGAGAAGAAGATGGCCGAACCCACCGCACCCGACGCCGGGCAGGACTTTGCTGCGCTGCTCGACGCCTTCGAGAAGAAACAGGCTGACGGCGAGACGGACAAGAAGGGCTCGCCGGCCCCGAAGGCCCCGGAGGTGGGCGACCGGGTGTCGGTGAAGATCGTCGGCTTCGGCGAGGACACGGCCTTCGTCGATCTTGGCCGCAAGGCCGAGGGTTCGATCCCCCTCTCGCAGTTGACCGATGACGAGGGCAAGCGCACGGTCGCGGTCGGCGACACCGTCGAGGCGATCATCGCCTCGGCCTCGGACGACGGCATCGTCCTGCGCGTCCGCGCCGGCCGCGGGCCGGCCGCGCCGGCCGAGCTGCAGCAGGCCTACACCTATGGCCTGCCGGTGGACGGCACGGTGACCGCAGTCGTCAAGGGCGGCGTCGAAGTGACGGTCTCCGGCGTGCGCGCCTTCTGCCCCGTGTCGCAGATCGACAATCGCTATGTCGAGGACGCCGCGGTCTTCGTCGGCCAGCGCCTCGCTTTCCGCATCACTCGCCTCGAAGAGGGCAAGGGGCGCGGCATGAATCTCGTGCTGTCACGCCGCGCTCTGCTCGAGGAAGAGGCGCAGGCCAAGGCCGCGGCGGCACGCGAGAAGATCAAGGTCGGCCAGACGGTGCGCGGCACAGTGACCTCCCTCGCCGCTTACGGCGCCTTCGTCGACATCGGCGGCATCGAAGGCCTGCTGCACGTCTCCGAGCTCGGCCACGGCCGGGTCGCGCATCCGCAGGACGTGGTCGCCGTCGGCCAGGAGCTCGAAGTGCAGATCCTCAAGATCGTGCCGGCGGAAAACGAAAAAGGGCGCGACAAGATCTCGCTCTCGCGCCGCGCGCTGGTCAAGGATCCCTGGCAGGAGGAGGCGACCCGCCTGGTGACCGGCAGCCGGCGACAGGGCAAGGTCTCGCGGATCGAGCTCTTCGGCGCCTTCATCGAGCTGGCGCCCGGAGTGGATGGCCTGCTCCATATTTCCGAGCTCGCCGCCGGCAGCGGCCGCGAGGTGCGCCACCCGCGCGAGCTGCTCAAGATCGGGCAGTCCCTCGAGGTCGCCATCCTCTCCGTCGATCGCGAGACGCGCCGCATCGCCCTCGGTCTTCCGGCCAAGGGGGACGAGGCCGGAGCCGAGGAACTGGCGCAGGCGCGCGCCGGTACCGGCGGCAGCGGCTTCGGGGCGTTCGGCGACTTCTTCGCCAAGGCAAACAAGTCCAAGAAGTGAAACGCCAGCGGCGCTAAGATCTCTGCACCATGACACCCCACGTCTCCGCCCGCGGCCGACTGATGCCGGCCTCTCCGATCCGCAAGCTGATGCCGGTGGCCGAGGAGGCCAAGCGGCGCGGCGTCAAGGTCTACCACCTCAACATCGGCCAGCCCGACCTCGAAACGCCCGCAGTGATGCGGGCGCGCCTCGAGCGCGCCGACAAGGTCTTCGCCTACACGCCGTCGAACGGCACCTCGGAGTACCTCGAGTCGCTGCGCGTCTACTACGGCCGGCTGGGGCTCGACCTCGAGCTCGACGAGCTCATCGCGACGACGGGCGGCAGCGAAGCGCTGCTCTTCGCCTTCTTTGCCTGCACCGCCGACGGCGACGACGCTCTCGTCGTCGAGCCCTACTACACCAACTACAACTCGTTCGCGACCATGGCAGGCGTGCGTCTCGTGCCGCTGCGCAGCAAGGGCGAAGACGGCTTCCATCTGCCACCGCGCGAGGCCTGGGAGCGCGCCCTCACGCCGCGCACCCGGCTGGTGCTGCTGTGCAATCCGAACAATCCGACCGGCACGGTCTACTCGCGCGAAGAGCTCGCGATGGTCGCCGGCTTCTGCCGCGACCACGGCCTCTTCCTGGTCGCCGACGAGGTCTACCGCGAGTTCGTCTACGACGGCGCGCACTCGACCTCGGCGCTGTCGCTCGCCGGCTTCGAAGACCACGTCATCGTCGTCGACAGCCTGTCGAAGCGCTACAGCGCCTGCGGCATCCGCCTGGGCTCGCTCGCGACGAGGAATGGCGAGGTCTACCAGGCGGCGTTGCGCATGGCGCAAGGGCGTCTGTCGCCGCCGGGACTGGCGCAGCTGGTGGCCTCCGGCGCCGTCGAGCTCGGCAAGGAGTACTTCGACCAGGTGGTCACCGAGTACCAGGGTCGGCGCGATCTCCTGTTCGACGGCCTGACCTCGATCCCGGGCGTCTTCCTGCGCAAGCCCGAGGGCGCCTTCTACTTCATCGCCCGCCTGCCGATCCAGGACAGCGAGGACTTCGCACGTTTTCTCCTCGCCGAGTTCGCCCACCAGCAGTCGACCGTGATGGTCGCGCCGGCGCCCGGCTTCTACGCCACCCGCGGGCTCGGCAACGACGAGGTGCGGATCGCCTACGTGCTCAAGAAGGAGGACCTGACGCGCGCCGTCGAGGTCTTCGCCGCCGGCCTGACCGCCTACCGCGCCGCGCGCGGGCTCGGTCCGATCGAGAGCGCCGACGGAACCGCCGGCGCGCGTTCGCGGCGGCCCGACTTCTTCACCCCGGCCGTCTGAGCCGCGCGGGGCTAGGCGGGCGATCGGCGGACCGGAGTCCTCGATGCTGATCTACGGCGCCAACGGCTACACCGGCGAGCTCGTCGCACGCGAAGCCGTGCGCCGGGGCCTCGCTCCCACGCTCGCCGGACGCAATGCCGAAGCCTTGGCGTCGCTGGCCCGGGATCTCGACCTCCCCTACCGTGCTTTTTCGCTGGACGATGCAGAGACGCTGCAGCGGACCCTGCGCGAGCTCGGAACCCGAACGGTCCTCCACTGCGCCGGGCCGTTCGTGCGCACCAGCCGGGCGATGGTCGACGCCTGCCTCGCGGCGGGGGTGAGCTATCTCGACATCACCGGCGAGATCGCGGTCTTCGAGTCGGTTCTGAAGCGTGACGCCGAGGCGCGTCAGGCCGGCGTCGTGCTCTTGCCGGGAGTGGGCTTCGACGTCGTACCGACGGACTGCATGGCGCTCGTGCTCAAGGAGCTCCTGCCGGACGCCACCCAGCTCGATCTCGCCTTCGTCGCCGAGGGCGGCGGCTGGAGTCGCGGCACCCTGGCCACCATGATCGAGAGCCTGCCGCACGCCGGAGCGATGCGACGCGCCGGCCGTATCGTGCCGTTGCCGCTCGCCGCTGAAGCGATGGAGATCGAGCTGCCGATCGGTCGTCGAA
>JAGOCP010000250.1:4013-5240 GCA_017998715.1 Thermoanaerobaculia bacterium | reverse complement strand
GCCCTCGGCAACGTAGACCGCCCGGCCGCGGGCAATCGCGGTGGCGCGCTCCTGTTCCTCCGAAGATGCCGGTGCAGGCAACCGGGAGGAAGCCGCGGGCGCGACCGGCCAGGCGAGGGCCGTGAGTCCACCGAGGGCGGCGAGCGCCAACGACGGCAGAGCGCGACGCGCAAGGCGCAGCGCGCCCGTGCCGGCCCCGATGGCACCGGCGACTGCGAGCAGGGCGCCGGCGGCGACGAGGAAGGCACCGGGGATGCGATGAAGGTCCTGCGCCATGCCGACGCCGGCGGCCGATCCGATCCAACCGGCGACGCCGTAGAGCTGGGCGGCGCGCTGGCCCGGCGGCGCCAGGCCGTCGTCGAGCCGCGCTCCCGGCGCGAGGACCAGGGCGACGGAGTAGAGCGAGACGCCGGCGGCGTAGAGGACGCCGGCGGCGAGAGCAGGTGCCAGGCGATCGAGCAGCAGCGCCGCCAAGGCGAGCGCGACGAAGGCGGGGAAGGGCAGGCTGAGCAGCCCGCCGCGATCGACGATCCAGCCGGCGGCGAGAGCGGCGACGAGGTGAACGGCGCCGAGCAGGAGTTTGATGTTGCCGGGCGCCCAGGTCAGCTGGCGCAGCGTTTCGCTCTCCTGGATGATGGCGAAGGCCGCCGAATCGAGCCAGACGAGAGCGAGAAAGGCGGCGACGACGGCAGCCCATCCCAGTCCGTGAAAATGCCGCCGCGCCGGAGCGCCGGGCAGCGGCGTCGGGGCGCCGTCGGCTCGACCGCTGAACTGCATCGTCATGGAGGCGAGGAGGCAGAGCGAGGCGGCGGCGATGGCCTGGACCGCTGGCGAGGCCTCGAACAGGATGGGCAGATTGCAGATCAGGTAGGCGAGGCCGGTGGCCGCGCCCACCGCGAGACCGCGCCGGCCCGGCGCGACGAGCTGTGGCAGAGCCGAGGCCAGAGCGACCGTCGCGATGGCGGTGGCGGCGCCGACAGCGGCGGCGGCGATAGCGAAGCCGGCGAGCGAGCTGGCGGCGAGCGATCCGAGAGCGGCAACGGCGCAGCCGGCGAGCCCGGCGGCGACGCTCCGTCGGCCGGCCGGCAGACGGGCGGCAGCGAAGCTGGCCGCCAGACCGGCCACGCCCATCGCCGCCATGGCGACTCGAATCGAACCGGCATCGAGCCCGGCGGCGTGCATACGTGCCAGCAGGCCGAACTGCGCCCAGATGAGGAAGTAGACGTA
>JAGOCP010000250.1:0-3913 GCA_017998715.1 Thermoanaerobaculia bacterium | reverse complement strand
CCGGGGTCGCCGGCCTCGAGGAGGCCGAGGGCGGCCATGGCGAAGACATGGAACGCCGTGCCGCACTGCCAGAGAAGGAACGGGAGCGGGCGCGCGAAGGTCGACCGCGCGGAGGTGTCGCGCAGCAGGGCATGAAGAGTCAGCCCGGCGAACGAGGTGACGAAGCCGGCCATCGCGAGATGGGCATGACCGACCAGGGCGTGAGTGAACTTGACCGAGTCGAGGACTCCTGGCAGGAAGGTGACGACGGCCGAAGTCGCGAGCAGCGCGCCCCAGGCGCCGAGAGCGGCGAGCCACGGACCGCTGCCTGGCGGCCAGAGGTGTCCCAGGAGATACCGCCCGAGCGGCAGGGGCCAGACGAGAACCGAGGCGATGGCGGCGATCTGCAGCGGTCTGTGGTGACTCTGGTCGCCAAGGCCGAAGAGCGGCAGCACCGCCGCGTGCGCGACGAGCAGCGCCCAAAGATGGCCCGGGCGCGGCGCTTCAGGTCGGCGCGCGAGACCGAGCAGCGCCGGCAAGGCGAGAAAGAGCGGAAGAATGGCGACCGTGCTGGCGGCGAGGTCGGTTCCAGTGGGTCCGCCGGTCGACGGATCGATCGGCGGATAGCTCCGCGCGTCGAGCGCCCGGGCGAGGACCCAGGGTCCGGCAGCGAGCAGAAGCAGCAGAGCTCCCTGCGCCACCAGACGTGCATCCGGCGCCTTCGCCGCCAGCCTCCCGCCGACGCCGTGGCGGGTGCGGAGCGCGCGGCCGAAACCGAGCGCCAGGACGCACCACAGGAGCGCCAGGGCCGCGATCCAGAGAGCTCTCACGGGTCCCGTCCAATCGAGGAAGAGCTTGCCGCTCGACCGGCCGGCGAGCAGTGCGATGGCGCCGGCGCCGAGCGCGCCGGACCAGGCCGTGAGAGCGACGCGGCCGGCTCCGACTCCCTGCGATCCCGGCAGATAGAGCCGCAGCAGCAGGCCGACCAACGGTAGCGCCGTCCAGCCATAGAGCAGCAGATCGAGATGTACCGGCAACCAACGGCCGTAGGTGAGGGGTGCAAGGAGCGCATTGCCCTGCGGCCAGGCGAGCAGGCCGGCGAGCAGGACGCCAACAGCGCAGCCGGCGGTCAGCCAGGCGAGGCAGTGCAGCGCGAGCTCTTCGGCCAGTTCCGGAGCGAGGTCAGTGGCCGGCCCGGCTGCGGGTTCCGGCCTCATCCACGAATCGCGAGCTGTCCCGAGATGCGGTCGCTTTCGCCCTCGAGCAGATGGGTGAAGCCCAGCAGCGGACGCGAGAGCTCTCCACTGGCGCCGAGGCGCGCGATCTCGAACGCCGCCGTGCCGAGGTCTCGCGCGAGGGCGGCGTGTGCCACCTCCGGTCCAAGGGAGCGGACGAGGTTCGGGCGGCCGAGCGGTGCGTCGCGGCCGGCAGTCTTGCCGCTCTCCCGGTCCGCGGCGAACAGATCGCGGAAATCGTCGAGTGCCTGGTAGGCCTGGCCCCATGCCGAGGCCAACCGGTCGAGCGTCTCTTCGGTCTCGACGCCGGCACCGGCAAGCGCGGCCGGCAAGAGAAGGGCCAGCCGCAGGAGCGGAGTCGTCTTCCCGGCGGCGACGCTGCGCGGATCGCCGCCACGGAAGTGGAGATCACGCGCCTGGCCGTCGAGGATGCCCTCCAGGCCGACGTTCTGCTCGAGACGCAGCCAGGCGCGGCGCTCGCAGCGGCCAGGCAGCCCGGAAGCCGCCTCGGCGACGAGGGCGTGGGCGCGATGGACGAGCGCCAGGCCGGCGAGAATGGCGGCGCCTTCGCCGTAGAGCAGATGGGGACAGGGGCGACCTCGACGGACACGCGCGTCGTCCATCGCCGGCAGATCGTCGAAAACCAGCGAGGCGGTGTGCAGATACTCGACGGCGATGGCGGTCGATCGTGCCGCCGCGACTTCGAGGCCAAGCGCCCGTCCGACGCCGTAGGCGAGCTGCGCCCGCACGAGAGTGCCGGGAGAGCCGAGCAGGTCATCGACCGCCGCTGCAAGATGCGCCTCGATCTGCGGCGAGCTCCGCAGCGCGCGGCGGAATCCGATCAGCACCTGGCGGAAGTCGGCGGGCGGAAGCAGGCGAACGAGACGCGAGACACGCCGCTGCGGCGCCTCGGCGAGCGGACCGGCGTGCCGGGAAGCGGAGTGGGTGCCGAGTGCCGCCGCGGGTCTTCGGCCCGGATCAACGACCATGACTGGAAACGGCCACCGTGGCCGTGGTGGCAAGCGTGCCCTCACCCTCGATATGCACCTGGACGACGTCCGCCACCTTGAGGAAGAGGATGCTCGGGTTGTGCAGGCCCCACTCGACGTAAGGAACGGCGAACTCCGCGCTGAGCTTCAGGCGATCTCCCTCGACCTGGACTTTCGCTGGCAAGGTCAGGGGATGCGAAGCGCCGTGCAGGGAGACCACTCCACTCAGCTGCACCTGCCCCTCGCCGCTCGCTGGCAGGGCGCCGACGATGCGCTCGGCGGTGAAGATGAAGAGCGGAAAGCGCGCGGCTTCGAGGACATCCCCACGCAGGGTCTTGTCGCGCGAGCCGTTGCCGGTCTCGGCGGAGAGGGCGTCGACGCGGATCTCGCCGGAGGCGACGCCGGTGGCGGAGTCGAAGCGCACCGCGCCGCTGGTGACGTGGAACGTCCCCTCGACATCGTGGCCGGTGGCGGTGACCGTGAAATGGACCGCGGTGGTCGCGGGATCGAGGCTCAGCAACTGCTCCTCGGCGCGGACGGCAGGAGACGCTGCGGCCAGGGTGACGAATGCGAGGGCTGCGACGGCGAGAGTCGTAGGCTTCATCTCTTCCTCCAGGGGGCAGGTCCCTTCAGATGCGGGACCAGCTTAGGCAGGCGACATGAATTCCCGATGAACACGGTCGTCGCCTGTCTGTTCCGGCGGACCCTCGCGGCTGTCTCTCACTTGGAACGGGCCCCGTGCCCCCAGCTCGACAGGAGAGATCATGAACCTGCGCCGTCGCTTTCGCCTACTTCCCGCACTTGCTCTGCTTTGGCTCGCAGCCGCTTCGGTGGCCTCCGCCCAGACCGGTGTTCTCGGCCTCGTGATCGATGAGACGCGGGTGCGCGAAGGCGCCACCGAGGCCTCGGTCGTCGTGCGCTCCACCGCCGCCCGGAACCTCGCGGCGGGCGTCATCGCCATCGAAATGCAGGACAAGGATGGCCTGCCGGGGAGCCCGTATACGTCGCTTCTCGGCGTCGAGGTCCTGTCGGGAGCGGGCGACGCCGTCGCCAGCGCGACCTTCGATCCCGTCACCCTGCGCACCGAAGTGACCTTCTCGTCGGCGAGCGGCACGGTGAACTCGGCTTTCGGACCGCTGGTGATCGTGCGCTATGCCCTCGACCCGGCGCTGGAGCTCGACCGCCGGTTCCTTCTCCGGGTCGATCCCGACGCGCTCGATCTCGACGCCGCGGACGGCGAGCCGGTGGCCTACTTCACCGAAAAGGGGCGCCTGCGAGTCGATGATTTCGACGCTGACGTCGATCTCGAGGCGGCGGCAGATCACGCCGTGCCAGGCGCGACGGCGGTGATCGGCGCCGGCACCGAGATCCTCGGCGAAATTGCCTCGGGGACCATCGAAATACTCTTCGAACCTGGCTTCGCGGACGGACCGGC
Source organism: Thermoanaerobaculia bacterium (assembly GCA_017998715.1). Lineage (GTDB taxonomy): Bacteria > Acidobacteriota > Thermoanaerobaculia > Multivoradales > JAGPDF01 > JAGPDF01. The sequence continues at coordinate 275 of JAGOCP010000250.1, read as the reverse complement.
GACGGCTTCCATTCACCCAGCCTACGGCGCTGCGGTCATCGACTCGGTGGTCGAGCCCGCCCCGGGTGTCGTTCAGGTGACCTTTCACGCGACCGGCGGCGATCTCAACACCCTTCTGCCGGGTCCGTTCCTCGCGGTAGCGATACCGACGCGCGCCGACGTCGCGGTGGGGAGCAGCTACGAGGTGATCCTGGGCGCGGGCACGGCGGTGCTCGACGGCAACGGGCAGCTGATTCAGGTCGAGATGACCGAGCCGGAGATCCTGCGTTTCGTGC
>JAGOCP010000249.1 GCA_017998715.1 Thermoanaerobaculia bacterium | reverse complement strand
CGACGCGGCGAGCGCGAAGACCACGGTCAGCGCCATCGGCCGGAACATCTTCCCCTCCACCCCGCGCAGCGCCAGAATCGGCAGGTAGACCAGGATGATGATGCCGACCGCGAATACCACCGGCCGGGCCACCTGATGCGCCGCGGAGCGGACCTTCTCGACGTGTGAGACGCCGTGGTCGCCGCGGCGCTCGTGGAGCACCCGGACGATGTTCTCGACCATCACCACCGAGCCGTCGACGATCAGACCGAAGTCGATCGCGCCGAGGCTCATCAGGTTGCCCGAGATCCCGAGCTGCTTCATGGCGATGAATGCCGCCAGCATCGACAGAGGAATCGCCGAGGCGACGATCAGGCCGCCGCGCAGGTTGCCGAGGAGAAGCAGCAGCACGACGATGACCAAGAGTCCGCCTTCGGACAGGTTCTTCGCCACAGTTCGAATCGTCCGCCGGATGAGGTCGGTGCGATCGTAGAAGGTGTCGATCGTGACCCCGGCCGGCAGCGTCTCCTGGATCTCGGCAATCTTCTCCTTCACCCGATCGACCACCACGCGCGAGTTCTCGCCCATCAACATCATGACGATGCCGACGACCGCCTCGCCCCGCCCGTCACGAGTCACCGCGCCCTGGCGGATCATCGGCGCGAGCTCGACCGCGGCGACGTCGGCGATCGTCACCGGCGTCCCCGCCGCATCGTTCGCGAGAACCACCGAACGGATATCGGCGAAGTCGTCGAGCAACGCCTCGCCGCGGATCAGGTACTGCTCGCCCTGGTGCTCGATGTAGCCGCCGCCGACCGACCGGTTGCTCGCCCGAAGGGCGTCGAGGATGTCCCCCACCGCCAGGCCGTGTGCGGTCAAGCGCTCGGCGTCGAGCGTCACCTGGTAGGTCTTGAGCTGCCCGCCGAACGAGTTGACTTCGACGATGCCCGGCACCGACCGAAGCTGGTAGTTGACGTTCCAGTCCAGGATGGTGCGCAGCTCCATCGCCGTGTAGCAGTTGTCCGTATCGGGACCTTCTGCTGGGCACGGCGACTCGGCTTTGACCTCGAACTGATAGATCTCGCCGAGGCCGGTCGAGATCGGGCCCATCTCCGGTTCGCCGTAGCCCTCGGCGATCGCCTCGCGCGCCGCGGTGAGTCGCTCGCCCACCATCTGGCGGCTCCAGTAGATATCGGTCCCCTCCTCGAAGACGACGGTGACTACCGAGAGCCCGAATTTCGAGACCGAGCGGATCTCTTCGACCTTCGGCAGGCCGCTCATCGCGGTCTCGACCGGAAAAGTCACGAACCGCTCGACCTCCTCGGGTGCGAGACCCGGGCTGTTGGTCAGAACCTGCACCTGCACGTTGGTGACATCAGGCACCGCGTCGATCGGCAGCCCAAGGAGGGAGTAGACGCCGGCCGCGGCGACCAACAACCAGAGCGCGACGACGAGGAGGCGGTTGTCGAGCGAGAAGTCGATGATTCGTCGGATCATGGCGGCCTCAGTGACCGTGTCCGCCGCCCAGCTCTTCGCGGGCGAGCTCCGATTTGACGAAGAAGGCGCCTTCGACGACCACCGGCTCGCCGGCGGCGACGCCTTCGAGCACTTCGACGAACCCTTCGCCGCGCCGCCCCAGCTTCACTGTCCGCGGCTCGAAACGGCCTTCGCCGAGCGCTACGAAGACGACCGAGCGATCGCCCTCTCGTTGGACCGCGGCCTCGGGGACGGCGATCACTTCGGCGGTACCTGGCGTGTCTCCTGAGGTGTGGGGATCGAAAATGCGCACCCGCGCGAACATTCCGGGTCGCAAGCGTCCTTCCGGATTCGGCACTTCGATCCGCGCCCGCGTCGTTCGCGTTTCGCTCTGGACGCTGGCGCCGAGATAGATGACCTCACCGGTGAAAGGGGTGCCGGGATAGGCGTCGACCTCGACCGTGACCCCGTCGCCCAGATGCACGCGGGAGAGGTCGCGCTCGTAGACGTCGATCCAGACCCAGAGCCGCGACAGGTCCGCGATCTGGAAGAGCTGGCTCTGGGGCTCGACCATCTCGCCGCGAGTGACCTCCTTCGCGACGATTGTGCCGACGAACGGGGCGCGGACCTCGAAAATCGAGACCCGCGGCTGGTCGTAGCCGAGCTTCGCGACCTCCTGGTTCGACATGCCGAGCAGGTGCAACCGCTCCTCGGCGCCGCGCAGGGCCGCGTCCGCCTCGCGAGAGGCGGCACGGGCGGTCAGCATCTCCTGCTCCGAAGAGACCCGCTCGCGGAAGAGGCGTTCCTCGCGCTCCAGGGTTTCGCGCGTCAGCTCGGCCCGCGCGCGGCTCTGCAGGTAATCGCCGACCGCCTGCCCGAGCTCGATCGAGTCGATGCGCGCGAGCACCTGCCCGGCGCGAACCGCCTCCCCGAGCTCGACAGGCACGCTTTCGACCCGACCGCCGACGCGGGGGCTCACGTGCGCGAAACGGCGCTGGTCGAAGTCGACCGAGCCGGTGGTCTCGAGCTCGGCGCGGAGCCGCCGAGACGCAGCCGGGGCGGTAACGATGCCAGCCGTGGCGACGGCCTCCGCCGACAGCTCGATCGCCTCACCCTCTTCGTGGCCCTCCTCTTCGTGGCCTTCCTCGCCGTGCGCCGCCTCTCCGGGCGCGTGATTCTCCTCGCCGGCCTTCTCGGAGGCCGGGGTCGGGGCGGACGACGGACTCGGCTTGCCGCAGGCGACGAGCGCCAGGCCGAGCAGCAGCGAAAGCATGGCGGTTCTGAAGCGAGTCGAGGCGGTCATCGGGTGGTCTCCGCGGAGCTGGAAGGATCGGAAGTCGGGGGGACTGCAGTGGTGCCAGTGGCGAGGTCGAGCTCGATCTGCGCCAGCCAAGCGTCGCCGGCGGCCTCGATCAGCTCGCGGCGGCTGTCGATCAGCTCGCGCCGGAATACCAGGACCTCGCTGCCGCGCAGCTTCCCGGCCGCGAGACCGCGCTGGACCAGGTCGAGGTTCTCTTCGAGCGTGCCGGCGACCGTCTGGAGAAAGACCGCGAGAGCCCGGGAGGTCGCCTCGGCCCGACTCCACGCCGCGGTGACTTCGCGGCGCACGGCGAGCTCGGCCGACGCGAGCCGTGCGGTCAGGACCTCCTGCTCGGCGCGAGCGGTGGCGATACCGCCCTGATTGCGCTGGAAGAGCGGGATCGCCAGGCCGGCCCGCACGGTGTCGAGGTCTTCTTGATCGGCCTCGCGGCCTGTTGCCAAGCCGATCACCAGGTTCGGAGTCGCCAACGAGCGCTCGAGGCGAATTCTGGCGGTCGCCGCCTCGACCTCGGATCTCAGCGCGAGCAGGTCGCTTCGCTGCCCGAGCGCGAGGGGTACGAGCTCCGCCAGCGCAGCTGGCGCCGGCCAAACGTCCGGGAGCTTTCCGGCCGCGGCCGGAAGCTCCGCCACCGAAAGTGCCACGACTTCGGCCAGCGACGCCCGGGCCGCCGCTTCGTCGGCAAAGGCCAGTGCCACGCGGCGTGCCGCGCGACCCTCCGCGGCGCGCGTGACGTTGAGGTCGATCAGCGTGCCGGCGCCAGCATCCAGTCGACGCTGCTCGAAGGTCGCGAGCTCCGCTGCGACCTCGCGCTCGAACGCGGCGAGTGCCGCAATCTCGCGGGCGCGCAACACCGCCGCAAAGGCCGATGTCACTCGGAATGCCAGCTCCTGGCGCGATCGGGTGAACGCCGCGCGTGCCGCCTCGGCGGCGGCGTTCGCTGTCGCCACCCGCTTGCCGCGCTGGCCGGCGATCTCGATCTCCTGCGAGAGGGCGATCTCGCGGTCGGAGGTGCGCTCGTTCCCGTCGTCCCGGGACGCGCCCTCGGCTTCGAGGATCGGATTGAACGGATAGGTGCGCGCGCCCACGAGGGCACCCTCCGCAAGCGCCACGCGCGCGGCGCTCTCCTGGATCTGGGGACTGCGCTCGAAGGCCAGCGCGAGTGCCTGCTCAAGCGTAATCGTTCCACCGCTCGCGAGCGGCGGAACGGGCGGTTGCGCCGCCAGCGGCGCCGCGAGCGACACCAAGGCGAAGGCGCCAGCGCGGCGCCACCGGTGAAGCCGGTTTGGTCGGACGACTGGAAACAAGGTTGGATCTCCGGGAATGGGCCACGCGCGCGGCCGGGGCGCACGCGCAGCACTGCCGGCAGGGGCTAGGGCACGGCGCACAGCGCCGACACCCCGGCCTGGGGTAACCCTCAGGCCCCTGCTGGGCGACTACCGGAGATCAGGCGCGAGGAGGGCGTTCGGCGCTTTGAGGATCGACATCGAGCGGGCGCGGCGAGCTGGCGGCGGTCGCCAGAGCGCAATCGGCGCCGGCACCCAGTCGAGCGGCCACCGCGAGGACACCCGAGACCTGCGTGCAGCAGGAACAGAGGTGAAACATCCCGCCACAACCGTGCTCAGATCCCGAAGGCTCGTGCTGGTCGGAAGTCCCGGCTGCGTGCGCGGTGTGCCCGAAGCCAACCAGATGCGCCGCGTTCTCGATGGCTTCGCCTGCGCCCGGGAAGAGCACGAGGAGAAGGACGAGTGCGGAGATGCGGCGGACCCAGCTCACGGCGCGCATGATAGCAGGCTCGTCGCGAAGGCCAGCGCGACCAAGGGCGGCGACTGGCCTGCGGCGTTGTATTGCTTCGCTCCATTCAGAACGCTCCGCGCTGACGGAGGGAGACAAAAGCGGGTGCCTCTCCGATGATGATGTGGTCCACGACCCGGACTCCCACTACCTCCCCAGCCTCCGCCATCCGGCGGGTGAAAGCGAGGTCCTCGGCGCTGGGCGACGGATCCCCGCTCGGGTGATTGTGGAAGAGGAGGATTCCGGCGGCGTTGACGAGCAACGCGGCGGTAAGGATGCCGCGAGGTTCGACGGCGGCGCGGGTCAGCGTGCCGATGTAGGCGAGCTGGTGCCCGATCGCCCGGTTGCGGGTATCCAGGAACAGGGCGCCCACGACCTCCCGATCCCAGGACGACAGGATGGTGTGGAGGAACCGGGCAGCGGCTGCGGGGTCGCCGCAGTGCTCGGGCGACTCGTAAGGGGTGGCCTCTTCGCGGACCAGTGCCACGCGGTAGCGGGCGATTGTCTCCGGTTCGAAGCCCGGCTTACCGGGCTCGACGAAGTTGAGGCGGTTCTGGGGCTGGGGATCTCGGCTCTCGCGGTTGGGTGTCGTTCGGCGCATGCCCACCCGAGATGTAGCCGCGCAGCGGCGCGACAAGGCTGGCCGCAGGCCACCCGGAGGGCTCGGCCTTGCGCGCCGCGAGCAG
>JAGOCP010000248.1 GCA_017998715.1 Thermoanaerobaculia bacterium | reverse complement strand
CTCGCCGCCGCGGCCTACGGCCTCTCGGCGGCGGTCGCTGCGCAGGTGGCGGCGGCGATTCGCACGGACGAGTCGGACACCGGCGGCATCGGCGGCACGCTCGCCGGCAACGCCCTGGCGATGGCGGCGATGCGCGCCACGCTGGAGCAGGTGCTCACCGAAACGGCCTATGCCGGCATGTTCGCGCTCGCCGAACGCTTCGAGGCGGGCGTCCAGGCCGCGGTGGCGGAAGCCGGACTGCCATGGATCGTGCAGCGCCTCGGGGCGCGCGTCGAATACTGGTTCCGCGACCGCCCGCCGACGAACGGCGGCGAAGCGGCAGCGAGCATCGACCCCGAGCTCGACCGCTACATGCACCTCGCCGCCCTGAATCGCGGGATCCTCATGACGCCCTTCCACAACATGGCCCTGATGTCGCCGGCCACCACCGCGGAGGATGTCGATCGCCACACCCTGGCCTTCCGCGAGTCGGTCGCAGCGCTGCTCGGAGAGACGCCTTGAACGCTCCACCAGCCGCAGCACCGGCGATGCCCCCCAGGGCCGCCGAGCTCGTCCGTGAGCTCGAGCTCGCGCCGCATCCCGAGGGCGGACACTTCGCCGAGCTCTACCGCTCGCCGCGCGCCGTCGACCCGCTCGACGGACGGAGCCGCCGCAGCGCACTCACCGGAGTCTGGTTCCTGATGCTTCGCGGCCAGCGCAGCGCCTGGCATGTTGTCGACTCGGACGAGATCTGGCTGCATTTCGAAGGCTGCGACGTGCGCCTGTGGACGTTCGACGCCGCGCGCGGCGTGGTGGCCGAGGAGCTCCTCGGCCCGCTCGCTGCCGGGCGCTCGCCGCAGCGCATCGTTCCGGCCGGCGTCTGGCAGGCCGCCGAGCCCCTGGGTGAGTACTCGCTCACCGGCGCCTGCGTCGGACCCGGCTTCGAGTTCACCGACTTCCGCATGCTGGCCGACGAACCGGGGGCGAAGGCGGCCCTCGCCGGCGCGCGGCCCGACCTCGTCCGGCTGCTCTGAGCGCCGGGGCCGCATGAGCCTGGTCGGAACGAAGCTCGGTCACATCCGTTTCGACAGCCTGCTCGGCACGGGCGGCATGGGCGAGGTCTATCGCGCTTTCGACGAGAAGCTGCAGCGCGTCGTGGCGGTGAAGACGATCCGTGCCGAGCACCGCCTCTCGGGCACCGCGCGCGCCCGCTTCCTGCGCGAAGCGCGCATCCTCTCGCGGCTCGCGGATCCGCTGATCTGCCAGGTCTACGACCTCATCGAGTCGGAGGAGGCGGACCTCCTGGTGCTCGAGTTCGTCGACGGCGAAACGCTCGACCAGCTGCGCTCCGGCCGCCGCCTCGGCGAGCGCGAGGTGCTCGAGCTCGCGGCCCGCATCGCCGAGGCGCTCACCGTGGCCCACCGCGAGCACATCATCCATCGCGACCTGAAGCCGGCCAACATCATGGTGCTGCCGACGGGCGCGGTGAAGGTCCTCGACTTCGGCATCGCGCGTTCGACGGCCGATGAGGACGGAGCCGCCTTCGGGACGATTTCCGCCCCGGCGCACGATGCCGATCCCACCGCCACCCAGGCGGCCGGCGCCGGCTCGCCGGCGCACGATCCCGAGAGCACGATCGCCTTCGCCGGCAACGCCACCGGGGCCGGCTCCTTCTCCGCGGCGCTCACCCAGCAGGGCTCGATCGTCGGCACGATTCTCTACATGAGCCCCGAGCAGGCCGCCGGCGAGGAGCTCTCCGAGGCGAGCGACATCTTCTCGTTCGGCATCCTGCTGCAGGAGCTGCTGACCGGCAGATCGCCGTACCCGTACGAGCCGCTGCTGGAGCTGCTGCGGCGCGTCGCCGAGAACGGCAGCCTGCCGATCCTCGCCAGCGACGGCATCGATCCCGAGGTCGCGCGCCTGGTGGAAGACCTGAAGCACCCGATCCCGGCCCGGCGCCCGACCGCCGAGGCCTGCCTCGAGCGCCTGCGCTTCCTGCTCGACAAGCCGCAGCGCCTGCGCCGGCGGCGGCTGAAGGTCGCCGCGCTCGTCACCTCGTTCGCGCTGCTCACCATCGTACTGGCGGTGGTCTCCTTTCTCGCCATACGCGAGAAGCGGGCGCGGTTGCGCGCCGAGACGCTCGCCGTCGATCTCGAACGGGCTGCGAACCGCGCCAACCGTGAGGCCAGAACCGCCAACCGTGTCGTCGAGTTTCTCGTCGACCTCTTCGAGCAGGCCGACCCCGAGACCTCGCAAGGGCGCGCCGTCACAGTGCGCGAGATCGTCGATCTCGGCGGCCAGCGCATCACCCGCGAGCTCGCCGAGGAGCCGCTCATTCAGGCGCGCCTGCAGGACACGCTCGGCGGCATCACCTGGCGCCTCGGCGACCTGCCGGGGGCGGCCCGCCTGCTCGAGCAGGCGCTCGCCACGGACGAGCGCGAGCGCGGGCCGGACGACCCAGAGGTCGCCGAGGTCTTGTCCCATCTCGGCGCGGTCTACATCGATCTCGGGCGGCTCGACGAGGCCGGCACCGTTCTCACCCGCGCCGAGTCCCTGCTCGCGCGTCAAACGCCGCCGCCGGTCGAGGCGCTGGCGCGCACACTCAACTCACGCGGCGCGCTGGCCTTTCAGCAGGGCGACCTCGCCGCGGCCGAAGCGCACTACCGGCACTCACTCACGCTGCTGCGCAGCCAGGCGCAGCCGCCGGCGCGCGATGTCGCCCTGGCGCTCAACAATCTCGCCATCCTCGCCTGGCAGCGGGCCGACTTCCCGACCGCCGCGGCGCACTATCGCGAGTCTCTTGGGCTCAACGAAGCCCTGCTCGGCGAAAACCACCCGCATCTCGCGGCGCAGCTCAACAACATGGGGATCCTGGCGCGCGATCTCGGCAACTACGCCGAGTCCGAGAGCCTTCACCGGCGCGCCCTGGCGATCGCCGAGAAGGCGCTCGGTCCGGCCCACCCCGATGTCGCGTCGATCCTCAACAGCCTCGCCCGCCTCTACGGACGACAGGGCCGCCTGGTGGAGGGCTCCGCCCTCCTCGAGCGCGCGCTGCGCATCTGTCGCTCCGCGCTGGGCGCGAAGCACGCCGAGACCGGCACCACGATGATCCGCCTCGGCGACTTCGCGCGTCAGGCGCATCGGCTGGCGCGCGCCGAGGCGCTCATCGTCGACGGCAAGGCGGTGCTCGCCGCCGCGCTCGGCGACGAGCACTCGCGGCTGGTCGAGGCGTGGACCGCCCTGGGGCGGCTGCGGCGCGACCAGGGACGCCCCGCCGAGGCGGGCGCGGCGTTCTCCGCCGGCGTAAAGCTCGGCACCGCCGTCCTCGGAGCCCAGCACCCCGATGTGCAGGCCCTCGCGCGCGAGCTTGCATCTCTCGGCGAGGTGCAGGAGACTCCTGCCATCGGAGACCGGCCATGAAGCACGAGAGGTGGCGCGCAGCGCTCATCCTGTCCGCAGGTGTCGTCGCAGGGGTGGTCACAACGCCAGTGGGCGCGCAGACGCCGCTGCCGCTCGGTCCGCAGGCGCTCGCCAACTCGGTCACCGCCGGCCATCAGGACCAGCCCGCAGTGGCCATGGACGCCAACGGCGACTTCGTCGTCGTCTGGCGGGACGAGCTCGTCGACGGCAGCGGTACGGCGATCGTCGGCCGGCGTTTCAGTTCGGCCACCGGCCTGCCGCTTTCGGCCCAGTTCGTGGTCAACTCGACGCTGGTTGGCGACCAGGCGAATCCGGCGATCGCGATGAACGCCAACGGCCGCTTCGTGGTCGTCTGGGAGGGGCCGGACACGACCGGTCCGGTGACCCCCGGCATCTTCGCCAGCCTGCGCGCGCCGAACGGCTCGCCGATCGTCGCCGAGTTTCCGGTCAACACGACCCAGGCTGGAACGCAGCAACGGCCGGCGGTCGACATTCAGGCCGACGGGCGATTCCTCATCACCTGGCAGGACGACTCCGTGGCCGGCTTCGGCGCGACCGGGAAGGACATCGTCGGCCGGTTCTACCCGGCGACCTTCCCGTCGGTGCTCCCGGGCAGCCCCGTGCGCCTCAATACTGCCGTGCTGGCCGGCGATCAGGAGGAGCCGGCGGTGGTCGTGGATCCCGTCAGCGGCGGCTGGTACGTCGGCTGGCAAGGCCCGACCTTGCCGCCCGTCGCGCCGGCGGTCTGGGTGCGCGTCCTCGACAACGCCGGCGCCGGCCAGCCGGAGGTGCCGCTGAATACGTCCTTCGGTTCCAGCCTCCGCTCGCATGTCGCGCTGTCGGCGAACTCGCTGGGAAACGCGGTCGCGGTCTGGCAGGACGCCTTCGCCAACAGCATCTTCGCCCGCGAGCTCGCCGACGGCTTGCCGACGGGATTCGAGCTCCAGGTCAATCTCTCCGTCGACCACCTCAACCGGGAGCCCGCCGTCGCGCTCGACGAGCTCGGCAATTTCGTCACCCTCTGGATCGAGGCGATCGGCGCCCTTTCCGGCTCGGCCGACGCGACCGCGGGCAGCCCGATCGTCATCCAGGGGCGGAAGAAAAACAGCGGCAGCGGTTTCTCCGAGCTCTTCCCGCCGCCGACCGACGCCCAGTTCCCGGTCAACAGCGGCGGCGCCGATTTTGCCGACCCCTGGATCGCCGGTCGGGAGCACGGCAGCTTCGTCGCCGTCTGGCAGGGCACGGATCCGGGCGACTCCTCGGGCCTGGGCATCGCCCTCCGGCGCTTCCTCGATGCGCCGTTCGCCGACGACTTCGAGACCGCCGACACGTCGCGCTGGAGCACCACGCTGCCCTGATGCCGCGATAGGCTCTAGCTCCACGGCAGCACCCCGGGAGCAAGGAACCATGCGACAGAATCTTGAGGAAGCGCGCAAGCAGTCGGCCTACGTCCTCGACCTGATCTCGAAGAAGTCGCTCACCGACGACGAGAAGGCGCGCGTCGTCGAAGAGTCGGTGCGCTACTGGACCGACCACGTCAACGAGGGCTTCCTGCAGTTCCGCAAGTCGGTGTCGACCGACTACACCGCGGTCGAGTGGGAGGACGAGGGCGCCGTCTTCCGCGACATCCACGGCAAGGAGTTCATCGACATCCTCGGCGGCTACGGCATCTACGTTGTCGGCCATCGCCATCCGCGGGTGATGAAAGCGGTGCGCGACCAGCTCGACCGCCAGGCGATCCACTCGCAGGAGCTCATCGACCCGCTGCGCACCTATCTCGCGAACCTCGTCGCCCTGATCACCCCCGGCGACCTGCAGTTCGCCTTCTTCACCAACTCCGGCACCGAGTCGATCGAGGGCTGCCT
>JAGOCP010000247.1 GCA_017998715.1 Thermoanaerobaculia bacterium | reverse complement strand
ACGGCCGGATCGGTCTCGTTGAGCGACTTGCCCATCGACTTCAAGGCGGCGCCGAAGACCTCGCGCATGTCGTCGAGCATCAGGATGCGGCCCTTGTTCTTGGCGTCGAAGATCGCCTGCCAGCTGTCGAGCGTCCCGAGCTTCGCCTTGTTGTAGCCGAATCCCGTCGTGCCCCAGAAGTAGGGCAGCGAGTACTGGTTCTTGGGGTCGAATTTCTTGTCCAGGAAGCGCGGATCGAGGTTGGCGATGTTGGGGAGCCTGGCGTGGTCGATCGGCTGGATGAGCTTCTCGGCGACGAGGATGCGGACCATGTAGTCCGACGGCACGACGAGGTCGTAGTCGGCGACACCCGACTGGAGCTTCTCGAGCAGCGCCTCGTTCGAGTCGTAGGTGTCGAAGTTGACCTTGATCCCGGTCTCGGCCGCGAACTTGTCGATGACCTCCTTCGGGAGGTAGGCCGACCAGATGTAGATGTTGAGCTTGCCGGCCTCCTTCGCGGCGGCGGGCGCGGTCGAAGCCGGCGTTTCGCCGGCCTTCTTCGCGCATCCGGCGAGGCCGAAAGCGAGGGTGCCGGCGAGCAGCGTGAGGCCGGCGAGCGTGCCCAGGGCAGCCTTCGATCGGTTCATTTCTTGTTTCCTCCTTTGGATGTCGGCTCCTGCTGCAGGCGCTGGGCGATGACGATCAGCACCACGGTGAGCAGCAGGAGCAGGGTCGAGACGGCGTTGACCTCGGGGGTAACGCCGACCTTGAGCATCGAGTAGATCTGGATCGGCAGGGTGGTGGCGCCGACGCCGGCGACGAACGAGGTGATGACGTAGTCGTCGATCGAGATGGTGAACACCAGCAGCGCCCCGGCGATGATCCCGGGCAGGATGATCGGCAGTGTCACGCGGCGGAAGGTGTCCCAGGGCCCCGCGCCGAGATCCGAAGCGGCCTCCTCCAGCGAGCGGTCGAAACCGGCGAGCCGGGCACGGACGACGATCGCGACGTAGGAGATGCAGAAGGCGATGTGCGCGATGACGACGGTGGTCAGGCTCAGGCGCATGCCGGTGACGCCGAAGAAGGTCACCAGCGCGGCGCCGACGACGATCTCCGGAATGATGATCGGCAGATAGAGCGCCGCCTGCGTGGCACTCTTGCCGCGAAAGCGGCCGCGGGCCAGGGCGAGCGCCGCCAGCGTGCCGATGATGGTGGCGGCGACCGTGGTGAGGAGCGCGACGATCAGGCTGTTCTTGACCGCGCGCAGGATGAGGTCGTTGCCGAACAGGCGTAGGTACCAGTCGAAAGTGAAACCCTCCCAGGCCGCGGTCTGCTTCGAGCGGTTGAAGGAGTAGAGGATCAGGATGACGATCGGCACGTAGAGAAAGAGATAGACCAGCAGACTGTGGGTGGCGAGCAGCCGGCGCTCCCAGGAGACCGGCCGCGCCGGCCGCGGGGCGGGCGCCAGGCGGCCCACCGGCCGCGTCACGAGCTCGATATGGGGAACCGACTCCTGGGTCTTCGGGGTCGGCGGTGTCTGCGAGTCGCTCACAGCAGCACTTCCTGCCCCTTGCGTTTGGTGTACATGGCGTAGGCGAAGAGCAGCACCAGCACCAGCGCCGTGAGCTCGAACGCGATGGCGGAGCCGAATGGCTTGTTGCGCGCGACGGCGAACTGGTTCTGGATGAGGTTGCCGGCGAGGATGCTCTTCGCCCCGCCCAGGAGGTCGGAGACGACGAACTGGCCGATCGACGGGATGAAGACCAGGATGATGCCGGCGACGATGCCGGGCATGGTGAGTGGCACGGTGACGCGGAAGAAGGTCGCCACTTTGTTCGCCCCGAGATCGAGCGACGCTTCGAGGAGGCCGAGGTCGAGCTTCTCGAGCGAGGCGTAGAGCGGCAGGATCATGAACGGCAGCTCGCCGTAGACCAGGCCGATCATCACCGCGAAGTCGGTGTAGAGCAGGTTGAGCGGCTGGTCGACGAGACCGGTTCCGAGCAGCACGGTGTTGAGCAGCCCTTCGGTGCGCAGGATGAGCATCCAGGCGTAGGTGCGGATGAGAAAGCTCGTCCAGAAGGGAATGACCACCAGACCGAGAAGGAGATTCTTGTAGCGCGCCGGCGCGACCACCGCGATGTAGTAGGCGATCGGATAGCTCACCACCAGACAGAGCACGGTGGTGACGACCGCCATCCAGAGGGAGCGCCAGTAGATCGACAGGTAGAGCGGCTCGAACGAACGCCGGTAGTTGGCGAGGAAGTCACCGGAGGCGACGTAGGCCCAGAGGTCCTCGATCGCCTTCAGGCCGCCGTAGGTGCCGCGCTGGCCGAAGCTGATGCCGAGCATGATGACCAGCGGCAGGACGAAGAAGGCCCCCAGCACGACCCAGGTCGGCAGCACCTGGAGGTAGGCCGCCAGGTTTCGCGGCCGCTTCGGCTCAGGCATGATTTGCGGGGGTCGCCGGGGCCGCTGCGGCATCGGGGCGCATGAGAACGGTGTGCCGCGGGCTCCAGCAGAGATACGCGGTGCCGCCGACGGCGAACTTGCCGCGCTCCTCGAACGGCTGCTCGTTCTGTTCGTAGATGACGAAGCGCTCGCCGGCGGCGCTCGTCACCACCCAGACCGTCGAGACCCCTTGGTAGACCCGGTCCTCGATGGTCACCGGCATGCACGGAATGCCGTGACTCGAAAGATCGCGGCTGCGCAGGTCGAGCTTTTCGGGGCGGACCACGAAGCGCACCTCTTCGCCCTTGGCGACGCTCCCGGGATTGGGCACCGTGAAGCTGTCGCCGTCCGACATGCCGAGGGAAAGGAAGCCCTCGGCGATGTTGCGCACGGTGGCGGAGAAGAAATTCGAGGCACCCATGAACTGCGCCACGAACTCGGTCTGCGGATACTCGAAGACCTGCGACGCGGTATCCAGCTGCTCGACGTGGCCGGCGTTCATCACCGCGATCCGGTCGCTCATCGTCAGCGCCTCCTCCTGATCGTGGGTGACGAAGACGAAGGTGATGCCGAGCTTGCGCTGCAGGTTCTTGAGCTCGACCTGAACCTCCTTGCGCAGCTTCTGGTCGAGGGCTCCGAGCGGTTCGTCGAGCAACAGCACCTGCGGCTCGAGCGCCAGCGCGCGCGCCAGAGCGACGCGCTGGCGCTGCCCGCCGGAGAGCTGCGACGGGTAGCGGCCCTCGAAGCCTTCGAGGCGAACGAGGGAGACCGCCTGGGCGATGCGCTGTTCGTACTCGGCGTGGGGATAGTTCTTGTAGCGGAATCCGAACGAGATGTTCTCGGCGACGGTGAGATGCGGGAAGAGAGCGTAGGCCTGGAACACCATGTTGATCGGCCGTTTGTGCACCGGCACTTCCGTCATGTCGACGCCGTTGACCCGGATCGCTCCCGAGGTCGGAATCTCGAAGCCGCCGATCATTCTCAGAAGAGTCGTCTTGCCGCAGCCGGAGGGTCCGAGAAGGGAGAAGAACTCACCCCTGCGGATGGTCAGCGAAACGTCGTCCACCGCGACGAAATCGCCGAAGTGCTTGCTGACGCGGTCGATCTCGACACTCCACTCGGGAGAGCTCATGGGCGTGAGTCCGTTGTTCCTGATGGCGGGGCTTGCAGGCTCAGACTCCGCGAGAAGTGGTCGGTTTGCTGGTGCGGTTCTACCATAGTGTCCACGGAGCGGCAATCTCAGTGCGGTGACGCGGATGCGGCGGCGGGGGCCGGCGCTACCGGCAGCGGGACTGCGAACAGACTGTCCGGAAGCTCCGAATCGGCGACGATCTTCTCGATGGTGAAGACCGAAGGTTCGCCGAAGGCGGCCGGAGCGCCGCCGATGGCGACGCGGAAGCGCGTCTCCACGCGGTGGGCGAAGAGGATCCCGCCCGCCGGACGGAAATCACTGAGCGCCGACTCGGTGGTGAGCACGCGGTCGCCCTGGGTCTGCGAACGCTCCTCCCGCACCTGAAGATCGGAAGCGCAGTCGAACCACAGCGTCCGCACCTCACCGCTCGCGAGGGTGAGCTGCAGCCGCCAGGCCTCGCCGTCGGCCAGCTTCTCTTTGCCCAGCAGCTCGACCTTGTTGCCCTTGGCTGCGTAGTCGAAGGTCGGGCCCTCGACGAGGTCGGCCTGGTCGCGCAGCGCATCGCGGGCGGCGCTCGGGAGCTTCTCCGGCCGAAAGCCGGGGAGCCCGGGATAGGTCGACCAGGCGCTTTCGCCGTCGAAGGCCTGGACCTTGTCGAGGCCCTGCTCCGGCGCCTCGATTCGCAGCCGGTCGGGACGCTTCCAGTAGACCCTGACCGGCACGCTCTTGCCGCCGGCCTGATCGGTTCCTTCGAAGCTCAGCGTGCGCAGCGAGCGGATCCGGTCCTTGCCGCCGAGGGCGGCGAAGTTGCGCTCCAGAATCTCATCGGCCGAGGGGGTGGCCGGAGCCGCCGGAGCTCCCGCTCCGGCGAGGCCCACGAGCAGGGCGAGAGTTGCCGTGATCTTCATCTTCGTCACTCCTTCGCTGCAGCGCTCAGCGCTCGGGGGATTCTCGCAGACGGCGGGCGAAAACCGCACGCCGCGCTTTTCGTACTTCCAGGGTGGCGTAAGCTCTGCCGGTCGGTCGACGATCCAGGAGGAGTCAGGAGTGAGCAACAATCTCGAACTGCGCGAAGTGCGCAAGGCGTACGGCGATTTTGTGGCGGTCGACAATGTCTCGCTGGCGGTGCCGCCGGGGGCGGTCTTCGGCCTGCTGGGGCAGAACGGCGCCGGCAAGACGACCAGTATCCGCATGATCATGGACATTCTCGCGCCGGACCGCGGCGAGGTGCTCTTCTTCGGCCGGCCGCGCCAGCCGGAGGATCTGCGCCGCGTCGGCTACCTGCCGGAAGAGCGCGGCCTTTACCGCAAGATGACGGTCTTCGACCACCTGCTCTTCTTCGCCGAGTTGCACGGCGTCGAGCGCCGCCGCGCCGGGAAGCTGATCGCCGAGTGGCTCGAGAAGGTCGAGCTGGGCCAGTGGGCCAAAGCGAAGGTCGAGGCGCTGTCGAAGGGCATGCAGCAGAAGATCCAGCTGGTCGGCACGATTCTCCACGATCCGGACATCCTGATCCTCGACGAACCGTTCTCGGGTTTGGACCCGATCGCCCAGGCGCTGTTCAAGGACCTCATCGCCGACTTCAAGGCGCGCGGCAAGACGATCCTCTTCTCGACCCACATCCTCGAACAGGCCGAAAAACTCTGCGATCACATCTGCCTGATCTCGCACGGCAAGGTCATCCTCGCTGGCGAGCTCGCGGCGATCAAGCG
>JAGOCP010000028.1 GCA_017998715.1 Thermoanaerobaculia bacterium | reverse complement strand
ACGAGTACTGGCGCACCAACGGCCAGTTCGTCCCCAATGTCACCGTGCGCCTCGCCTCGGGGGGCTACATCGGCGGCGGCCTCTATCATTCGCAGAACCTCGAGGGCTGGCTCACCACGCTTCCCGGTATTCGCATCGTCGTACCGGCGTTCGCGGACGACGCCGCCGGGTTGTTGCGTACCGCGGTGCGCTCGCCAGGCATTACGGTCTATCTCGAGCCGAAGTTCCTCTACAACTCGGCGGCGGCGCGAGCGCGGGTACCGCAGGGGTTCGCCGTGCCGTTCGGCAAGGCGCGTCGCCGACGCGAAGGCTCGGACCTCACCATTCTCGCCTACGGCACCGCGGTCCATCTGGCGCTCGAGGCCGTCGGAACACTGGCTGGCGAGGGCAAGAGCATCGAAGTGCTCGACCTGCGCTCGCTCGTGCCGCTCGACTGGGAGGCCATCTCGGCCTCGGTGAGCAAGACCTCACGCGTGCTCATCGTGCACGAGGACAAGGTGCACGGAGGCTTCGGCGGCGAGCTCGCGGCGCGAATCGTCTCGGAGCTCTTTCCTTTTCTCGACGCGCCCGTCGATCGCGTCGGCTCTACCTTCACGCCGGTGGGTTTTCATCGCGTGCTCGAACGGGCCATCCTGCCCGACGCCGAGCGGGTCCTGATCGCGGCCCGCAAGACTCTGGCCTACTGATCGAAGGAGCAAGGCATATGGGCGTGACGCACCATCGATACCTCATTCTCGGCGGCGGCATGACCGCGGACGCCGCGGCCAAGGGCATTCGCGAGCTCGATCCCGAGGGCACCATCGGCCTGATCGGTTGCGAGCCGGAGCCGCCCTACTCGCGGCCACCGCTTTCCAAGGCCTTGTGGAAAGGGGAAGCGCTCGAGAGCATCTGGCGCGGGACTGCCGAGGTGGGTGCGGATCTCTACCTCGGCCGCCAGGCGTCGGCGCTCGACCTCGCAACGAAGAGCCTGCGCGACGACCTGGGCACGACTCGGACCTTCGACAAGCTGCTCTTCGCCACCGGCGGCACGCCCCGCCGACTGCCTTTCGGCGGGGACGACGTGCTCTACTTCCGTACCCTCGCCGACTACCGTCGCCTGCGCACGCTGGCGGCGTCTGGTCGTCGTCTGGCGGTGGTGGGCGGCGGCTTCATCGGCTCGGAAATCGCGGCGGCACTCGCGCTCCAGGGCTGCCAGGTCACGATGCTCTTTCCGGACGAGGGTATCGGCTCGCGCCTCTTTCCGGCCGACCTGGCGCAATTCCTCGTCGGCTACTATCGCGACAAGGGCGTCGACGTGCGTCCCGGGGAACGGGTGAGCGACATCCAGCGGCGGGGGTCGGAGCTCGAAGTCGCGACCGCAGGCGGTCTGCGGGTCGAGGTGGAGGCTGTCGTCGCCGGCATCGGCATCGTGCCCGAGACGGCGCTCGCTCAGGCAGCCGGCCTGCTCGTCGACGACGGGATCGTCGTCAACGAGCACCTCCGGACCTCTCATCCGGATCTTTTTGCCGCCGGCGACGTGGCGCGCATCCTGGTCCCGGCGCTCGGCAAGTCGATGCGCTTCGAACACGAGGACAACGCCCTGACCATGGGCCGCGCTGCCGGACGCGCCATGGCGGGCGACCCCACGCCGTACACGCATCTGTCGTCCTTCTACTCGGACCTCTTCGACCTCGGCTACGAAGCGGTGGGCGAGATCGACCCGCGCGGCGAACTGGTCGAAGACTGGAAGGAGCCGTTCCGCGAAGGCGTCGTCTACTACCTCGCCGGCGGCCGCGTCCGCGGCGTACTGCTCTGGAACGTCTGGGGTCAGGTCGACTCCGCGCGAGCATTGATCGCTGCGCCCGGCCCGTTCCGTGCCGCCGATCTCGTCGGCCGATTGCCGGCCTCATAGGACAGGAGGACGTCTTTCCCCATTTCTGATTCACTGGCACTGCGGGTTTCGAGCCTCGTTTCGGCTCAGACTATTTGGAAGGGTGTGGTCTACTACCCGGAATCGGCCTGTCGGCCGTCATTGGAGGAGAGACTCTGTGGCAGACCGCAATATCTACGTGACTACCCAGGATCGCCTGCGGCTCAAGGGCCTCATGGCACAGTCGACCGAGGCCAAGGACCGTGGTGACCTGGCCGGCTTGCTGGACGAGCTCAGCCGCGCCGTCGTCGTGCCGGCGGATCAGATCCCGGCAGACGTGATCACCATGAGGTCGCGCGTGCGCCTCGTGGACCTGGACAACGGTTCCGTGCTCGAGTACACGCTGGTCTATCCCAGCGAGGCCGACTTCTCGGCGGGGAAGATCTCGATCGTGGCTCCAGTCGGGGCCGCGATGATCGGGTATCGCGAAGGCGATGAGATCGAGTGGGACGTTCCCGGGGGGCGGCGGCGCTTCAGAGTAGATGCCATCCTCTATCAGCCGGAGGCGGCAGGAGACAGCGACCTCTAGCGAGCCGCTGGGAGCGGCCGAGAGCGATGCCCTTTTTTCTGGTGAGCACCGGGCAGGCCCGGGCGTCATTCCCGCCAGTAGCCGTTGGCTGCGGCGACCGTTTGAAAGTTGATGGCGACAACCTGGGATGCCGCGGTCAGGGCTTCGGCGGAGTTCGCGTATTCCGGCCGCAGCCGCTTCAGGGTTTCGACGTCGGGTTGCGTGTACTTGACACCTCGCCGGCTGAGCGTGATGGCGAGCTCGAAGCCCTCTTGAGGCGTCGCGGTGATCAACGAAGTCAGCCAGGATTCGGTCATTCAGAATCCTCCACTTCAGAATGGCGGGCGGGGGTGTTCACTGTATCGAAACCCTCGCGGGCGAGCTCGCTGCGGCAGCGTGCGACCGCGTCGTCGAACGACAGATCGGTCACGGCTTCGTAGGCAATTCCGGTATCACGCATGGCGGAGACTCCCTCTCCTGCGGCACCATCTTACGCCGGTGCCCGCGCCGCTCCTGGAATCCACGTTCCCCGGGAAGATGAACTCGCAACCGTCACCCCGCGATGTGAGGTCCTGCAGTTGCACCAGCAAAGTTGACTCGCAAGAATCTGACCATGCCGGAACTTTTCACCGGGAAACGACGTAGCTCAAGATTCAACACCTGACCCCTTTCTCCGGAGGACCGAAACCATGGCCATGAGAGCTGCCCGGGCAGGACACGAACCACGACTTCCCCCGGCGTTTCTCGGCCTCTTGGCCGCTGCATTCACCGCCGCATTCGCCATGCCCGCCGAAGTGCCGGCAGAGGCGGACGCGCTGGATCGGCTGGTTGCCGATGTTTGCGGCCGGCAGACGGTGCTGCTGGGCGAAGATGGCAATCACGGCAGCGGGGCGACCTTGACGGCGAAAGTCGAACTGGTGACGCGGCTGATCGATGAGTGCGGATTCAGCGTGGTCTATTTCGAGAGTTCAATTTATGATCTTCTCGATTTTCAGCGTCAACTCGATCGGGGCAGTGCCTCCCCTGAGATGCTCGCTGACGCCATCGGCGGCCTGTGGTCGCTCACCAGCGAAATCGATCCGCTGATCGCATCGTTGTTCACCAAGGCGCAAGCCGGTTCCGTGTCGCTGGCGGGATTGGATCCACAGCTCGGCGGTGCGACCGCGGTCTATGCCAAGGTCCGCCTGCCGCAGGAAATCACCTGATACCTGGTTGAACCTCGGCGCCGGGGATGCCAGCGAGAAATCGCCCGGATGACCGGCTGGCTCTACGAGGATGAGCAGCAAGTCCGCGACGCTCCCGCTCGTCTACAGGCCTGTGCGATCGACATCCAGCGCAGCATCGCTGCACAAGCCTCGATCGACGCGAATGGCACCATAGAGATCCTGGCGGAGAACTTCCGCCGCCAACTCAGCCTGTCGGCCGACGATTCGTACAACCCGCGCGAGCAGGCGATGTACGACAACTCCCTCTGGTACCGCACGCACCTGCACAAAAACACGAAGAGCATCGTCTGGTGCGCCACCGTGCACGCGGCCAAGGATCTCTCATTCCTTGATGCCGATCGCCGGACGCTGGGCTCGCTCATCTACTCGCTGCAGAAGGACAAGGCCGCGACGATCGGCTTCAGCGCGCTCGGTGGCAGCTACGGTCGCAACGCCGGATCGATCCGTACCCTGGCGACCGCGCCAGCGGACTCCCTGGAAAACCGGGCATTCGCGGGCGCGGAAGGCGACCGGGTCTATCTCGACCGCCAGCAACTCGAGGCGTTGGGTGAGATCTCTGCCCGTGCGATCCAGTACGGACAGGCGAACCGAGCGCCATGGGCCGACGTCGTCGACGGCATGCTCGTGTTGCGGGAAGAGCATCCCGTACACACCGTGCGCCAGGCGCGTCCGCAGCAGAAGATGCCGGAAGACTAGTCGATCGAGGGCTAGCCCATGCGCTGGATCAAGCCTGCTCCGGGGGAAGGATGCCGCCTGCTTCTCGCGACCGCGTCCCCGAGCATCCTCGGCTACGGCAGCCCGTGACGATCGTTGTTGTGGCTACCGCCGTGCCGTAGTCACAAGAGCCACTCGATCCGCAGGTGCGACAGGAGCCAAACGGCAGCTCGCAACCCCCGGCTCGTGCCCGGCTCGTGATCGTGCCGCAGCACCAGGCCATCGCGATGCTCGGTCCAATACATTTGTCCGTTGTTCGACAGATGCACTTCGTAGGAGTTCGCTGGAATGCTCTCGTGAAATGCGGCTTCAATTCTTCGGGCCAGCACCGGACTGTCGACGACGAACCCGAGTTCAGTGTTCAGCTTCCGCGACCGCGGATCGAAATTGAACGAGCCGACGAAGAATCGCGAGCGATCCACCGAGAACGTCTTCGCGTGCAGGCTGGAGCCGGAGCTACCGAACGGACCGGCAAATTTGCTCTCGTCGGCGTCCGGCGATAGGCGCCGCATTTCGTAGAGGGTGATGCCGGCCTCGAGTAGAGGCTTGCGTCGTTTCGCAAAGCCCGAATAGACCGCCGGCACATCGGAAGCTTCCAGTGAGTTGGTCAGTATCTTGATTTTGACGCCCCGCCTGGCCATCGAGACGAACGCGTCGGTGCCAATCTCGCCGGGAACGAGATACGAGGCGACCAGCTCCAGATCGGAAACCGGGTTGCCGATGATTCTCCTTAGCTGATGATGAAACAACTCCTCCGATGGAGCACGTCCAAGGCCCTTGGCCGGATCATCGCTGATCATGTGCGTAATCGCCCACTCAAACCCGAGCCGCCTCTCCACCATTGCGCGAATGAAAGGAGAGTCGCGAATGGCGGTGATGTAAGCCAGCGCCGCAGGGTCGTGTGCGACGCGAACCGCTGCCGCAGCGACGTCGGCGATTTTCGCCGGTTCAACAGAATGGACGATGCGATCGAGCGGGTAGGAGGAAGCAGAAGCCCAATACCGATCGAAGTCTCTCGATACCTCCGTCACGACCGGCCCCACCGCCGCGACATCGAAATCGACGAACAGCGAACCCTCCGCCGCCGCGCCAAAATACTCGTCGCCGACGTTTCGGCCGCCGATGACGGTGACCTGATTGTCGACGGTGAATGACTTGTTGTGCATGCGCCTGTTCGCGCGAAAGAAGTCAGTCAGATAACCGATCCGCGGTCTGCGAATGACGAATGGATTGAACAGACGCACCTCGATACTCGGGTGCGAATCCAGCGCGACCAGGATGGGATCGAGACCCTGGGTTGTATTGTCGTCCAGAAGAAAGCGGACACGAACGCCGCGATCCGCCGCCGCGTGCAAAGCCTCGAACAGAAGCGTACCGGTCATGTCGTGCTGCCAGATGTAATATTGAACATCCAGCGTCCGCTCCGCGAATGCGGCCAGAAGCGCACGCGCGGCAAAGGCGTTGCGCGAATCCTCCAGAGGATAGATTCCGGAGAGTCCGGGATGCGCTTCAATCAGCGGCGTGATGGACTGCCCGATTCTCGTTCCCGCTGTATCGAGTAGAACCGAGGATGTGGTGCGGCCCTCCAGCGAAGGCAACCGGCTACGCCAGCCGATTGCGACGAGTATCAGGAGCGCCCCGACGAAGCAGACGATGATGCGCTTTGAGATTCTAACTAGGCACCTCATCAGTTCCGTCGCTCCACTCTAGCCTAGACTTCCGCGTGAATCGCGGTCGAGATAGCTGGCCTGAGGGGTCTGGACATCCTTCAGCCCCTCCGGCTCGAATATCGTCAGGACTGCCGTCGAAGTAAGCGTCGCTAGACAGCACCGATGCCGGGCCCCTGCGCGATGACGCGAAGGGTGTCGCCGCCGAGCAGGATCAGATTGACTATCGCACCAGGATGCTCGAAGCTCGAGCGGCCACTGCTTGCGGCGGGCGTGAAGCGACACCGTCATCGACGTACACGCGCCGAGGGCGGAGAGCACGAAATCGTAGGGGCTCGGCCCCGTGCCGGTCCCTCCCAATGATGTCGGCTCGTCCGCGAGAAGTTGATGGCCCCTCACCGTGATCTCCTGCGCGAAACCCTTGGTACTGCCGTGGAAGATGAGGACCTGGTTCTCGAGCGCCAGCACTCTCACTCCGCGGGACTGGTTCGAGCCGAGACGCGCGCGTAGAATGGGCCGGGGGAATCGCAGCTTGAGCGAGAAGATCCGACGATCAGGTATTGCCCCGGAGGCTCTCCGAGCTGGCGCCTGGGGCGTCGCGGTCACGGCGCTGGTGGGTGCGGCCATCGTCGGCGGCTCGCGCAACCTCGCCCACTTCGACGCCGCGCTCGTCGCCTACACCTTCTCGATTCTCTTCGCCACTTTCGGGCTCACCTATCGCTACGCGATGTGGCTCGAACGCCCGCCTACCGCGCTCTATTGGCGGCGAGGGTGGCAGGTCGTCTTCCGCAGCGGCTCCGGCGGGCGGCGCCTGCGCAACTTCGGGCGCGGCCTGGTGCAGGCGGGGTCCGACATCGCTCTCAACCGCTTCATCTGGGCGCGCGGCTGGCTCCGCGGCCTGACCCACATGCTGATTCTCTGGGGTTGCCTGCTCGCGGTCGCGATTACTTTTCCGCTGGTCTTCGGCTGGCTCATGTTCGAGTCGGTGCCTGGGAGTCCAGAGGTCTACCGCGTCTTCGCCTTCGGCTTTCCGACGTTTTCCTTTCCGAGCGGGTCGCTCATCGGCTTCCTCATGTTTCACGGGCTGGTCTGGGCATCCTTTCTGGTGATCGCGGGAGTCATGCTAGCCATGCGCCGCCGCATGCGCGAAGAAGGGGCTGCGGCCCTGCAGAGCTTCCACGAGGACTTCCTCCCGCTCTTCCTGCTCTTCGCGGTGAGCCTGACCGGCCTCATGCTCACCGCGAGTTACACCTGGATGCGGGGATACGCCTACGATTTTCTCGCCATCCTGCACGCCGTGACGGTGATCTTCACCTTCCTCTGGCTGCCGTTCGGCAAGTTCTTTCATGTCTTTCAGCGCCCGGCGCAGCTCGCGGTGCGTTTCTACAAGCAGGTCGGCCGCGACGAAGAGGCGGCGGTTTGCCGCCGCTGCGGTCACGGCTTCACCTCGAAGATGCACGCCGAAGACCTGATCGATGTCGAACGCCGTCTCGGTTTCGACTATGCGATCGCCGGTGCCGCCGGGCACTATCAGTGGATCTGCCCCCCCTGCCGGCGGGCGCTCCTCGCTGGCGCGCAGGGCGCCGCCTGGCGCGGCGTGCGCGGCGGTACGCTGGTCGCCCCGGGTTCGGCGCCGGCCTATGTCAATCCTGGTCTCGGCGAGGGGCCGCTCGGCCGCGACGACGCGGAGAACTTCCATGGCTAGATTGACTGCGCTCGATCCGCCGGCCGACGATCCCTTCGGCCCGCATGCGGCTTACTCGGCGGGCCCCCGGCTCGACACTGGCGTCGTACCCGATCGGATCGTCGACACCCATTGCTGCTTCTGCGGCCAGCAATGCGGCATCCGCCTGAAGGTCAAGGACGAGCAGGTCATCGGCTTCGAGCCGCGCTACGACTTCCCGTTCAATCGCGGAATGCTCTGCCCGAAAGGGATCAAGCGCTACCTGCAGGGCGCCCATCCCGATCGCCTGCTTGCGGCGCACGAGCGCGACGAGAGCTCCCCTGGAGGTTTCCGCCCGATCGCCTACGAACGCGCGATCGAACGGACGGCGGGCGAGATCCGGCGGATTCAGGAGAGTTACGGGCGCGATGCCATGGCGGTCCTTTCCGGCGCCTCGCTCACCACCGAGAAGGCCTACCTCGTGGGCAAGTTCGCCCACATGGCGCTCGGCACCTCGAACATCGACTACAACGGGCGTCTCTGCATGGTGTCGGCGGGCGCCGGGAACTCCAAGGCGTTCGGCGTCGACCGCGCCGCGAACCCCTGGTCGGACATTCTCGGCGCCGAGCTGATCTGGATCTCGGGAGCGAATGTCGCCGAATGTGCACCGATCACCACGGACTATGTCTGGCAGGCGCGCGAGCGCGGCGCGCGAGTCATCGTTGTCGATCCGCGCCTGACGCCGATCGCCCGCACCTGCGATCTTTTCCTGCCCATCAAGCCCGGGCGCGACGCCGCTCTCTTCAACGGCATCCTGCACCTGATGATCGAGCACGGTTGGGTCGACCGCGATTTCGTCGCCAGCCAGACCGTCGGTTTCGACGATCTGGCCCGGACCGTCGCCGAGTGGACACCGGCGCGGACGGCCGCGGTCACCGGCATCACCGAATCGGCGATCCGCCAGGCCGCGGAGTGGTGGGGAACGGCGCAGAGCAGCTTCCTGATGCATGCGCGCGGCATCGAGCATTCGAGCCACGGCGTGCAGAACGTTCTCGGTGCGATCAACATGGTGCTGGCCTCGGGGCGGATCGGGCGGGAATTCTGTGGCTACGCCACGATCACCGGCCAGGGCAACGGCCAGGGTGGCCGCGAGCACGGGCAGAAGTGCGATCAGCTCCCAGGGGGCCGCAAGCTCGCCGACCCGGAGGCGCGCGACTACATCGCCGGCGTCTGGGGGATGCCGGTCGAAGAGATGCCGCAGCCCGGCGTCGACGCCTACGAAATTTTCCGCCGGATCGAGCGCGGCGAGATCAAAGGCCTCCTCTCGCTCTGCTTCAATCCGGTGGTGTCGCTCCCGGACAGCGACTACGTCCGCAGGATGTTGGCGAAGCTCGACTTCTACGTGGCGATCGAATTCTTCCTGAGCGAGAGTGCTCGCCACGCCGACATCGTCCTGCCCGGGTCGCTGCAGGAGGAGGACGAGGGCACGGTGACGACCGCCGAGGGGCGGGTGATCAAGATCAACAAGGCGATCGCCTGCCCGGGCGAGGCGCGCGAAGACTGGCGAATCATCCAGGATCTGGCGCGCGCCATCGGTCGTGAGCGCGGTTTCACGTTCGCCGGGCCGCGCGCCATGTTCGAGGAGCTCCGGGTCGCGTCGAAGGGCGGCATCGCCGACTATTCCGGGATCACCTGGGAGAAAATCGAGCGCCAACAAGGCGTGTTCTGGCCTTGCCCGAGCGAGAATCACGCCGGCACGCCGCGCCTCTTCGAGCCGGGCTCGTGGAACGTCGTCGCGCAAGGCAAGGGCCCGTTCTATTTCCCCGACGGCAAAGCCCGTTTCAACACCGCGACCTATTCGCCCCCGACGGAAGATATCGACGACGAGTTCCCGATCATTCTCACCAGCGGCCGCCTCGTCAGCCAGTTCCTGTCGGGCACCCAGACGCGCAGGATCGGTCCGTTGCTCGACATGGATCCCGAGCCGTTCATCGAGCTCCATCCGCGCCTCGCCGAGAAGCTCTCGATCGGCGACGGGATGTGGGCGACGGCCGAGACGCGGCGCGGCCGCCTGACGCTCAAGGCACGAGTGGTCGCGACCATCCGGCCCGACACCATCTTCGTCCCCTATCATTGGCCCGGCAAGCGCAGCGTCAACCGCCTCACGATCTCCGCCCAGGATCCGATCTCGAAGATTCCCGAGTTCAAGGCCTGCGCGGCGCGTCTCCGTGCAGCGACGGCCGAAGAAGTGCGCGAGGCCCGCGCTTGAGCCTCGCGGGCACCCTTCCCGTCCGCGGAGCTTCCCGCTGATGCCGGTACCCGCGCAGTACAACTTCTACATCGACCCGGCCCGCTGCATCGGCTGCAACGCCTGCGTCCAGGCCTGCTCGGAGTGCGATACGCACAAGGGGCAGTCGATGATCCAGCTCGACTTCATCGACCGCTCGCTCTCGCCGCAGACGGTGCCGGTGATTTGCATGCACTGCGACCAGCCGACCTGCGCCGAAGTCTGCCCGGCCGACGCCATCAAACGCACCGAGGACGGGGTCGTGCAGACGGCTCGCAAGGCGCGGTGCATTGCGTGCAACAACTGCGTGCTCGCCTGCCCGTTCGGCGTGCCGAAGATGCACGACGAGGCCAACCTGATGATGAAGTGCGACATGTGTTACGACCGGACTTCGCAGGGCTTGAAGCCGATGTGCGCCTCGGTCTGCCCGAGCCAGGCGCTGTTCTTCGGCACCCGCGAGGAGTTCGAACGCCTGCGCCCCAACTCTCAGCCGGTCGACACATTTCGCTTCGGCGCCCAGCAGGTCACGACCAAGGTGAAGATGGTCGTGCCGAAGTCCTTCGCCGGGAACCTGCTGCAGATCACGGCACCTCTCGAGCGCGGCGCTCCGAGCGCCGCGCCGGTCGATCCCTTGCTCGCGAACTACTTCGAGGAGACTTCGCTTTGAGCCGTCGTGACCCGGACGAGCTCACGATTGCGCCGGACGGCCGGCCGATGGAGGAGCAGCCGAAGTGGCGCCGGGACTTTCCCGTCGATGTTCCCCAGGATCAGTACGTCGCGCGGCGCGAGTTCACCAAGTTCCTCGCTCTCACCAGCTTCGCCTTCGTCGCCGGTCAGGCCTGGATTCTCGCCAAGAGCTATCTCGGCAAGCGGGTCGGCCCGCGCGAGCTCGCCGTTGCCCGTCTCTCGGAGTTGCCAGTTGGCGCGACCCTGGAGTTCGACTTTCCGGGCCCGGGCGAGCCGAAGCTCCTGGTCCGCTTGAGCGAGCGCGAGCTCGTGGCGTTCGACCAACGCTGCACCCATCTCTCCTGTCCGGTCATCCCGCAAGTGGAGCAGGGTCGCTTCCACTGCCCCTGCCACTCCGGCAACTTCGACCTCGTCACCGGCCGGCCGATCTCCGGCCCGCCGCGCCGGCCGCTGCCCAAAGTGGAGCTCGAAATCCGCGGCGATCAGGTCTTCGCCGTCGGTATCACGGAGCGCACAGCGTGAACGGCCGGCGACGATTTACGCGGTCCCAGAAAGTCCCGATCCTCTCGGGCATCGTCGCGATCGTGGTGCTGATCGTCGTGCTGCAGCTCTGGCTCCTTACCGCGACGATGAACGCGTATCTCGGCGGAGATCGTGGCGCTGCACTTCCCGCCGCCGTGGCCAGCTCGGTCTGTTTCGTGCTCATCCTCGGCCTGCTGCGCTACGTCTACCGGCTCGATCGCTGATCGGCGAAGCGGCGAACGAATGACCGGGGCTGGAGTCGAGACGCTGCGCGGTCGGTTCAGCCAGGTGATCGCGACGCTCTTTCCGGGTTACTTCGCCCTGGTGATGGCGACGGGCATCGTCTCGATCGCCAGTCAGCTCCTCGGCTTTCCGGTACCGGCGCGGCTGCTCCTGGCGGCGAATCTCGTCTTCTACGCGATCCTTCTCGCACTGACTTGCGTGCGGGCCGTCCGCTTTCCCCGGCGCCTGCTCGCTGATCTCGCCGATCACTCTCGGGGCCCGGGATATTTCACCCTGGTGGCGGCGACGAACGTTCTCGGCAGCCAGTGTCTGCGTGTCGCCGGCTGGCGAGGCGCCGCAGAGGTGTGCTTCGCCGCCGGGCTTGGCCTGTGGGTGCTAGTGATGTACTCCTTCTTCCTCGCCGTCGTCGTGCGCGAAAACAAGCCGACGCTGGGTCAGGGAATCAACGGCGCCTGGTTGCTGGCGACGGTGTCGACGCAGTCGGTCGCGGTCCTCGGGGCGAGCCTGGTGGATCCGTTCGGCTGGTCCGCGCCGATCGTGCTCTTCGGCGCCCTGGTTCTGTTTCTGATCGGTTGCATGCTCTACCTGTCGATCATTACCCTCATCTTCTATCGCTTCACTTTTCTCGAGCTCGAGACCGCGACCCTCACCCCGCCCTATTGGATCAGCATGGGAGCGGTGGCGATCACCGCGCTCGCCGGCGCCACCTTGCTGCTCGCCGCCGATCGCTCTCCGCTGCTCTCCGAGCTTGCGCCGTTCCTGCGCGGCTTCACGCTCTTCTTCTGGGCGGCGGGCAGCTGGTGGATCCCGCTGCTGTTGCTGCTCGGCGCCTGGCGCCACCTCTGGCGCCGGCACGCGCTCACCTATGACCCGCAGTATTGGGCGATGGTCTTCCCACTCGGGATGTACGCCGCCGCCACCTGGCAGCTCGCCGCCGCGCTTCCCATGCCACCGCTCGCCGCGCTGGCTCGCGCCACGCTGCCGGTCGCGTTGTTCGCCTGGGCCGCCACCGCACTGGGCATGGTCCACTCCTGGTGGCGGTGGAGCCGCGAGTACCGAAGCGGGCGGCCACAGGGAAACGAGGCGGCTTGATTCTGTTTGACCCTCCCCATCAGGCCGGCAGCCTGCCAACCAGCTCTCTAGAACCGAGCGGCCCGGGCTCGGCGATTAGTGAGCGAGCGGCGTTGACCTGGTCCCAGGTGTTCCACAGCAGGATCCCGCGCACCGTGCGCTCGCGCAAGTAGTAGACCACTCCCTTGCGAAAGGGCTCGCGCCAGTCCGCTACCATCTCCCCG
Organism: Thermoanaerobaculia bacterium; assembly: GCA_017998715.1. Classification (GTDB taxonomy): domain Bacteria; phylum Acidobacteriota; class Thermoanaerobaculia; order Multivoradales; family JAGPDF01; genus JAGPDF01. Next base: position 7,317 of record JAGOCP010000028.1, on the reverse strand, counting down.
CGGGGGTCCATCTGCCCGACAGCTTCGTAGCCGAGCTCGAACAGGTCCGAGTAGAAGAACGGCAGGTGCGAGTAGGACGCGGGATCGCCCGCCATGGCGCGGCCCGCCGCGTGGCCCATGGTGACCGCATTGTCCTCGTGCTCGACGCGCATGCGGCCGAGCGACGGCGCGTCGAAGCGAGCGACGTCGCCGGCGGCGAAGACGTCGGGATGAGAGGTTCGCAGGCCCGCGTCCACGATGATTCCGTCATCGACTTCGAGGCCGGACTGCGTGGCCAGATCCGTGTTGGGCACGATGCCGATGCCGGCCACGACCGCGTCCACGGTGACCTTGCGCCCACTCTTGGTCTCGAGCACCTGTTGCGAGCCGCTCCGGCTCAGGCCGGTCACCCTCTCGCCCCGCAGGGCTTCTACGCCGTGTTCCGCGTAGTAGCCGACCAGGAACCGAGCCAGGTCGGCAGGGAAAAGCCGCGCACCGATCCCGTCTTCAGGGAAGAGCAGCGTCACTTTGCTCCCTTGCATGGCGAGGGCGGCTGCGACCTCGGAGCCGATGAAGCCGCCGCCGATCACCGCGAAGCTCTTACCCTGCTCGGCCATGGCGTGAAGGCGGCGGAAGTCGGCGAGAGTGCGGAAGTAGATCGTCTCCTCGCCGCCGAACGGCAGGTGTCGTGGCGTGCCGCCGGTCGCGATGAGGAGCTTCTCGAAGGTGTACTCCGCGCCGTCATTGTCGGTCACCTTCTTGCCGTGCAAGTCGAGAGCCGTTGCACGCCGGCCGAGGAGGAGGTCCACTCCATGCTCGGCGGTGTTCCTCCACACGCTCTCCAGCGGATCCCCCTTCCAGAGCCCCTTGGAGAGCGGTGGCCGGGCGTACGGCGGGTCGGTCTCTTCGCCGATGAGCCCGATGGGGCGGACGGCGTCGAGCTCGCGAATGCCGCGCACCGCGGCATCCGCCGCCATGCCGCCGCCGAGGATGAGGTACGGATAGTGTGCCATCTTCATGCTCCTTTCATCGCCTGCCGCTTACCGGCTCCGGGCGACTGCTCGCCTGACGTCGTCGTCTGTTCCTCTTTCGTTTTGCGGGAGTGCGCCAGGCTGTCCAGAGCGAGGGCGGAATGCGCGTAGGCGGCTCCGGCACGCATCTCCGCAGCCACCCAGATCGCCTCCATGATCTCCTCGGGTGCGGCGCCGTGACGTTCGGCAGCACGGGTATGGGCGCGAATGCAGTACGGGCACTGCGTAACGTGCGCGACAGCGACCGCGATCAGCTGCTTCGCTTTCACCGGCAGCGCCCCGTCTGCGAAAACGCTCTGGCTGAAGGCCCGGAAGGTATCGGCAGGCCCGGGGGCCAGTCGGCGGCGTTTCTCGGCGAGGTCGAGGGTCGAGCGAGGGTACATCTCGTGGGGTTCCGGCATGGGCTGCTCCCTTCAGGATCCTCCCGTCACCGCGGCGTTTGACGCGGCCGCGGCACGACTGCATGATGGGAGACGGCGGAATCCACCGCAATGGTCGGTTCGTACCGTGCCGGTACCCAATTGGCTCATGCGTGCCTGTTGGGGCGGCCTCCGGGAGGACGCCACGCCTGTTCCGCGCAGAGGAGCGACAATGCTGGAAGCGGAGATATTCACCTTGCTCGAGCAGACGGCCGATGCCGCGTATTCGGTCACCGAGGAGGGCGAAATCTGCTCCTGGAACAACGCCGCCGAAGAGCTCTTTGGCTATCCCGCCGGGGAGGTTCTGGGCCGCAACATCCACGAGGTGCTCGAGGCTCGCGACGCCCTGGGCACCCAAGTGCTCGCGGGCGACGGTGAGGCTGCGGTCCGCCGATGGAACCGGACGTCCCCGGGGATCCCCAACTTCGATCTCGAGGTCCGCACGCGGTCCGACCGGCGGATCTGGGTGAACGTCTCGACGATCGTGCTCGACCCTCCGCGCTCGGGGCGCCGCCTCTTCCTGCGGCTGGCACGTGATATCTCCCAGCGCCGTCGCGACGCGGAGCTCCTTCAGCGGGTGCTGGGAGCCGCCCGCCAGCTCGTGGCGGTCGCCGGCGACTCGTCCAGCCATGCGCAGATCGAGCCGCTCTCCGACCAGGAGATTCGGATCCTGAAGCTGTTCGCCGAGGGCCGCGACTCCACCGGCATCGCCCGCATGCTGAAGATTTCCGCGCATACGCTGCGCAACCACCTCCACCACATCAACCGCAAGCTCCGCACCCATAGCCGCCTCGAGGCGGTAACCCACGCGCAGCGGCGCGGGCTGATCGACTAGCTGCGGCGCCGGCCCAGCTCACAGCTGCACCGCGCTCGCCACGCTCGGTTGCCCGGGCGGCGCATCGATAAGAACTCCGTCAAGTATCGGAGAGGCCTCGCGGGTCGGGAGGGCGGGTTTCTTGCCGAGCCTCCTGAGGCTCTCCACTACGCGCTCCGGGCGGCCCCAGTCACTCCACTCGATGTTGGCGAGTGACAGGACCAGGGCAGCTTCTGGACAGCGCTGCACCAGATCCCGCGAGAAGTCGGCATGCGGCATCCGGTGATAGGCCCGGCTGATGGCGCGATCGATCTCTGCCTTGGAGGGCTCTCCGAGCGAAGCGCCGAGCTCGCGGCAGAGAGCATAGAGCGGAAGCATCATTTCGGGCAGGAGTTGCTGGCCCAGCCGCCACAGAGTGTCGACGCGGGCGGCAAAGATCATGGTGTTCCACAGCCCCCCGCGGGCGAGGAACCGCTCGGCTCGCTCGCGGTCAGGCTTCTCCTCGAAACCAGCCACCGGCCGAAGTGGGAGCGAGTGCTGCTGAGTGGCGGGCAGGATCCAGCCGAAGTCGGTCTCGGGCCAGAGCGGCCTGGCGCCCAGCATTACCAATCTCCCTGGCTGCTCGGCCGCTTCGCGGCATGCGGCTTCGGCCAGGGCGATGAAGTCCGCCTTGGGATGGATGAAGTGATCCGACGGCATGACGACGACCGTCGCCGAGGGGTCGCGGGCAGCGACGAGCGCGGTTGGCAGGAAGATGCCCGGCGCCGTACCGCGATCGGCTGGCTGTTCGATGACCGCCCCTGGCGCTGGCTCCTCGATGCCGTCGAGGAATTGGAGATGCCCTCGGCCCACGATGGTGGTCACTTGGTCCGGCGGAGCCATGGCCCGCGCGCGGTCCCACGTATGGCCGAGCATGGAACGGCGGCCGGAGAACGCGCAGTACTGCTTCGGGCGTTCCTCACCCAGCCAGCTGCGGATGAAAGACTGCATTCGCCGCCCTTCGCCGCCCGCGAGCACGATCGGCCAGACGCTGGAACTGCTTCTCATCCTGGTCTCCTTATTCGGGCCGCCGTCGACCGCTTGGGCCCGAATCGATCCTGGTCGGACTTTGCCCCTGTGGCAATGATCTGTTTGTCCCGAGAACAAGGACGGGCGTCATGCGCGACGCACTTCGGACAATCGCGCCGGCGCACGAAGCCGGCGCTGGCGATGGGCGTGCTGCGAGTGACCGTTGGCTCCTCACACGGTACGAACGAGCCATTGCGGTTCGTGCCGAGCGCGCTCAACATGCTCTCGGAGCGCGAGCAGAGAGTGTGGCCAAGCTGCTCGTTCCGTCTTACAGGCCAGCGACTCAGTCGCAAGGAGCACCTCATGAAATCGCCCACGGTTGCAGTCGTTCTCGCGATCATTCTCGCCTTCGCAGTGGTGGGAGTGTGCGCCTTCGCAACAGCCGACACGCGGGTCGCGCCGAAGAGCGCCGTCGTTGCCGCTGGCTTCGCGGCGATTCTCGGCCTGAGGTCTTCGGTCGGCGACACCGTCGAGGGGAGGGTCGCGGTCACCCATCGTCGCGCGAAACGGGGAGCACCTCAGGCGCCGGCGGACCTGCAGCGCTATCGAAGCGTCTTGGCGATCCAGGTCTCCGTCGACGATCTCCTGGACCGGAGCAGGCGAGCCATGCAGGAAAGGACGTATCTGTGATCGCGCTGAAGCGCGCCTACGAACCGGTCACGCGCGACGATGGAGTCCGCTTCCTGGTCGAACGTCTGTGGCCCCGCGGCGTCACGAAGGAGAAGCTGAGGGTGGGTGCTTGGCTGAAGGAAGTCGCACCTACGACGGAGCTCCGGAAGTGGTTCAGCCATGATCCGGACAAGTGGTCCCGATTCCGCGCCCGCTACTTTCGCGAGCTCGACGCAGCGCCCGAGGCGTGGCGGCCACTTCTCTCCGCGGCAAGGCGCGGGACGGTGACTCTGGTCTACAGCTCTCATGACGAGCGACACAACAACGCCGTGGCGCTGAGGGACTACCTCGAGAACCGCCACGGTTCGTCGGCGAAGACGCCGCCCATGGCCACAGCTCGTACGCGGCGGATCCCGGAATGACGATGCCGTCCGGTGCGCGGGAGGGGCTGATCCCTTTCCTGAATGAAAGCAAAGCTGGCGTGCGCGACCGGAGCGATGCGTGAAGCCGACCCAACGACTGCAAGAGGTCGGGCAAAGCCTGTGGCTCGACAACATCGCTCGCGGGCTGCTGACAGATGGCACCTTGCGGCGGTACATTGCCGAGCTGTCGGTGACCGGCCTCACGTCGAACCCCACGATTTTCGATCATGCCATCAGAGATGGCGGCGCCTACGACAGCGGCATCCGCCGGAAAGCAGCTGAAGGCACGACGGGCCAGGGTTTGTTCTTCGATCTCGCCCTCGAGGACTTGACCCAGGCCGCCGAGCTCTTCCGCCCCGCTTACGACCGCACCGGGGGCGTCGATGGGTGGGTGTCGTTGGAGGTGTCGCCGCTGCTGGCCAACGATACGGCGGGGACGATCGCGGCGGCAGCGCAGCTTCACACGCGAGCCAATTGCTCCAACCTCTTCATCAAGATCCCGGGCACGCCGGAGGGTATTCCCGCGATCGAGGCGTCGATCCTCGCCGGAGTGCCGATCAATGTGACGCTCTTGTTTTCCACCGACCAGTACCTCGCGGCGGCCGAGGCCTACGTGCGAGGGCTCGAGCGGAGGCTTGCGGCCGGCCTGAATCCGCGGGTCGATTCCGTCGCGTCACTGTTCGTCAGCCGCTGGGATGTGGCGGTCAAGGACCTGGCACCCCGGGAGCTGCGCAATCGTCTGGGTATCGCCGTGGCTCGGCGCACGTACAAGGCCTACCGCGATCTTCTGGCGTCGGCCCGGTGGCGGCGATTGGCGGCCGCGGGCGCCCGAACGCAACGCCTGCTTTGGGCCAGCACGGGAACCAAGGATCCTGGTGCGCCGGATACGATGTACATTGAGGCGCTGGCCGCGCCGGAGACCATCAACACGATCCCGGACAGGACGTTGCTCGCCTTTGCCGACCACGGGCATCTGAGTGGGGAGATGCCGGCCGATGGTGGCGATGCCGAAGAGACACTCGCCTCCTTCCGGCGGATCGGGGTGGACGATACGGCCCTCGCGACCCGGCTCCAGCGCGAAGGCATTGTGTCCTTCGACCGATCGTGGCAGGAGTTGCTGGCCCGCATTGAGTCGAAAATCGCCGCGATCGAGCAGGTCGATCACTCCAGTCCGGGGCGACCATGAACGGTGGTGGAAAAAGGGCGAGGATCTCCTCGTCGCAGCGTGAGCCGGGCCTTCGCGGCTACGACCGACCGCTCTACCTGCTGCCGTTCGACCACCGGCATTCCTACTTGACCGGGATGTTCAACGCCACGCCTCCGCTGACAGCGGACGAATGTGCTGCGGTCATCGACAGCAAGCGGGTGATCTACGACGGGTTCCAGCAGGCGCTCGGCCGTGAGCTGCCGCTTGCTTCCGCCGGCATCCTGGCCGACGAGGAATTCGGCGCCGGCATCCTGCGCGACGCGGCCAGGAACGGATACGTGACTGCGTTGGCTATCGAGAAGAGCGGCTCGGACGAGTTCGAGTTCGAGTACGGCACAGAGTTCGCCGAGCACATCGAGGCGTTCGAGCCTACCTTCGCGAAGGTGCTGGTGCGCTACAACCCGGAAGGCGACGAGGCGCTCAATCAGCGGCAAACTGCCCGGCTGAGACAGATTTCCGACTACTGTCGGAGGTCGAGCCAGCTCTTCATGTTCGAGCTCCTGGTGCCAGCGACGGAGGCGCAAGACGTCGCGACCTACGATCTGCGGACGCGGCCGGGATTGATGCTTCAGGCCATCCGCAGGTTGCAGGATGCGGGTGTCGAGCCGGATGTCTGGAAGATCGAAGGGCTCGACCGCCGCGAGGACTGCGAGCGCGTCGTCGCCACCGTGCGGCGCGACGGTCGGCGCGGAGTGGGCTGCATCGTATTGGGACGCAGTGCCGATGAGAAGAAGGTAGCGGTCTGGCTCGAGACCGCCGGGTCCGTTCCGGGGTACATCGGTTTCGCGGTCGGACGGACTACCTTCTGGGAACCGGTGGCAGACTACCTGGCGCACGACACGACGCGGCCGGAGGCGGTCTTCCGCATCGCGCAACGCTACCGCGCTTGGGCGGCGATCTTCGAGCGGGCGCGGTCGGTGGCCGACTGAATCTATGCCGCGAGAAACTGCAGCAGCCTCCGCCTATCCCACTCTCGAAGGATTGCTGACTGCCGTGCGGAGCTGTCGGGCGTGCGAAGTGGATCTTCCGCTGGGCCCGCGCCCGGTGCTGAGCGCCAGCGCAACCGCACGCATCCTCGTCGTGGGCCAAGCCCCCGGTGTGCGGGTGCACTTGACGGGCATTCCGTGGGACGACGCGAGCGGGGCGCGGTTACGCGGGTGGATGGGTGTGGACGAGGACGCCTTTCATGACGAATCGAGAATCGCGATCATTCCCATCGGCTTTTGCTATCCCGGGCGCGGGAGAGGTGGTGATTTACCACCGCGCCGTGAATGCGCCGCGCTCTGGCTCGACCAGCTGCTCGCCCGCCTGCCCCGGATCGAGCTGACTCTGCTCGTCGGGCAGCATGCTCAACGCCGCTTCCTCGGTCCCCGCCGCAAACCGTCGTTGGCCGAGACGGTCAAGGCCTGGCGGGAGTACGCGCCGCAATATCTGCCGCTGCCCCACCCCTCGCCGCGCAATCAACCGTGGTTCCGGCAGCACCCCTGGTTCGAGCGGCAGCTCGTCCCGGTGTTACGCGCGCAGATCAACGCATTTTCTGCTCGCTGACGTCCGGACCGGCGAGGCATGGCAGTTGGAACCGGCAGTTCACTTCGCCGGGTCCAGGGCTCGAAGTGTAAATCTCCGCAGCAGAGTGAGAAAAGAAATGGTGGACCAAATCACTCTGAGTTCGAACACCCCAGGAAGTTCGAACACCCTGATTTTCTGGCTCCGGGAAGTCGCGGCATTGAGGCAGGCGGCGTGAGTTCGATGCCGTTGAAGGGCCTGT
>JAGOCP010000246.1:1813-5313 GCA_017998715.1 Thermoanaerobaculia bacterium | reverse complement strand
TGAGGAAAAGCCTCGAAGTGCTTGCAAATCAAACACTTTCGAAGTGCAGCGCCCCCCCCTCCAACGTCAAAATTCTATCACATCGCCGGGCCAGTACCGGATTGTGGGTGACGACGATCGCGGTCATGCCGCGGCCACTCTGCAGGGTCTCCAGGAGCTCGACGACGGCAGCCCCGGATTCCGGGTCGAGGCTGCCGGTGGGCTCGTCGGCGAGCAGCAGCGGGGGATCGAGCAGCAGGGCGCGGCAGAGCGCCACGCGCTGCTGCTCGCCGCCGGAGAGCTGCGACGGGAAGTGCTCCTCGCGCTCCGCCATTCCGACCTGATCGAGGAGCCGGCGCGCCCGGACCGCCAGTTCGGCCGCCGGAACTCCGGCGATCCGCCCGGGAATCATCACGTTCTCGAGCGCCGTGAAGTCGGCCAGAAGCTGCTGAAACTGAAAGACGAAGCCGATCGTCCGGTTGCGGAAGGCGGCGAGCTCGGCGGCGGAGAGCGCCGCCAGCGAACGGCCGCCGACCTCGATCTCGCCGGCGTCCGGGCGGTCGAGCCCGCCGGCGAGATGCAGCAGCGTCGACTTGCCCGACCCCGACGGCCCGACGATGGCCAGACGCTCGCCGGCGTCGACTTCGAGATCGACGCCGCGCAGGACCTCGACCGTTCGCGCTGCGTCGCGGTAGCTCTTGTCGACGCCACGCATCGAAATCGCGATCGTCACGAGCGCAGCGCCTCCATCGGATCGAGCCGCGCCACCCGCGAGGCGCCGTACCAGGAGCAGGCGAGCGCCCAGGCCAGCGTCGCCACCACGACGATCGCCAGATCCCTCACCGGGACGGCGAACGGCAGGTAGTCGAGGAAGTAGACGTCGCCGGGCATGCGGATGATGCGTGCCCGGTCGAGCACCAGTGCCGCCACCGAACCGAGGGCAGCGCCGGCGAGGGTGCCGATGCCGCCGAGCATCGCCCCCAACCAGCAGAATGCGGCGCGCAGCGTCGCCGTGGTTCCACCCATGGCGACCAGCAGCCCGATCTCGCGCCGTTTGTTGGCGGCGATCAGGGAGAGATCGGCGACCAGGGCGAGCGCCGCGACGACGACGATCAGCGAGACGGCGACGGCCATGACACTCTTCTCGAGCCGCAGGGCGAAGAAGAGCGGCCGGTTGAGCTCCTGCCAGGTGGCGACCCGCGAGCCCGCGGGGAGGATCGCCGCCAGGCGCTCCTCCACTCCTGCCGCCGCCTCGAGGTGGGTGACGCCGAGGAAGAGGCGCCGGGCCCGATCCTCGCCGAACAGCACCTCGGCCCGGTCGAGCGGCAGGGCGGCGCGCGCCTGCTGCTCGGACTTGCCGGACTGAAACAGGCCGGCGAGCCGGAGGTTGACCGAGCGCGGCTGCGGACCGAAGGGAGTCAGCGTCGGCCGCGGGGAGGCGATCGTGACGATGGTCGCGGGGGCGATGCCGAGCCGAGCCGCCTCGCGGTCCCCCAGATAGAGGCCCGGGGGCTTTGCGGCGGCGCCGGGGAACGAAGACGGCACCGGGCCCTCGAACCCGGTCAGCGCGACCGGCAGCACGCGACCTCCGGCCACGATCCAGCCCTTGCCGGTCAGCGCCTGCTGGACCGAGGTGATCGCCGAGTCCTGCCGCAGACGCTCGATCAGCTTCGCGATGGCTGCCGGCGCGAGCCTCGACGGCAGCTGGATCTCGACCGCCGGCGTGCGCGCCAGAATCTCGCTGGTCAGCGCCTGCTGCATGCCGGTGAGGGCGGCGAGCGCCAGCACCATGGCCGCCACGCCGAGCCCGATACCGGCGGCAGCGACGACCGAGAGAAAGCTCACGAAGGCATCCTTGCGGGTGCTGCGCAGATAACGCAGCGCGAGCGCGAGAGAAAACGGCAGGTTGCCGGCCGTCACTTCGGGCTTACCGGATCTCCGCCCGCCGGCGTCGCGCCGGACGAAAGCCCTTCGGCGTCTTCCGCCGCCGAACTGCGCTCCGGCCGCAAGAGGGGAAAGAGAATGACGTCCCGGATCGAAGAGCGGTCAGCGAAGATCATCGTCAGCCGGTCGATACCGATGCCTTCGCCGCCGGCCGGCGGCATGGCGTGCTCCAGCGCCCGCACGTAGTCAGCGTCGAAGCGATGCGCCTCGCCATCGCCGGCCTCGCGCGCCGCGAGCTGCTGCAGGAAGCGTTCCGCCTGGACGTCCGGGTCGTTCAGCTCGGAGAAGGCGTTGGCGATCTCCATGCCGCCGAGATAGAGCTCGAAGCGTTCCGTGAACCGCGGATCCGACGGCTTCTGCTTCGACAGCGGCGAGATCTCCACCGGGTGATCGATGATGAAGACCGGCTGCTCGAGATGTTCCTCGCACAGCTCTTCGAACAGCGCACTCAAGAGAAGACCGTAGTTGGCTCCTCCGGCAGCGAGCGCCGCTTTCGGCGCTTCGAGCCCGCGGGCCCGAAAGGCTGCCAGCAGCCCCTCAGGAGTCGACGTCTGGTCCTCTGGCAGGTTCGCGAAGCGCTGCAGCGCGGCACCCATGCTCAACCGGGGCCACGGCGGCGTCAGATCCAGCTCTTTCCCTTTGTAGAGAAGCTTCTTCGTCCCGAGAATCCGTTCCGCCAGTCCGACCAGCAGCTCCTCGGTGACATCCATCAGGTGCTCGTAGTTGCTGTACGCCCAATAGAACTCGAGCATGGTGAACTCGGGGTTGTGCTGCGTCGACAGCCCCTCGTTGCGGAAGTTGCGGTTGATCTCGTAGACCCGGTGCATGCCGCCGACGAGCAGACGCTTGAGATAGAGCTCCGGCGCGATGCGCAGGTAGAGATCGATGTCTAAGGCGTTGTGATGGGTGACGAACGGCCGCGCCGAGGCGCCGCCGGGAACAGCCTGCATCATCGGCGTCTCGACCTCGAGAAAGCCGTGCCGGTCGAAGAATGCACGCATGCCGCTGACGATGCCGGCGCGGATCTCGAACACCCGGCGCGACTCCGGGTTCGCCACCAGGTCGAGATAACGCTGGCGGTAGCGGATCTCGGTGTCGGCGAGCCCGTGCCACTTCTCCGGCAACGGCCGCAGCGCCTTGGCGAGGAGCGTCAGGCGCTCCGGCGCGATCGACAGCTCCCCGACCCTCGTCCGCAGCAGATCGCCCTCGGCGAGCAGATAGTCGCCGAGGTCGAGCCCGTCGAGGAGCTCGTTCGAGGCCGCGTCGAGCAGATTCCGGCGGACGAACAGCTGCAGCTTGCCGATGCCGTCGTGGATGTCGATGAAGACCAGCTTCCCCTGCTCGCGGATGGCGCGGATCCGCCCCGGAACGCGCAGGCGGCGCTTCTCCGCCGCGAGCTCGTCCGCCGAGCGGCCGCCGAACTGCTCCTGAACCGCGGACGGCTCGAGATCGAACTCGCAGCGCGCCGGGAAAGCCTCCACCCCGCGCGCGGCGAGGTCGGCGCGCTTCTTCCTTCGGTTGGCGATCTGATCGTCGAGCTCCGACATGGGAGGCGAAGAATATCCGAAAGCGGCGCG
>JAGOCP010000246.1:0-1713 GCA_017998715.1 Thermoanaerobaculia bacterium | reverse complement strand
CAGGCCGTCGCCCGCTGGCGGGAGCTCGGACGTCCCGCGCCCGACATCGCGCTGGTCGCCGGCTCGGGTCTCTCCGTCGATCTCGGCGCGCCCGTGGCAGGCCCCGAGCCGCTCGCGCAATGGCTGCCCTTTCCGGTGCACTCGGTCGCCGGTCACCGGCACGAGATCGAGCTGCTCGAGGTCGCGGGCGGCCGGCGGGTGCTCTACTTCCGCGGCCGCATTCACGGCTACCAGGGCTACTCGCCGGCGGACGTCGTCTTTCCGGTCCGCTTCGCGGCGCTCCTCGGAGCCAAAGTGCTGCTGATGACCAACGCCGCCGGCGGCGTCCGTGCCGACTGGCCAGCCGGGACGATCGCCGCGGTCTCCGACCAGTTGAATCTGACCGGCACCAACCCGCTCGCGGGCGAACCTCCGGCGGAATGGGGGGCGCGCTTCCCCGACATGCTCGATGCGTACGAGCCCGCCTTCCGCGAGATCGCGCGACGGCACGCGCAAGAGCTCGGTTTCGAGCTCGCCGAAGGGGTCTATGCCGGACTCAACGGGCCGAGCTACGAGACGCCCGCCGAGGTCCGGATGCTGCGCATCCTCGGCGCCGACCTCGTCGGCATGTCCACCGTCCACGAGGTGATCGCCGCCCGCCATCTCGGTATGCGCTGCCTGGTGCTGTCGCTGGTGGCCAACCCCGGTGCCGGCGTCACCGACGCCCCGCTCAACCACGAAGAGGTCCTGGAAGCCGGCCAGGCCGCAGCGGTGCGGGTGCGCGGCCTGATCGCTGCGTTGCTCGCCGATTCCGACCTGCGCTGAGCCGTCGGCGCGCCCTCTCGCCCGCTCGCGGCGGGCTTCAGGTCGAAGCCGGCCGGTTGACCAGCAGCCAGAGCCCCGAATAGTCGCGGATCAGCCGCATGCGCAGCAGCTGCAGTTGCTGCGCTTCGATGAAATTGCCGTCCTGGACCGCGACGTCGATGACGCTGCTGAACCGCTGGACGACGGCGTCGGCGGCCCGCGTGGTGGCGCGCGCGCGCTCGAACACCGGCGCATCCTTGGTCACCGCGGTCTCGTCGAGGAGCTCGGCGATCTCGGCCGCTTCCTGGTTGATGCGCAGGCGGAGCGCCGCCGCCTCGAGCAGAAAGGTCTCGACCTCGGAGTCGCCGCTGTGCGAGACGTAGAGGCTGCGGTAGGCGACGATTTCGCGCGGCTCGAGCCGCAGATGGTAGATGTCGCGCGCCAGCGCCACCGCCTTCGGATCGTCCTTGCTGTCGGTCGAGTCCAGAGCCTCGATGATCTCCTGCAGGTGCGTCGCCGAGACGCTGCGCGCCTGAGCGGTCGCGATCTCGCCCTGCGACGGTCGACGGTCCTGGGCAACCCTGCCGGGCGCCGCCAGATCCGCCGTCGACGCCCGCTGCTCGCGCCGCGCAGCCAGCCGCGGGGCGAGCTCGACCACCTGCCGCCGCAGCAGATCGAGATCGCCGAGCTTGACGTTGTCGCGCTGCTGGCTGCGCTCGAGCTGCTCCATCGACTGGCGGAGATCCGAGATCTCGGCCGCGAGCGGCGGATCGCTGCCGACCTCGCTCTCGAGCTCGAGAATCCGGTTCGACTCGTCGAGAATGCGCTGCTCCTCGGAGCGGTAGTACTGGCGCACCTTGTTCTTGACCGCCAGATTCGTCTCGACGACCGCGGCCATCAGCTCGGGATGGAAGAGGTATCGCCCCATCT
>JAGOCP010000027.1:18102-20081 GCA_017998715.1 Thermoanaerobaculia bacterium | reverse complement strand
GCCGCCCTTCTCGTCCTGCAGCATGACGATGCCGCCCTTGGTCATCGCGGTGAGGGTGCCGCCGGAGACCGTCTTCACCGTCGCCTTGCCCTTGCCGTCCTGGATCATCTTCACCAGGTCGGCCGCTGCGACCTTCCCCGCGACGACGTGGTAGGTGAGGATCTTCGACAGCGTCGCCTTGTTCTCGGGCTTGAGGAGGTTCTCGACCGTGCCGGCCGGGAGCTTCGCGAACGCCGCGTTGGTCGGCGCGAAGACGGTGAACGGACCGGCGCCCTTGAGGGTGGTGACGAGGTCGGCTGCCTTCACCGCCGCGACGAGCGTGGTGTGGTCGGCCGAGTTGACGGCGTTGTCGATGATGTCCTTGTTGGGGAGCATCTCCTTGCCACCGACGACCGGATTCGCGGCGAAGGCGGCGGTGGCGAGAGCTGCGAAACCGAGCCCGGCGATGAACTGCTTGTGCGTGTTCTTCATGGACATTTTCCTTTCGAGTTGGCGATAGCGATCGCGAAAGCGACCGATCGAAAGGAACTACGCCCGCAGCAGGGGCGCGGATGGCTTCGGAGGCGACTCATCCGCCGTCGAGGCCGCTGCGTAGAGACCTTGGCAGTGTGCGCTGTTGCGGCTCAGGCGCCGCTGTCGGCGGCGGCCTCGGGCTCTGCCGCATCCGGCACCTTCGGCGACGCACCGCGCTCCGGCGTGTCGGCGGTGAGGCCGTTCGCAAAGACGAGCGTCGCCACTGCCAGACCGGAGGAGATCCAGAACGGCGCTCCGGGACCGAAACGCTGGAACGCATAGCCGGCCCAGATCGGGCCCACGAGCCGGGCGACTCCTCCGTAGGCCTGCTGCACGCCCATTGTGGCGCCGAGCTCGTGTCGCATCGCGAAACGCGACACCAGCGACGAAGCTGCGGGAAAGAGCAGCGCAGTGCCGATGGGAATCAGCATGATCGCGGCACCGAAGGTAAGCACCGTCGGCGCGAGCGACTGCAGCGCATAGCCGGCGGCCAGCGACAGCAATCCGATCCGCATCACACCCTTCTCACCGAATCGGCGCACCGCGGGCCCGAGCAGGACGCTCCGCATCACCAGCGAGATCGCGCCGACGAAGACATAGAAGAGGCCGAACGACTTCTCGGTGATGCCGAATCGCTCCTGAAGGAAGAGCGCCAGGACAGCGTTCATCCCCATGAAGGCCATCATGCCGATGGCGTAGATCCAGATCAGCCGCGCGACCGGGCGACCTGGATGCTGGAAGACCGTCAACATGCGACTGCCGAGCGACTCGCGCCGTTCCTGCTTCGCCTCGGCGCGCGCCTCGGCGCTCGACGACTCGGGCAGCCAACGCTTGACGAAAAGGAGGTTCAGCAGGCAGAGGGCCGTCGCGATCAGTCCGGGGACGGCGGGCCCTCCGAAGGCGGCGAGCGAACCCAGCGCCGGCCCGATCATCACGCCCGCGTTGGTGGCGGCGCTGATCCAACCGAGCGCCTTGGCGCGCTCTTCGGGCACGATGGCGTCTCCGACGTAGGCCTGCACGACCCCGGTCGTGGCGCCGCCGGCGCCGGCGACGAAGCGCGAGATGAAGATGAGCGCGATGAGCCAGCCTGGAGAGATGCGCGCCATCGCCCACTCCGAGCAGGCGAGAGCGAGGAGCAAGAAGGCCACCGCCGCGATGCTGATGCCGAACATCAGTGTCGGCCGGCGTCCTTTGCGGTCCGAGATCTTTCCCAGGTACGGCGCCATGAGCAGCTGGGCGAGAGCGAACACCGACACCATCAGACCGATGAGCAGGGGCGAAGCACCCAGCCGGTCGGCGTAGAACGGCAGCACCGGCATCACCATCAGGAAGCCCATCATGTCGACGAAGACCGTCGCCATGAGCGCCCAGAGGCGGGCCAGCGAAACCCGATCGGGAGCCATTCAGCGCGCTTCTTTCTCGCGGCCCCAGAGCAGGAACGCGGCGGCGGAAAGCGCCGTCAAGAG
>JAGOCP010000027.1:0-18002 GCA_017998715.1 Thermoanaerobaculia bacterium | reverse complement strand
CCGGCGGTGGCGGCGAGCGCCATCCAGAGCGAGTTGGCGACCGGACGCAGCGCCTCGGCGGTCTCTCCCAGCGCCCGATAGTTCGCCAGCGAGAGGACCGGCGGAAAGAGCTCTGTCGTCCAGCTCGCTCGCGGCACGAAGGAGATCAGGATCAGAGTGAGGTGCGGCAGCAACAGGAGCAGCGCGAACAGCCATCCGACGAGCGTCAACGCGAGTCGCGCGGCGCGGGAGCGCACCTGCCGCCGTGCGGGCGGCGTACCGCGCTGCGACGCCCGGCGCCCTTCGCGCCGGCGTTCGAGGAGGCGCGCGACGAGCAGCCCGGCGATCGCCAGGGCGATGAGGAAGAAGGTCTCGACTTCGGCGACATCGACGTCGCCGTTCTGGCGCGAGGCGAGGATCTGCGTCGTCATGACGCGGAACGAGCCGCCGAAGATGTAGGGCGCCGAGAACGAGCCGAGCGCGGTCAGGAAGGTGAGGATCGCCGCCGCCGCGAGCGCCGGTGCAAGACCGGGCAGGACGACCCGGGTGAACGTGCGCAAACGCCCGGCACCGAGCGACGCCGCGGCTTCGAGCTGCGCGCCGTCGAAGCGCGCCAGGGCGGCGCGGGTGAAGAGATAGAAGTAGACGTACATCGAGTAGGTGTGGACGAGGAGGATCGCCCCCGGCCCGGTGAGGCGCCAGGGAGCGCCCTCGATCCTCAGGAGGTCGCCGACGAGGCGCGTCGCCATACCGCTCTCGCCGTAAAGGTAGAGGAAAGCGATCACCCCGACGAGCGGCGGCAGCGCCACCGGCAACGCCAGGAGCTCCCCCAGCACCCGCCGGCCGGGAAACTCGGCGCGGGCGAAGAGGAAGCCGAGCGGCACGCCGACAAGACCGGCGAGACCTACCGAGGCGAGCGAGATCCACAGGCTGCGAAAGAGCGCCGTCCACTCGTCCGGCCGGTGCATGAACTCCGAAAACGGCGCGCTCGCGGCGGCCGAGGCGGCTGCGCCAGCGGCGCTGGCTTCAGGGACGAATGCCGCGAACGTCGTGATGACGAGCGGATATCCCACCAGCCAGGCGAGCAGCAGGAACACGCCCGCACTGATCCACCAGCGACGGGCGACGGCACTCACGTCGAAAGCTCCGCGGCAGAAGCAGACGGGAAAAGCATCGGACGGCTGTCGGCGCGTAGGCGCAGACCGACCCGCGCTCCAGGCGGGGGTATCTCCCCAGTGACCATCACTTCGACCTCGATACCTGAGTCCACGCGCACTGTCAGGTAGCTCACTGGCCCGCTGAAGCGAGAAGAAAGAAAAGCTCCAGTAAAGGGGGTGCCGGGTGCAACGATGTCGCAGACCTCTAGCATCTCTGGACGGAGCCAGAGATCTGCCTTTTCCCCTTTACTGAAACCGCGCGACGCCAGCGACAATGTCGCCCCCGGCGCGAGCGCCGGGCCACCGACGGTCGTGAGAGAAGATCCATCCTCGTCTCTCGCTCCGACCTCCTTCACTGTCACCGGCAGCAGAGAGGAGCGGCCGATGAAGCCGGCGACGAAGGGCGTCGCCGGCGCGCGGTAGAGCTCGTGCGGCGTACCGAGCTGCTCGAGATGTCCGCCGTGCAGCAGGGCGACGCGATCGCCGAGATCGAACGCCTCCTCCTGCTCGTGCGTCACCAGCAGCGTCGTGATGCCGATCCGCCGGAGCGTCGCCGCGAGCTCGCGCCGCGTGCGCTCGCGCAGCGTCGGGTCGAGGTTCGACAGCGGCTCGTCGAGAAGGAGCACCCGTGGCTCCGGCGCCAGGGCGCGGGCGAGCGCCACGCGCTGCTGCTGACCGCCGGAGATTTCGGCGATGCGCCGCTGCTCGTAGCCGGCGAGGTCGACGCTGGCGAGCGCCGCAGCGACGCGTTCCCGGACTTCGGGCTTCGCGAGCTTTCGCGCCTCGAGTCCGAAGGCGACGTTCTCGCCCACGGTGAGATGGGGAAAGAGAGCGTAGTGCTGAAACACCATGCCGAAGTCGCGCTTCGCCGGCGGCAGCTGCTCGATTCGCTGCTCGCCGACGCGGATCGTGCCGCGGTCGGCGGTCTCGAAGCCGGCGACGATGCGCAGCAGCGTCGTCTTGCCGCTCCCCGAAGGCCCGAGAAGGGCCAGAACCTCGCCGCGCGGCACGGTGAACGAGAGGCCGTCGAGGACGGTCTTGTCGCCGAACCGCTTGCCGATGCCTGCGAGAACGAGGGCGGTCGAGGCCGGTGTCATCGACCGCTCGCGGGTGCCGGAGTCACGGCGTCCGCGCCCTTGCCGCGCACCGTACGATCCCAGGTCGCCATCCACTCCTGCCCCTTGGCCGCCGCGAGGTCTTCGTCGTAAACCGCCGGCTGCATCGCGGTCAGGACCTCCTGCGCCCACGGCGGGAGCTTCTCGCGCGGAATGTCGGTACGCGCCGGAATGCGAAACGCCTTGTCGGCGGCGAGCGCCTGGGCCTCGACGGAGCCTGCCCACTCGATGAACTCGAGCGCCGCTGCGCGGTGCGGCGCGCGCGCCGCGAGGGCGATGGCGTCGTCGATGACCGGCGTGCCACTGGCGGCGAAACGGTAGCCGAACGGCACCCCTTTGGCGCGCTCGAGCAGCGTGTCGGTGAGCTCCCACATCGTCACTTCGCCTTCGCCGCGCATCAGCTTCTCGTGCAGCAGGGCCGGGTTCGCGACGTACTCCTTGGTCTGGGTGTCGAGGCGGGCGAGCCAGTCGAAGCCAGCGGCAGTCGATCCCGATGCCGTCTGCGCTTTCGCCAGCACCATGCCGAAGATCGTGCGCATGACGCCGGAGGCGATCGGATCGCGGATCAGGACCTTGCCCGTGAAACGCGGCGCGAGCAGATCGTCCCAGTCCCGCGGGGCATCGGCTTCAGACACCAGCTTGGAGTTGTAGACGATGACCGGCAGGGTGCGGAAGGCGCCGAAGTAGAGGTCGCCGGCGCCGCGCGAGCTCTCCGGCACGGCGTCGGCCCAGCTCGGGCGATAGGCCGCCAGGAGGCCGTCGCCGGCGGCGCGGGCGAAGATCGCGTCGGGCCCACCGAACCAGACGTCACACTGCGGATTGGCCTTCTCGGAGCGGATCCGGTCGTAGACCTCCTGGGAACCCATGTCGAGCCAGCGCACGTCGATCCCCGGATGTGTGGCCTCGAACGCCTGCTCGAAGAGCACCAGCAGATCCCTGCCGTGCGGCGAATAGACCATCACCGGCGTTCTGCCGTCGGAACAGGCGAAGGTGCCCAGAGCGGCCAGACAGAGGGCGAGTGCGCACAACCGGTTCCGCATTCTGCGCACTCTAGCCCAAGGCCCGCGGAGCCCGGCCTGCTGGTAAACTTCCCCCTCTTCACCGGGCGCAGGGGAGCACCGCCCCCTTGCCTTCACCGGCGCTCGAGCCTCGATTCCGGAGTCGTCATGTCCAGCCTCCCCAGCCGTCTCTTTCGTGTAGCCCTCCCGATCCTCGTCCTCGCGTCGGCCGTCGAGGCCCAGCCGCTCGCCAAGAGCGCCATCCAGGTCGATCCGGGGCCGAGCAAGCCCACCGGCCAGACTTTCGGCTACCGCCTGACCTACAACTGCAGCAGCACCTCCGGCCCGTGCCTGAACGCCGAGGTCGTCGACCTGCTGCCGGCGGAGGTGCAGTACCTCTCAACCGTGCCGGCGAGTCCGACCGGCGACGTGGCGGCGATCAACGTCACGCCGAACTTCGGCGGCTCGGGGCGCACGCGCGTGCAGTTCGTCATGGTGACCCCGCTCCCAGCCGGCAACAGCGGCGATCTGCTGGTGAACGTCCGCTTCCCGAACGGGTCGACGCCCAATGGCACGGCCGCGGTGAACACCGCCGACGGCATCAACCTCGAGACCACGCCGGGGACGTTCACGACGCCGCCGGTGACCGTCACCGCCGTCGCTGCGGTCCAGGTCACGCTGCAGAAGACGCTCACCACCAGCCCGGCCAACCTCGACCTTCCCGAGTCCTACCGCCTGCGCATCACCAACGCGAACGTCAACGGCGCTCTCAATCTGACGGCGATCGGCCCGGTGGTCGACACCCTGCCGCCCGGAACGGTGTTCAACGGCGCGACGCCGGCCGCTGACTGCCAGCCGGGCTGCGTCGGCACCACGCCGGCGACGGTGACCTGGACGAGCCCGTGCTCCGTGCCGCTGGCGCCGAACGGCAACTGCGACATCGCCGTAAACGTCACCTTCCCGTCGGCCACCTTCCCTTCCGGCACCAACGTCACCAACAGCTTCACCGCCGACGGCACGCCGCTCGGCCAACCGTCGCAGAACTTCGGCGTCGGCACGATCACGCACCCGGTGACGACGTTCGTGCCGAGCCCCGGAGCCAGCCTGTCGAAGAACATGGCCGGGGGCACGCCGAATCCGCCCACTCTCAATCAGACCTTCGCCTACGACGTCGCCGTCGCCAACAACGGCAACGTCCCGCTCGACAACCTGATCGTCATCGACACGCTGCCCATCGAGCTCCAGGTCGCATCCGTCACCACCGGCGCTTACAACGGATTGACCGACTTCGGTCCTGGCGTCGGCGTGCGCGTCAGCTACGAAAAGAACACCGCCCCCGGCATCTTCACGCTCTGGGGAAGCTCGCCCAATGCGACAACCAACACGACACTGACCGCGCCGCCGCCCGGCCTGGGAGCCGGCGAGTACCAGACCCGCATCCGTTGGGAGTATGGCCAGGCGGCTCCGGGCATGGCCGCCACGAGCACCGCGAACCGGCCGCACATCACCGGCCAGATCATCAACCCGGACAACGCCGGCGGGCCGGTCGCGTTCGGCGACACCGTCCAGAACTGCGTCGATCTCACCTCGGTCTACACCGCCGGCCCGACCAACGTGAATCGCAACGCCTGCCGCAGCTTCGTCCTCTCCGGCCCGTTCGCGCAGCTCAACCCCGCCAAGGAGAACCTCTCGGGCAGCGGGTCGTTCAACGGCGGCCAGAACGTCTCCTGGCGCCTGCGCGTGCGCTCGGCCGCCCAGTCCTCCGACCCGCTGCCGCTCGAGCACATCGTCGCCACGGATCTCCTGCCGGTCGATCTGCTCTTCGCGAGCTGGACCTTCGACGACCAGGGGACGGGCCTGCCGGCCCCGCAGACCTTCGAGCAGGTGCCGAACTTCGCCGGCACCGGCCGCACCCTCCTGCGCTGGCGCTGGAACGCCGGCAGCGGCAATCTCGGCGTCAATCAGCAGGTTTGGCTCAACGTCACGACGACGATCCGCAACGGCGCGGCGAACGGCCCGCTCGCCAACGAGTTCACGCTCGACCACGATGCGCCGGGCCTGGGGTTCCGCTGTTCCGGCAGCTCGCACGCCGATCCCCTCGATCTCGACGGCGACGCCGACACCGCGGAATCGCTGTGCAGCGCGAGCACGACGATCACCGTCGCCGGCATCGCCCAGCTGATCTCGGCGAAACTCGTCGACGCGGCCTGCGACGGTGCTCCGACCGGCACCTCGGCTGGCACGCTCGACGGCGGCGCGCTCGAATACTCCCTGCGCGTCGAGAACGTCGGCACGGTGGCGATGGAGAATTTCGTGCTCATCGACATCCTGCCGTTCGTCGGGGACACCGGCGTGCGCGACACCAATCCGCGCGGTTCGCTGTGGACCCCCGTCCTCGCTGCGCCGATCCTCCCGCCGCCGGGGACGACGCTCTACTACTCCACCTCGGGCAACCCCTGTCGCGGTGAGGTGGGCGGACCGACGACCGCGTGCGATCCTCCCGACTGGTCGACCGCGCCGCCGACTCCGCTCTCCGCGACGCGCTCGTTCAAAGTCGAGTTCGGCAGCCGTGTCGTCGGCCCGTACGACTTCGTCGAGTTCGACTTCAGCATGACGACGCCGGCCGGCATTCCCGCCGGCGACCCGGCATTCAACTCGTTCGCCTACCAGGCCGATCGCGCCGACGGGCTGGGCAGCCTCGCCGCCGAGCCGCAGAAGTCCGGCGTGACGCTCGGCAGCTGTGTCGCTGCCGCCCTCGGCGACTTCGTCTGGGTCGATCTCGATCACGACGGCACCCAGAACGACGGCCCCTCCGGCCTGAACGATGTCTTCGTCCGCCTCCTGCTGCCGGGCGTCGACGGCCTTGCCGGAACGCTCGACGACGTGCCGCTCGCCTCGGCGGTGACCGCCAACGGCCCCGGCGGCGCCGCCGGCTGGTACGCCTTCCCGGGCCTCGCGCCGGGGAGCTACTTCGTCTGCATCGCGCCGCCGCCGACCTACATCCTCACCGCGGCGAATTCCGGTGGCGATGCCATCGACTCGGACGGCGATCCGGCCACCGCCTGTGCGCCGGTGACCGTGCTCGACCCCGGAGAGCAGGATCCCGACAACGATTTCGGCCTGATCGCCACCCAGCTCGCGGCGCTCGGCGACTACGTCTGGTTCGACCGCAATGGCGACGGCAGGCAGAACGAGCCGCTCTCCGACGGGGCCAACGGCGTGACCGCGCGGCTGCATCTCGACGACGGCGACGGCACCGCCGAGACCGGCGGCGCCGATCCGGTCGTCGCGACGACCGCGACCGCAGACGACATCTACGGGCGGCCCGGGTACTACCGCTTCGACGGCCTCGCCCCCGGCCTGCCCTACTTCGTCGAGTTCCTGCTCCCGGCCTCCGCGACCGGCTGGACGGCGGACGACATCGGCCCGGGAGACGCTCTCGACTCGGACGCCGATCCGGCGACCGGTGCCGGGCCGCTGGTGAACCTCGCCCCCGGCGAGTACGACCCGACGATCGACGCCGGGCTCGTCGCTCCCGCAGGAACCCTCGCGCTGGGCGACCAGGTGTGGAACGAGAGCGACAACGACGGTCTCTTCGAGCCGGAGAACGGCGAGCTCGGCGTCGACGGCGTCCGCCTCGACCTCTATCTCGATGCCAACGGCGACGGCGAGCCGACGCTCGATGAATACTCGGGCACGACGGAGACCGCCCTCGACAGCGGCTTCCCCGGCCGGTATCGCTTCGAGCGGCTCGCCCCCGGCAATTACATTGTCGTCGTCTCGCCTTCCGCCTTCGGCGGCGGCGGCGCGCTTGCCGGCCGGACGACCGCCACCGGCAACGATCCCGCCCCCGATCCTGACGACGACGTGAACGGCGACGACAACGGCACCGCCGTCGGCGCGCTGGTCGCCAGCCGGCCGGTGACGCTCACCGACAACGGCGAGCCGACCAGCGAAGACGGCGACAACGACACCAACCTCACCGTCGACTTCGGCTTCGTCGCCACGATCATTCCGCCTGCGCCGCCGCCGGGCTACGACTACGGTGACGCTCCCGATGTCGGCGCCGGCACGGCGACCGACGACTACCAGACCCTGGCGCTCGACGCCGGCGCCCTCCATCTGCTCGGCGTCCAGAACGCGCCCTTCCTCGGCGCCTGCGTCGATGCCGACGGCGGATTCGTCGCCTCGATCACGGCAGACGGTGACGACGCCGCACTCTCGCCGTTCGTCGTCGGCACCTGCGCCGGCGGCGACGATGAGGACGGCGTCGCCTTCGGCGGTCCGTTCGTCCCCGGGGATGTGGCCAGCTTCTCGATCGTCGCCGGCGGACCTTCGCCCTGCCTGCTCGACGCCTGGGTCGACTGGAACCGCAACGGGGAGTTCGGCGACGCACCCGGCGAACAGATCGCCGCCAGCGAGGCCATCCCGACCGGTCCGCCGACAGTGCTCGCTGCAGGCGTGCCCGAGGGAGCGATTCCGGGTACCACCTTCGCGCGCTTCCGCTGCTCGACGAGCGGCGGTCTCGCCCCTGTCGACGCGGCCGCCGATGGCGAAGTCGAGGACTATCGCCTCGGCGTCGTCGGCTTCGACTTCGGCGATGCCCCCGACTCCTACGGCACGCAAGGGACCGGCTCGGCCTGGCATCAGGTCGATCCCGACGACGGCCTCCGCCTCGGCTCCTGCGTCGACACCGAACCCGACGGCCAGCCGGCGGTCGGAGCCAACGGCGACGACACGAGCGCCGGCACCAGCCGCGTCGGCAGCTGCTTCGACGACGAGGACGGCGTGACCTTCACCTCGGTGGCGACCGCCTGCCAGCCGGCCTCGGCCACGGTGACCGCATCGGCCGCCGGCGCGCTCGACGCCTGGATCGACTTCAACGCCGACGGCGACTTCGGCGACGCCGGCGAGCAGATCTTCGCCGCGCAGCCGCTCGCCGCCGGCGCGAATCCGCTGGCGTACGTCGTGCCCTGCTCCGCCGTCGAAGGACTGACCTACGCCCGACTCCGGCTTTCGGCGAACGGCGTCACTGGACCCACCGGCGGCGCGCCGGACGGCGAAGTGGAAGATCTGCCGATCACTCTCGGGGTGGTCGACTTCGGCGACGCCCCGGCCTCCTACGGCACGACGATCGCCGACAACGGCCCCAACCACGCGACGGCGGCGGGCTTTTCGCTCGGCGCCACGGTCGACAACGAGAGCGACGGCCAACCGTCGGTCGATGCGACCGGCGACGGCGCCGACGAGGACGGTGTCACCCTGCCGGCCGCGCTCGTCGCCTGCACGGCCACGAACGTCACCGTCTCGCTGACCAACACCGCCGGAGTCGCGACGCCGCGCCTCGACGCCTGGATCGACTTCGACGGCGACGGTGCGTTCGGCGATCCGCGCGATCGCATCGCCACCGCACTGGCGCTCGTCGCCGGCGCCAACGTCCTGCCGGTGAACGTACCGTGCGACGCGCCGACGCGGGCCACCTACGCCCGCTTCCGCCTCTCTTCGGCCGGCACGCCGACACCGCTCGGTCCCGCTAACGACGGCGAGATCGAAGACTGGGCGGTGACGGTGCTCGGGCTCGACTTCGGCGATGCGCCCGATCCGACCTATCCGACGCTCCTGGCGTCGAACGGCGCGCGGCACATCGTGCTTCTCGCCGGCAACCCGACGCTCGGCGCGACGGTCGACACCGAAGGCGACGGCCAGCCGAACGCGACGCTCTCCGGCGACGACACCTCGGCCAGCGATGACGAGGACGGCGTCGTCTTCCCTGCCACCTTCATCCCGGGAACGAACGGGACGCTCCAGGTGAGCGCTGGCGCGACCGGCGGCGCGGTCTCCTGCTGGATCGACTGGAACCGCGACGGCGACTGGGGAGATCCCGGCGAGCAGGTCGTCACCAACCTTGCGCTGGCGCCCGCCGCGACGCTCCTGCCGTCATTCGCGGTGCCGGTCGGCAGTCCGCAGGGGAGTGCGGCGACGCGCTGCCGCATCAGCACGACGCCCGGCCTCGGCATCATCGGGCAGGCCGCGGACGGCGAAGTCGAGGACCATCCAGCGCCGGTGGGTGTCGAGCTGCCCGAGCTCGGGGTGGCGAAGACGGTGCTGTCGGTCGAGCGCGACACGACGAACCGCTCGCTGTTCCACGTCCTCTACGAGATCCGGGTGGAGAACCTGGGCAATGTCGCGCTCACTGACGTACAGCTGGTCGACGATCTCTCGCAGACGTTCGCCGGCGTCGGCTCGTGGAGCGTCGAGTCGTTGGCGAGCGGCGACCTCACAGTGAACCCGGGCTTCGATGGCGCCGGCGACACCGCGCTGCTCGCCGCCGGCAACACGCTGGCGGTGGGCGCCTCGGGCACGCTGACGCTCCAGGTGCTGGTCGATCCGGCGGGCCACCCCGGGCCGTACGACAACCTCGTCACCGCCACCGGCACGAGCCCTGGCGGCCAGGTGCTCACCGAGATCGCCACCGTCCCGGTCACCGTCGACGTATCGGTGATCGAGATCCCGACACTGGGAGAGTGGGGGCTGGCGCTCCTGGCGCTGCTCCTCGCCGGAGCCGCGACGCTTCGAGTCGCCCGGCGCGAACGCCGGAGCTAGCCGGCGCGGCGCCCTGCAGCGGCCGAGATCGGTCGCCTCAGGGCGTCGAGGCGCTCCAGGGTGCGACCGAGCCGCTCTCGAAGCCGTCGGCGAAAAGCTCGTTGCACGCCTGCGACGTCCCCGCCACCCAGGAGGGACAGAGCGCCCAGAGCTCGGCGCCGCGTTCGTCGGTGGCGCGAAAGAAGAGGCGATGCTGCGTCGCGGTCATCTCTTCGGGCCGCGACGACAACGGTCCGGGCCGGATCTCGGGCAGCGGCCCGGTCGACTCCGGTGTTCCGGCTGTGACCCATAGCTCGCGACCGGCAGCGAGAGTCTCCGCCGCGAACACGACTGCGCCGCCGATCGCCTCGAAGTCCGCGGGCTGCGAAGACATCGGACCCGGCGCGAGATCGGCGACCATCGCCGTGCCCGCAGCCGTTCCATCCGAGAACCAGAGCTCACGCCCGTGCTGAGCGTCGTCGGCCGTGAACAGGACTCCGCCGGCGACCGGGTTGAACGCTGCGGGTGCCGAGCTCGCGGAGGGCGACAGATTCGCCAGCAGGCTCGTGCCGGCAACCGTCCCATCGGTGCGCCAGAGCTCCCGATCACCGGCTGCATCCGTCGCAGCGAAGAGACTCCATCCGCCGACGGCAACGAAGCCTTCCGGATCGGCGTCGGCGCTTCCGGCCGCGATGTCGGCCAGCGAGATCGCGGTCTCGCCTTCGTGACAGAAGTACGGTTCCACTCCCTCCGCCGCTGTCCGCGCCTTGAAGACAACGCCAGTACCGAGTTCGCCGATCCAGCTCCCCTGATAGAAAACAAGAGCGTTGGGCGCCGCGCAGAAAGCGCCGGTTCCAGCCGTGGTTCCATCCGTCGACCACAGCTGGTGCGGCTCTTCGGCGAGAAGGTTGCGGAAATAGACTTGCTGCTCACCGACGGAAAGAAACGGGAAGGAATCGAACCCAGAGCCGATTTCCGCCAGTGAGCTCACCGACGGCGGATTGCCATCGAAGACAAAGAGCTCCGCGCCGCTGGTGATCAAGGTGCGGCCGTCGAAGGACGCCGATGAGGACCCCCAACCCGCGTCGGCGGCGAACGAGCCCAGGCTGCCCGGCGCGCCGGTTGTGTAGTAGAGGTGTTGCGACGAGCCACTGCCCTCGGGACCGGCCATCATCGGCCAGAGTCCGTCGGCCGGCTGAAAAGGCACCGGGCCGCTGCCGAAAGGTCCTGGCCTGATGTCAGCCAACATCGCCGTGTTGCCACCCGTTCCCCCGCTGACCCAGGGTTCCGGGCCATGTTCGGAATCCTGCGCCGAGAAGAGGATGCGATCCTCGTTCGCCGACAAGCGCTGCGGAACCGACTGGTCGATTGTCGTGGAGAGGTTGACGATCATGTGCGTCCCAACCGTAGTTCCATCGGTGATCCAGGGCTCGAGGCCCGACTCGGCGCCATGAGCAGCGAAAACCAGTCGATTCCCCGGCAGGGCTACCGACCCGGCACCCGTGCCCCCATAGGGGATCGGACCCGGCGCCAGAACTTCGAAGGTACCGGCCGCGGAGCCGTCTGTCACCCACAGCGCGGGAGGCGATCCGATCGAACCCCTGAGAAAGTAGAGCTTCGCTTCCGAGACTCCGAGTATTCTCGCCTCGCAGCTATTTGTGCAGTCGAAGGCTTCGATCTCGGTGGTCCCGAGCGCCGTGCCGTCCGTCTTCCAGAGCGACGTTCCTGAACTGTCGGAGACCCCAAAGTA
Organism: Thermoanaerobaculia bacterium; assembly: GCA_017998715.1. Lineage (GTDB taxonomy): Bacteria > Acidobacteriota > Thermoanaerobaculia > Multivoradales > JAGPDF01 > JAGPDF01. The sequence goes on along the minus strand of JAGOCP010000027.1, from coordinate 6,421 downwards.
GGCGTCGCCGCCCATCGTGCCGAGAGCCGCGATCCCGCAAGGACCTGCTGCATCGCATCCGACGGCGATGTCGATCGTCCCGATCGCGGTGCCGTCCGACAGGATCAGGTGATCGCGCGTGTCGCTCGGCGGCTCCGGCAGAGTCGCCACGAAGAGCGCCCGGTCACCGATGGCTTGCGCTGTCATCGGCAGGATCGGAAGGGCGTCGACCAGGGACGTCAGGACCTCGGGGTTGAGCTGCGTCGGAATCGCCGCCCAGAGCTGAAAGGAGCCGGCCGAAATCGCCGCCAGGACGAGACGGTCGGAGAGAGCGACTGCATAACCCACATACGTAGGCAGGTCTTCGAAGACTCGCGTTCCACTCGCGGTCCCATCCGTTACCGCTAGCGGCGCCGGGTCTGAACCGTTGTCCCCCACAAAGAAAGCCCAGTCGCCGACTCGCGCGAACCCTCGCGCCGCCAGCACTTGCGTTCCTGCAATCTGCGAAACGAAGGGCTCGGTTCCCGCTTCAGTGCCGTCCGTCCGCCAAAGCTCGTAGCCGTTAGGGGCTGTCTGAATCGAAAAGAGGATCTCGTCTCCCAGCCGGATGAAGTCTGGAACATAGCCATTTCCATAGACGGGGTCCTGTCCAAGGAACGCCACGCGCGAGGTGCCTCCGAAGGTCCCGTCGGTGCTCCACAGCTCCAAGGTGGGGCCGTCCAGCCCTTCGAGGTGCGTGGTCCAGAAGTGGACCCTGCCATCGAGTAGGCGCGCTTCGCATGGTGCCAATTCGGGGTAGAGCAAGCTCGGTCTCGATTGCGGGCGGAGTGGAGTGACCATCGAAGTCCCGCTGTTGGTGCCGTCGGTGGACCAGATGTAGCTGGCTCCGCTCGGCGAGGTCGAGGCCCAGAACATCCACCGCGCGGCATCGATACACAAAGGTGAAGTGCTGAGCGAACTCGTAGCCTCGTAGGAGAACAGGTCGGAGATCGGCGCTGTACCGGCCGCAGTTCCGTCCGTGCCCCACAGAGTCCAGCGATACCCAACGGAATCGGGTGCCCAGAAGATGGCGCGGCCAGCCACTGCCGCTTCGAACATCAGCTCCGAGCTCAGCTGTGCGTCCGCAGTACTGTTGGCGATGTCGCGCACGAGGTAGGGAGTGTCGATCGGCTGCGCGGGGGCGGGCGACGACAACCCCAGCGAGGATATTCCTGCCAGAGCGCAGATCGCCGCGCCGACGCGACTCCCCATCGAGCTTCCGCGACCCTGCACCCGGCTACCTTTCGAGGAACTCATGAGCCGGATTGTAGTCCCTCGGGCCAGCGACTCAGCCGCGCCTACCGAGGCCTCGGACCCGACCTAGCGGCGGAGCCCTTCCGCCACCTGTTCGGCTTCGCGCCAGACGCGCATCAGGTTGCCGCCGGCGATCTTCTCGAGGTCGGCTTCGCTGTAGCCGCGCTCGAGGAGGCGGGCGAAGAGGTTGGGGTACATCGAAACGTCACGCAGACCGTGAGGCAGGCTGTCGCCGACGCCGTCGAAGTCGGAGCCCAGGCCGACGTGATCGATGCCGGCGATCTCGACGACATGGTCGATGTGGGCGACGACGTCGTCGAGCGTGGCGCGCGGCAGCGGGTTCTTCTTCGCCCATTCCTCCTCGAAAGCCTTCGCTTCGGCCGAGTCCTCGGCGACTCCCTTGTCCTTCACGAAGGCGGCCTGGGCGAGAAAGCCGTCGAGGGCGTTCTTGTTCGCCGCGGCGGTCAAGAACGAGGAGCCGAAGTTGATCTGCACCACACCGCCCTTGGCCGCCAGGGCGCGGATGCGAGTGTCGTCGACGTTTCTCTCGAAGCCGGGGGTGAAGTACCGGCAGGAAGAGTGCGAGGCGATCGGCGGCGCCTGCGACAGCGCGAGCGCCTGGTCGAACGCCTCGTCGGAGACGTGCGAGAGGTCGACCATGATGCCGAGACGGTTCATCTCCGCGACGACCTCGCGGCCGAACGGCGACAGGCCGTGCCAGAGTCGATTGTCCGCCGGCTCGTAGGACGAATCGCAGATCAGGTTGTTCTTGCCGTGCGTCAGCGTGACGTAGCGCACGCCGCGGGAGTGGAAGTGGGCGAGGTTCGCCAACTGGTCCTCGATGGCGGCACCGTTCTCGATGCCGAGCGCGAAGGAGAGCCTGCCGGCGGCGCGATTCGCCAGCGCCTGATCGGGCGTCGCCACCATCGCCCACTTCGAAGGCGCCGCCGCAGCGATCCCCTCGACCATGTCGATGAGCTCGTCGGCCAGCGCCTTGGCGCCCCCCGACTCCTGGAGCTTGGCGGGAACGTAGATCGACATGAACGTCGTGTCGAGGCCGCCGGCCACCGCGCGGGGGTGGTCGAAATCCCCTTTCGCCGTGCGCAGCGAAACGTCCTCCATCTCGTCCTTCAGACGATAAGGAACGTCGATGTGCGTGTCGACGACGAGAAAGCGGTCGGCGAGCTCCTTGCCGCGCGCGGCGAACGCAGCCTGTCTTTGCGCCCCGCTCTGCCCGAGGGCGAGCAGATTGGCGAACAGACGATAGGCGCCGGGGACGCCCGCCGGAAGCTGGCGAAAGAAGGCGAGGCCGGTGTAGACGTAGGTGCCCTTACCCAGGCCTGCCACCAACAGGCCGCCGCGCTGCGCCGACTGATCGGGATCCTGGAACTCGAGCAGCGGGGTGTAGGCAGCGTCCCAGGTCGACGGCATGTAGAGCGCGCGCTCCTGCACCCAGCCGTCCCAATCGGCGGCTCCGATCCGGTTCGGCGTCGTGAAGGCCGGGTGGTCGGCGACGAGGAGCTTCGCGGCCGCGGTTTCGTCGGTGATCCGGCCGTGCGGACGCGCGATCTCCAAGGGAAAGGGCGCGAACTTGCCGTCGATGAACGGATACTGCTGGTACTGGACGATCATCAGGCCGCCGGCGCGCACGTAGTCGAGGAGGCGCGCGTTCGCCTTCTGCAGCGCGGTGTCGGTCTCGTACGCGCGGCTGCCGACGACGACGGCGTCGAAGCGCGCCAGGTCGCCGTGGTCGAGATCGGCGGCGGAGAGGAGCGTGATCGGCAGACCGATCTCGGCGAGGAGCCCCGGCACCTTGTCGGAGGCGCCGAGCACATAGCCGATACGCTCGAGCTTCGGCAGCGCGATGTCGGCCCGCACGAGGTCGAAACCGTCGCCGCCGCGCAGCGGCGCCGCAGGCACGTGCGGATAGTCGAGCAGTGGCGCCGCCGGGCTCGCGCGCTCGCCGTCTCCGGTCGCGGCGGCAAGCACCAGATGCACGCGGGCCTTGCCGCTCGCCGGGCAGTCGGGGGCCGGAATTCGCAGGCTCGCCGTGCCGCGCGGCTCGGCGATGCGGAACGGCGTCGGAACCTGCGGCCCGCCGCCACAGTCGCCCGTGAACGAAAGCTCGCCGGCGAGCGGCCGCGCCAGGTGCGAAGCGAGATCGACCGCGATCTCGGGCGCCGGGCCGCCGCGCGGCCAGACCACCACCTCGGGTGAGACGCGGTACTCGATGCGCGGCACCACGACGAGCGGCCGGCGGATCTCGCCGCGCGCCTGATCGGCGTAGCGGTAGACCGCCTCACGATCGACCGCGATGTGGCGGCCGGCGATCTCGAGCTCGAGGCGGGCGGAGAGCGCCGGCGCGCCGAACGGCTCGCCGCGCTCGGCGTAGTGCGCGCCGCTCCAGTCGTAGAGGTCGCCGAGCCGCGGGCGGGAGAGGAAGTAGGCACGCGTCGCGGGGGCGTCGCGATTCACCGTCATCGTCTGTTCGAACTGCACCAGTTCGCCGGCAGCGACGAGCGGATGCGCGGCGAGCTGCTGCTCGACGTTGCCCGTCGTCGGCGCTCCCGGGACGGCGGCGCCGAGCGCGCCCGACCAGCCGACGCTCACCGGCTTGACCGGATCGGTGCCGGCATTCCACAACGCGACGGAGAGCTTCACCGGTTCGCCGGCAACGAGCTCGGCGGCGTCGGTCCAGGCGTCGACCGCCACGCCGCTGGCGATGAGCAGCGCCTGCTCGCCGACCGCGATCTTCTCGGCCACGAGATCGGCCACTGGCCGGGCTTCGGGGAGCGCGCTCTGCCTGCAGACGGCGTGCGCCCGGTCGAGCGCCGCCAGGGCGCGCACGAGGGGTGCCACGGCGGCGGACATCCGGTCGGGGCTGAGGGCGCTCTGCGCCGCGGCGACCTCGGCCGCCGCCGCCTCGAGCTCCCGCCGCACGTCGCCCGCCAGCGGCGTCGTGCCCAGGGTCGCCGCCAAGCCGGCGAGAGAGGTGTCGATGCCGGCGAAGAGATCGTTGCCCGCGCTCCCGCCCGGGCCCTCGACGAAGGTGTACTTGCCGTCGCGCGGCCCGAGCTCGAGCAGCCGCCCCATGTCCTGCGAACGGTGTTGGCTGCGCGACTTCATCGCCACCTGGAGGATCGACATCCCGCTCCACGGGTCGATGCCGCCGAGAGGGCGCGAGACCGTCGCGGTCTCGGGGGCAAACCAGGCGGCGCGATAGAGCGCCGCGGCTTTCCACGGCGAGCCCCCCTCGGCGAGGTCCTCCCCCTCAGCCGGCGGCGCAGCCGAGCGCGCGAAGGCGAGGTAGGCGGTGTGCCCGGCCGCCTGGTGCTGACCATGTCCGCCTGAGCCGTCGTTGCCGAAGACCGACAGGATGACCTGCGGCTTGAAGCGGCGGACGACGCGCACGGCGTCGGCGAGCAGCGCTTCCTCGGGCCACTTGCCGAGCGTCTCGGGGAGCGACCTGGTGTAACCGAAGTCGAAGGCGCGGGTGAAGAACTGCCGCGCGCCATCGACCCCGCGCGCCGCCAGGAGCTCTTCAGTGCGCAGCACGCCCAGCGCCTCGCCGAGATCGGTGCCGATCAGATTCTGCCCGCCCTCGCCGCGCGAGAGCGAAAGGTAGGCGGCTTCGCCGCCGAGCTGTCGCGAAACCAGTGCCAGCGCCGAGGTGTCTTCGTCGTCCGGATGGGCGCCGATGACCAGCAGCCGGCGGTGGGTCGCGAGCTTGGCGAGCGCCCGGTCGAGCGCCGCATACCCGCCAGTGCCGGCCGGTTCGTAGACCGACGGCAGAACATTCGCGCCGGTGGCCCCGGCCGGCACTACGAAGAGCGTGAACAGCGCAGCAGCCAGAAGGAGCGGAGAGGCGACGCAGAGGGTCCGGCGGAGCGAGGGGCGGATCGGGCGTGGAAACGTCATTCCCGATTCTAGTCCGGGCGCAACCTCGCGGCCGCCTGGCGACCGCCTCGCGACCGCTGTCGCGGTCGGAGGTAGGATCCCGCGGTCGCCCAAAGAGGTCGAGCTTCACCTGCCGTCCCGGGAGGAACGCCATGTTCGTCGCCGCGCTCGCCGTAGCCCTGCTGCTCGCCGGCCCAACGGTCGCCGCTGCCGGAAGTTTCGGCGAGGTCGCCTTCGCCAACTCGGGCTCGCCGGCGGCCCAGGCCGACTTCGCCGCCGGCTTGGCGCTCCTGCACGACTTCGAGTACCCGGCCGCGGCGGAGGCGTTCCGCCGCGCGCAGACGGCCGACCCCGGTTTCGTCATGGCGTACTGGGGCGAGGCGATGACCTACAACCATCCGGTCTGGATGCAGCAGGACGCCGCTGCCGCCCGTGCCGCTCTCGCCCGTCTGGCTCCGACTGCGGCCGAGCGCCAGGCGAAGGCGGCCACTGCGCGCGAGAGGGCCTACCTCGCGGCGGTCGAGATCCTCTACGCGGAGGAGAGCGCCGGGAAGGAGAGCGGTGAGGAGCAGAAGCGCGCGCGCGATTTCCGCTACGCCGAGGCGATGGCAAGCCTCCAGGCGAGTTACCCGGACGACGTCGACGCCGCCGCCTTCCACGGCCTCGCGATCCTCGGCACGGCGCACGCCGGCCGCGAGGTCGCGAGCTACATGCGCGCCGCCGGGCTGCTCGAGGAGGCCTGGATGCAGCATCGCGAGCATCCTGGGCTGCTGCACTACCTGATCCACTGCTACGACGACCCGACCCACGCCCCGCTCGGCCTGCGCGCCGCGCACCTCTATGCCCGCATCGCCCCCGACGCCGGCCACGCCGTGCACATGACTTCGCACATCTTCCTGGCACTCGGGATGTGGCCGGAGACGGTCGACACCAACGTCGCGGCGATCGCCGCGGTGAATCGGATGCGCGCCGCGAAGGGCAAGGAGCCGGCGCGCTGCGGCCACTATCCGAGCTGGCTCGGCTACGCCCACCTGCAGCTCGGCCAACAGGCGGAGGCGCTCCAGGTCCTCGTCGGCTGCCGCGCGGCAGCCGAGGCGGAAACGGCTGCGAAGGATGCCGAGCACTCGATGGATCCCGACGACAGCCTCGGAGGCTCGTTCGCGAGCCTGCGACTCGGCTACCTGCTCGAGAGCGGCGACTGGACCGGCGAAGCGATGGGCTGGCCGCTGCCGCCGGTCGCCGGCCCGGGCGC
>JAGOCP010000245.1 GCA_017998715.1 Thermoanaerobaculia bacterium | reverse complement strand
AGCGAGCGTCTGAAAGAGCACCGCGAGGCTCACCCACCGGGCGATTTCCAGGCGGGGCCGTTTGGCCCTCGACTGGTAGAGCCCGAAGAAGTAGAGCGCCACCGGCTGCGCCGCGACGACCCAGACCCAGACGAGGTCGAAATAGACCAGGCGCTCTTGCGGCAAGGTGTCGGCCGAGCCCGGCAGCACGGCGACGATGCGGATCTGGAAGGCGAGGTAGAGCGCGAGCCAGGCGACACCGAGGTCGCCGACGAATGCCCAGAAGCGCCAGCCGTTCGCGCGGGAAGAGTCGTGATGCACGTCGCGAACTCTATCGGACCCGCCGCCCGGAGTTCCTGACCGCCGCGGTCGTGCTCCGTGCGACGACCTGCCCGCCGGGTGCCGGGGATCCGTTGACAGTCCCGTCTGCCGGAGCTACTCTCTTGCGGCATTCGGAGCGGTCCGAAGAGCGACACGGCGACGAGGAGCGAATGCGCTCGACCCGCCGGGCGCTCCGGGCTCGGCAACCTGGGGCGGACACCCAAGGTGCCCTCCTGTCGCGCGAGCGGCGGGGATGCGGTCGCGCGAAGCTCCCCGGAACCGGGGGCCGGAACCGCGGCAACCAAGTGTCCGGACGCGAAAACCCGCTCCCATTGCTGCCGGCGAGCGGGTTTTTTTTGTGGCCGATCGATTCGTGAACGGGAGGCGTACTTGAAGGTCATCGAACATCTGGAGCGCGCCAAAGAGCCGTTGATCAGCTTCGAGATCATCCCGCCGCTGCGCGGCGGCGACGTGCGCAACTTGATGGCGCTGATCGAGGATCTGGTCGAGTTCCGGCCGCCGTTCATCGACATCACCAGTCACGCGGCGGAGGTCTTCTACGAGGAGACGGCGGCCGGCATCCAGCGCCGGGTCAAGCGCAAGCGTCCCGGGACGATGGGTGTGTGCGCGCTGATCCAGAACAAGTACGGCATCGACGCCGTGCCGCATGTGCTCTGCCGCGGCTTCACCCGCGAGGAGACCGAGGACTTCCTCATCGAGCTGCGCTACCTCGGGATCGACAACGTGCTCGCCGTGCGCGGCGACGACAGCGGCTACCAGAAGCCGCTGCGCGAAGGACGCAGCGCCAACCGCTTCGCCACCGACCTGGTGACCCAGATCGACGCCATGAACCACGGCCGCTACCTCGCCGACGACCTGCTCGACGCCGAGCCGTCGAGCTTCTGCATCGGCGTCGGCGGCTATCCCGAGAAGCACTTCGAAGCGCCGAATCTCGCCGCCGACATACGCCAGCTGAAGGCCAAGATCGCCGCCGGCGCGAGCTACGTCGTGACCCAGATGTTCTTCGATAACCGGCACTACTTCGCCTTCGTGGACGCCTGCCGCGAGGCCGGCATCACGGTGCCGATCATCCCCGGGCTGAAGGTCCTCTCGGCGCGCTCGCAGCTGTCGTCGATCCCGCGCAATTTCTACGTCGAGATCCCCGCCGCCCTGGCCGACGCGGTCGCCGACGCACCGGAGTCGGAGGTGCTCGGTGTCGGCGTCGCCTGGGGGCGCAAGCAGGTCGAGGAGCTCCTCGCGCGCGGTGTGCCGTCGGTGCACTTCTACGTCATGCAGAGCGCCGGGCCGGTGAAGCAGTTGATGAAGGATCTGCGGTAATCGCCAAAGGAGAATCGCGATGCGACTTCGAACAGCAGCAATGGCTCTCACGCTGGTCGTGACAGTTCCTCCGGGCCTCCTGGCGACGGAAGAGAGGCCAGCCGAGAAAGTGGAGGTCGGCCCGTCCGCGTCGCCCAAGGTGTCGGTCCCGCTCGGCTCTCTGCCGACCGCGCTGCAACCGAACCCCTATATCGACAAGGCCGAAGACCGCGTCAACCCTCTGGCCTTCGAGCCCGACCAGGGCAGGCGCGGCACCTGGGGACGCAGTTCGGTGCCCGACGATCCGCTGGCAGCCGCGGGCTACAATCCGGGGCATCGGACGCCGACGCCGTTGCTGACCTTCGCCGGGACGGGCAACCCGACCGGCTGCAACGGCTGCGCGCCGCCGGATACCGTCGGCGATGTCGGTCCGAAGCACTATGTCCAGATGGTCAACGCGACGAAGGTCGCCGTCTACGACAAGGGGGGCGCGCTCCTCTTCGGACCGACCGATCTGTCGAATTTCTGGTCGTCGGGAGCTTGCACCGCCGACCTGGGCGATCCGGTGGTCGTCTACGACCCGCTCGCAGACCGCTGGGTGCTGGCCCAGTTCAACGGCGCCGCCTCGCTCTGCTTCGCCGTGTCGCAGACCGCCGATCCGCTCGGAAGCTACTTCATCTACACTTTCACGACGACCGACTTCCCCGACTACTTCAAGGTGGCCGTCTGGCCGGACGGCTATTACGTGTCGACGAACGAGAGCAACTACAACGCCTGGGCTTTCGATCGCGTCAAGATGCTGCAGGGCCTGGCGGCGACTTCCCAGAAGGCCAGCGGATTCGCCGACAACCTTCTGATGCCCGCCGATATCGACGGGTTGGTGGCGCCGCCGCCGGGCGCGCCGGCGATCTACTACACCTTCCTCGACAACAGCTTCCACGGCGGGACCGACCGCCTCGAGCTGCGCGCGTTTCACGTCGACTGGGTGACGCCGGCGAACTCGACGTTCACGGTCGTCGGCAGCCCAGCGGTGACGGCGTTCACCTACACCGTCTGCGGCTTTTTCAATCTGAGCTGCGCGACGCAGCCAGGAACGACGCAGAAGGTCGACGTGGTTTCGGAGTGGCCGATGTTCCGCCTCGCCTATCGGCGATTCGGTGACCACGAGGGTCTGGTCGGGACCTTCACCGTGCCTTCCGGCGGTCGCGCCGCGCCGAGGTGGTTCGAGCTGCGCGGCAGCGTCACGTCGTGGACGCTCTACCAGGAGGGCACTTACGACCCGGACGCGACGGCCCACCGCTTCATGGGTTCGATCGCGCAAGACCGCGAGGGCTCGATCGCGCTCGGCTACTCGGCGATGTCGGGAACCGTCTCGCCGGCGATCCGCTTCGCCACCCGCCTGGCGCTGGACAAGCTCGGGTCGCTCGGCTCGGAGTCGACGCTGATCGCGGGAGGAGGTTCGCAGACGGGCTCCAGCCGCTGGGGGGACTACGCCGCGCTCTCGATCGACCCGGCCGACGAGTGCACGTTCTGGTACACCAACCAGTACTACACCGCGAGCTCGGCGGCCAACTGGGCAACGCGCATCGGCGCCTTCCGGGTTCCCGAGTGCCGGGGTCTGTTCTTCGACAACTTCGAGACCTCCGGGACGACGCGCTGGTCCAGTTCGGCTCCTTGACCCGTCCGCCGGCGATGAGGCCGGCGTCCGTGCGGCCGGTGCTCGGAGTCCTCGGCCTGTGGCTCCTCTCGGGCTGCGGAGGCGAAGCGCCGAAGGCGACCTCTCCGCAGCCCTTCGCGACGGCGAGGTATCAGGACGTGGTCGTCGATCAGGCCTCCCATGGCACGTTCGATCCGCAGACCGGAGTTCACACCTGCGCCGACGAATCGCGCGACAGCTTCGTCCTCGCCGCCGGCGAGAGCCGCAGCTTCAGGATCACGCTCGCCGGGCCCTCCGAGATCCTGCTCGGCGGCTGCGTCGAGGGCGCCCCAGCCGGGGTCGCCGCGGAGGTTGCCCTCGGCGTCGCAACTCCCGGTGTCAACTGGCAGGAGGAGCGGGTCGTGCTCGCCGGGCGCGTCGCGGGAGCTGCCGGTTGGCGCATGCGGCGGATCGCCCTCGCCGACCTCCCCGTCGGACGTGAGCTGCAGTTCCAGCTGCTCGCGGCGCTGCCACCGGGCGCCCGCGCCTACATCGATACCTTCGCCGTCCGTAGCGAGTCCGCGGCTGCCGCGGTGCCCCCGGCGCGGCGCGCGATTCTCATCTCGCTCGACGCTTTTCGCGAGGATGCCATCGGAGCGCTCGGCCTGGGCGGCGGACGCGCGGTCACGCCGACCCTCGACCAGTTCGTCGTCGAGTCCGAACGCTTCACGCCCGCCTGGTCGGCGGAGATCTCCACCAAGACCTCGCACGCCTCGATGCTCACCGGCCTGCCGGTCGATCTGCACGGCGTCGATCGCGAGGAGCTGCCGCTCAGCCCGGAGATCGCGACGCTTGCCGAACGTCTGTCCGCCGCCGGTGCCCGCACCGGCGCCTTCATGCAGACCGCGCCGTTCTTCGCCGAGAAGTTCGATCTGAATCAAGGGTTCGAGAGCTATCGCCTCAAGGGCTGGACGGCCGAGCAGGAGCTCCGGCTCGCGGCCGACTGGGCGGGCTTCCACCGCGACTCGAGCTCTTTCCTCTTCGTTCACCTCTACGGCGCGCATTCGGATTTCGGGATCCTGCCCTACGAGGCGACCGGCGTCACCCGCGCGACGGTGGCGGAGCGGTTCGGCGTTGCGGACTACGGCTGCGCCGGCGAGGTCTGCGCCAGCCGGCGGCTTCTGGCGATCAACTATCGCGCTCTCGAACCTGCGGAGCGGGAGCGCGAGATCGCACGCTGGCTCTACGACCGCGGCGTCGAGACGCTCGACCGGCAGCTGGGGGAGTTCTTCGCCGACCTGCGCCGCGCCGGCCTGTGGGACGAAACCCTCATCGTGGTCACCGGCGACCATGGCGAGGCGTTCGGCGAGCACGGCTTCTTCCTCCACACCACGCCGCACGAAGAGACGCTGCGGGTGCCGCTGCTGGTGAAGTGGCCGCGGTCGACTGCCCGCGCGGGTGTGACGACGAACCGCTTCGCGACCGCACTCGACATCGCGCCGACGATCCTCGGCCACTTCGGGCTGCCGTCCGGAGATCTTCCGGGGCACGACCTCGCGCAACCGCCAGGGCGCGGTGCCCGGCTCATGCTGTCGAAGGACGCCGTGCGTGTCGACGATCTCAAGCTGGTTCTCGAGACGCCCGAGTTCCCGCGCGCCCTCTACGACCTGGCGGCGGATCCTGGCGAGCAGACGAATCTCCTGCCGGGGCGCGAGACGGATGCATCGCGACTCGAGCAGATCCGCCGCCTGGCTCTCGCCGCGGCATCGCGCCGCATGACGGCTCCTGCGGCGGGCGCCGTCGAGGCGCAGCCGTTCACGGACGAAGAGCGCGAGCGGTTGCGGTCGCTCGGCTACCTGTAGAGCTGCTCGCGAGGTCGACGGCGGTCGGCGGCGGTATCGTCGGATCTCCGGTGCTCGGTCGGGACCCCGGAAATCGGATTTTTTCACTGGAGGACGGGGGCCCCCGCCACTTGCGCGCCGGAGATCCGACGATCCCACCGCCGCCCACCTCTCGGAGTTGAATAGGAAGCGGTTCGATCCCCAACCGCGGCAGGCCGACGGCGGCGA